>JAGVAH010000112.1 GCA_020060385.1 Syntrophobacterales bacterium | reverse complement strand
CCATCTCCCAGAGCTTCAACGGCAAAAAAACTATGCCTTTGCAAAAACTTAACCGGACACTGCTGCCTAAATCCCCCTTTTTCAAAGGGGGACTTTAAATACCATTGGTTTACTCTGAGGCCCTGTATTTCCATATACAGATTTCTTAAACCCTGCTAGTCAGCCGCATCCGTCTCTGCCTCCGGGGCCGGGGGCCGGCCCAGGCGGTAGCGGTAATAAGCGCCGGCCTTGGGTCCTTCCAGGATTTCCCCATATTTCTTCAAGGTGGCTACATACCAGAGGACTTCGTCCACCGGCAGGCCGGTGGCTGCGGCCACTTCCGGCACCGTCAGCTCGGAGTCGGCCAGGCTCTCCTTGATGGCCTTTACTGCCCGGCGCTGCGCCTTCATGCGGCTGGTGGCTGCGGCGACCTGCTCTTTGCGGGCCGCCTTCAGCTTTTTCAGGGCCTCTTTTGGGGAATCTGTTTCCAACGGCGTGTCAGGCATTATTAAACCTCAAGGGATTGCCTAATTATTGCTCCGAAAAGTTCCGTCTGCCGGTGGCACAGGCGTCTCGCCTGGGCGACGCGGGGGCGGGCGAGACGCCCGCCCCTACGGATTTTTCATTATTTATGGGTGGGCCCATGGCCCATAAGCAACTGTCCAGAAAAGTTCAAAATTCAAGGTTCAAAGTTCAAAGTCAGGGTTATCCCCATCAGCACCTTTTCAAGCTTTACGCGTAGGTCAATGCTCCATGAGGAACTTTTCATTAATCTCATTACTGGCTGCGCCCAAATAGCAGCAGGTCTTTAAAGTCCCCCTTTCCTAAAGGGGGATTTAGGGGGATTATTGGGCGTAATTTAATCCCCCCTGACCCCCCTTTAAAAAAGGGGGGTAAAAACTTTTTCCTGATTGAACTTCTTTAGCAAAATTAAGCACCTTCCAGGTACTCATCCGAGACGACCATGTCCACCATGGACTCGAACTGCTTCAGGGTCCAGCCCTGGACGTTGATGGCGTTTTCCGGGCAGACCGCCACGCAGGCTCCGCAACCGATACAGAGGACCGGGTTGACCTGGGCCCGCTTCACCTTCTGGCCGCCCACTTCCAACTCCACCATGGTCAGGGCTCCGTCCGCCAGGCAGGCCTCCACGCAGGCGCCGGCGCCCTGGCACTTGCTCAGATCAACTTCCGCCACAAAGGGGTCCAGTTCCACATACCCCCGGGAAAGAATGGCCGCTGCCTTCACCGCGGCCGCGCCCGCAGCCGCGCAAGTCTCCCCCACGTCAAAGGGGGCCTGGCAGGCGCCCGCCAGGAAGATGCCGGCCACCGCCACTTCCACGGGGCGCAGCTTGGGATGCACCTCCTGGAGGAAGCGGTCCGCGGCCACGGGGATCTTCATCTTCTCCACCAGGTCGGCGACGGGGTTGGGCTCCTGGCCCACGGCCAGGACCACCAGGTCCACGGGCACCTCTATCTCCTCCCCGAAGGTCAGGACGTCTTGCACCCGGACCAGCAGGGGAGGGCCCTGGGGGTCGGGATTCTCCAGGACCTGGGGCTCCTCCCCGGCCTCGAAGCGGAAAAAGACCGCCTGGTTGTGGGCCGCCTGGGTGTAGAGCTCCTCCTGGCCCCGGCCATAGGTGCGGATATCCCGGTAAAAATCAAAGATCCGGGTCTGGGGGTAGTTTTCCCGGAGGAGGTTGGCGGCATAAAGACTGGCCCCGCAGCAGGTGCGGGAGCAATATTCGTTCAGGTAGCCACCCTCATTTTCCTCATGGACGCCGGGAATCTGGCGGCTGCCCACGCAGTGGATCAGGGCCGCGCCGCGGATGGGCCTCCCCTCCAGCGCCAGGGTGTCGCCCGGGGGGGCCGCGGCCAGGAGGCGGATGAATTCCGGCAGGGTGACCACTTGGGGAAATTTTTGATAGCCGTATTCCCCGGTCCGGGGTCCATAGGGCCGCATGCCGGTAGCCAGAATGATGACTCCGGCCTCCAGGTGGATATCCTCTTGGGTTTCCGGAATCGAGGCGGGCATGAGGCCCACAAAGGGCACGAATTCTCCCAGCCCTTGGCCTGACTGACTCAAAGTAGATAATTGAGCCGCATATTCCCCGCCTCCCGGAGGCCTACGAATCACCTTGAGCTTGAAATTACCGATGTACCCCTCGAACCCCTCCACCTGGACGCAGGTATAGACTTTAATGGCCGGGTGCTGGAGCACCGCGGCCGCCAGTTCGCCGATGATCCTGGCTGCGGTTTCCCCCAGCGGCGCCAGGCGATCCAACTGGGCCACCTGTCCCCCAAGGAAAGGGCTCTTTTCCAGGAGGATCACCTCTTGGCCGCGCTGGGCCAGTTCCAGGGCGCTCTTCAGGCCCGCCACGCCGCCGCCGATGACCGCAGCCCGGGGCTGCACCTCCACCCGCAGGGGGGCCAAAGGTTTTAGTTGGCCCGCCTTGGCCGCGGCCGCGGCCACCAGGCGGCTGGCCTTGGAGGTGGCTGCGGGGCCGTGGTGCACCCAACTCACCTGTTCCCTAAGGTTGGCCTGTTCATAGACATAGGGGTTGGCTCCGGCCCGGGCCAGGGCGCTCCGGAAGGTGGTTTCGTGCAGGCTGGGGGAGCAGGAGGCCACCACCACCCGGTCCACCAGGCCGCTTTTCAGATCCTCGATGATCATCTCCTGGCCGGGATCGGAACACATGAACATATTGTCCCGGGCCACCACCACTCCGGGGATCTTGCGGGCCTGGGCGCAAACCTGCTCCACGTCCACCGCGTCGGAAATATTGCCGCCGCAATGGCAGACGTAGACGCCGACTTTGCCGCCGGTGGTTGGCTCAGTTTTGGGTTCAGGTTTTTTCTTCTTGGCCATCTGCCTGGTTCCCGTTTACCGTTTTCTATTTACCGTTTTGTCTTTTCCGAAAAGGACATTTCAACCCACAAATTACCTTATTTTTCCCCTGGCCCCTGGCCTCACTGCTCACTGCTTACTGCTCACTGAAGTCAGATAGCGGGAAGCCTCCATGGCCGCGGCCCCGGCCTCGACGATGCTGTCCACGATATCCTTGGGTCCGGCCGCGGCCCCGGCCACAAAGACCCCCTCCAGATCGGTCAGGGTGGGGGAGGTCTTGGGTTTGACGGTCTTGATGAATTTATCCCCGGCAGTGGAAAGGACGCAGCGGCCTTGGGGGTCCCAGGCGGGGACCAGGCCCAGGGACAAAACCACCAGGTCGTGTTCCGCCACCTGCACTCCCCCTGCGGCATCCTGGGATTCGTAGCGCACCTTGACCGCGCCGTTTTCCCCGGGGTCCAGGTAGGCCACCTTCCCCTTCACGAAATTCACTCCCATGGCCTGGGCGGTTTGATAGAACTGCTCATAGCCCTTGCCGAAGGCCCGGATATCCATGTAGTAAACGGTGATGTCCGCCAGGGGCAGGGCCCCGGACAGGAGCATGGCCTCCTTCACCGCGTACATGCAGCAGACCCGGGAGCAATACCCCAACCCCAGACTCTGATCCCGGGAGCCCGCGCACTGGATGAAGGCGATGTTATCCGGCTCCATGCCGTCGTAAGGCCTCAGGACCCGGTTGTAGGGGCCGTGGGGGGCCAGCAGCCTTTCCATCTGCAAGGCGGTGATGACGTTGGGAATCTGGCCCTGGCCGTACTGGACCTTGTCCTTAAGGGGAATCATCTCGAAGCCGGTGGCGATCACCGCGGCGCCGGCAGTCAAAGTGAATTCCCCCGGCTGCTCAAAATAATCGACGGCCTGGGTGGGGCAAATTTTGGCGCAGCGGCCGCAAAGAATGCAATTGGCGGTATCGATCAAGGCCGTCTGGGGAATGGCGTTGGAAAAGGGGATATACGCGGCCTTGCGCGCCGCCAACCCCCCTTGCTCGGCGTCGGGGACCAGCACCGGGCACTGGTATTCGCACTGGCGGCAGCCGATGCATTTCTCTGCATCCACGTACCGGGGCTTTTGGACGATCCCGGCCACCAAACCACCGTTTTGCCGCTTAAGGGTTTGCAACTCGCAGTAGGTGAGGATGGTGATCTGGGGGTGATGCGCGGCGGCCGCCATCTTGGGGGTGGTGATGCAACTGGAGCAATCCAGGGTGGGAAAGACCTTGGAGAGCCGGATCATCTTGCCGCCGATGGACGCGTCCTGTTCCACCACCACCACGGAGAAATCCTGCTCCGCGAGATTGAGGGCCGCCTCCAGCCCGGCGATGCCGCCGCCCAGGACCAGGGCGTCGAAGCTCAATTTTTTAGGTGTTGCCATGCCGCTTGCTCCTGGGAGACCTTAGGCCGCGCCCGCCGCGGCCGCTGGCTCGCTTCCCGGCGGGCCCAGTTGGGAGACCAGGTCCTGCATCTGCTGCACTTCCTTGATAAAGGCCCGGGTGCAGACCGTGCAAATGGCGGTGAGCCGCAGGCGGCGGATGTCCAGACCTTCTTGCTTCATCAGGGCGTAGACCCGGTCAATGCGCCGGGCCAGGGCTTCATAGGCGCCATGGTAGGGGGTTTCCACCCCGCAGGACATGATGATGATGCCGGCAATGCCCTTGTGAAAGCAATCCAGATAGAATTGCTCCGGGAAAAGCACCGCGGCCTTCACCCGCATTATGTAAGTGTTGGCCGAGTAGCTCATGTGCCCCTGGCCGGCGGCGTCGGCCCCGGGATAGGCGCAGGCGTCTTCCGCCAGTATCAGGATCTTGCCGTTGGCTTTGGCGGCCTCCATGAGGCCCTCCCCTTATTTCTTCCGGGTCACAAAGATGCGGTCATAGCCATCCGCGGGCAGGGAGCCGATGAATTCATGGCCCACCTTCTTGGCCCACAGGGGGATATCTTCCTTGGTGCCGGGGTCGCTGGAAAGCACTTCCAGCACTTCCCCCACCTTGACGGTGGCGATGGCCTTCTTGGCTTCCATGAGGGGCCCCGGGCAGGCGCTGCCCCGGCAATCCACCACGGCGGCGGGTTTTACGGCAGTGAGATCAGCGGTGGTCATGGTTTCTCTCCTTAGGGATAATGTTCCCGGCCTGGGAGCCGGGAGAATCAAGATTGATGGGCTTGGGGCCATTATTTATCAACAAACCGGGAAAGCATATCGATGGCCCGGTCCAGCCGGTTAAATTCATCCTCCGGGGACTGCTCCTCCCCCCTTTTGCCGTAACATTTGATCAGATAAACCCTTAAAATCAGGTTGCACACCGCTTTTAAGGCGGAGTGGGCGGCTCTGGCCTGGGTGAGGATCTGCTCACACTCCTTATCCGCGGCAATCATGCCTTGCAGACCCCGGATCTGCCCTTCGATCTTCTTTAAACGGCTGTGGATATCTGCCTGCACCTGCTTTTCTAATTCGTCTGGGGGATGCATAATACCTATACTTTTCTATGAATAGTCAAGTCATTAAGACTCATTTCCGCCCCCGCCACCCAGTCCCCCGGGCTGGAATCATTTTCCAGCCGGGGCCTGGGTTTCACTGATGCTTAGGGTCTCGTTATAGCTACCATACCCAGGTAGGGTATCATTGTCAATAGAAATTTTTCTGGCTGGCGATTTTTATAACATCTGACCAAGGGCAGGGGGGACCGGACGGGGGGAGCCCCGGCTGGAAATTATTGTAGTTTACGAGGGTTGTGGACCTGATACCAAGTCGCAATCTAACGGCAATTTTCTTGGAGGGGCGAACCTGGTGTTCACCCACCCGCACAGGGCGAATACAAGATTCGCCCCTACAGTTCAATGTCTTTTGATTGCGAAAGGGTATGAAATACCCTAATGGGGAGGATGTCCCTTTTTATCGGACCTGGTGATGGCAGAGGGATATTTTCTTCGGTGAAGGGGGGATTACTTCCCCAAGCGGATAAAGACGAGGGGCGTCTGCCAGTGGAAGCACTGGCTATGGGCCGGGGACATCATGGTCTGCAACTGCTCCCCGGAGAGCTTCTGGAGAATCACGTCGCCGCCCTTGGTGACGCTGCCGGGCAGCACCCCCGTTTCCACCAGTTTCCGGAAAGACGCCTGGTCCGGGGTCCAGATAATGATCTGACCGTGGTCATTTTGCACCAGAGCCCAAAGGTAGGGAGCGGCAGCCTCCTTGGTCTTGAAGTTGCCAAAGGTCCATGTCCCCGCGGCCCACAACTCAAGCTGATGGGATTCCGGCACCAGGGCCCCGCCCTTTTCTTCCACCCAGGCCACCTGCAGCACTCCCCGCTGCGGGTCCGCCACCCTGATCCTGACGGTTTGCTCCTTGTTGAGCCAGGTCCCGTTCCAGTCATCAGGGGAGATCTTCCGGGGATGCTCCCCCACCGGAGTCAGGGAGGCCACCTGGGAACAGCCGCAGATAAGTGCGGCCAGCAGCAGCGCCAAAAAGGTTCCGGCCCGGAGCATCCTCTTCACCTCCCCTTAACACCTGAGGGTGGCCCGCAAGCGGTCGGGATGGAGCAGCAGGTCCAGGGCCTCGATGATTCCCGGGGTTACCACGTCCGCAGCCCGGAGGGCGGAGGCGGCCGCGCCTTCGGTTTGCACCAGGGCTATTCCCAGGGCCGCTTTTTTCAGCATCAGTTCATCGTTTCTGCCATTGCCGATGGCCACGGCATCCTCCGGCCACAAGGTATCCAGGAAATCGGCCTTGGCCTGGGCCTGATCCTGGGGAGGAATGACGGCCAATTGCACCGGCAGGTGGGCCACCTGGTCCCGGACGCTGCCAAAGGTGTCCGCGGTGACCACATGAATCTGCAGATGCTGGGCCAGGCTTTGCAGGCGCTCGGCCACCCCCGGGAGCAAAGAACCGTCAGCGGCCAGGGTGCCGTTATAATCCAGGAGCAGTTGGCTGAGACGCAGGGTTTGCCCCCCGGGGATGCTTATTTCCAACATGGGGCCTCCTCAGTTTTCTGTCTGAAAAGTTCAAAGTTCAAGGTTCAAGGTTAAGTGCGCAATTCCACGAACTTTGCATAACTTACGGCTGAACCAATAGCTCATGAGGAACTGTCCTGAAAAGTTCCAAGCTCCAAGTTCCAATATTTTCATGGTTTCTGGTGAGCCAAAGGTTCACGAATGGCGTGTTCGCTTGCTGCTTGTGTTAACCAACCCTGACTAAAAAATTTCCTCCAACAGGGCCTGCAAGGTATCCGGAGCCTGCAGGTCCTCCCGGCTTAACCGTTCAGCTACGGAGCCGTCCCTGAAGATGAGGGCTGCGTCCGCCAGGCGGCGGGCCTGGCTCAGGCTATGGGACACAGCAATAATAGTATAACGTTCTTTCAGGGACAAGAGGAGTTCTTCCACCTTGAGGGAGGCCCGGAAATCCAGGGAGGCGGTGGGCTCGTCCACCAGCAGGATTTCCGGTTCCAGGGCCAGGACCCGGGCCAGGCAGAGGCGCTGCTGCTGGCCCCCGGAGAGGGTATGGGCCGGCGCGTCCAGGCGGTCCGCCACCTCCTCCCAGAGATGGGCTTCTTTGAGGGCTCCGGCCACCCGGGCCGGGATTTCCCGGCGGGGCAGGCCCAAGACGAGCTTCAACGGCAGGGCCAGGTTGGCGGCAATGGACACGGGCAGGAGGTGGGGGGTCTGCATGACCATCCCCACCCGGCGGCGCAGTTCCGTGAGGGGCAGGGCCTCCCGGTAGATGTCCCGCCACTGGCCCTGCAACTTCAGCCGTACGGAACCCCGGGTGGCGCTGCCGGGAAAGCACTCGTTGAGGCGGTTAAGGGCCCTAAGGAAGGTGGACTTGCCGGAACCGGAGCGCCCCAGGATCACCGTGATCTCCCCGGGGGCAAACTGCGCGCTCAGGTCATGGAGGACCTCCCGCCCACCGAAGCTGACGTGGAGATGCTCCACCCGCACACTGGGTTCTAAATCAACAGGTCTTTTTGCTTCCATGCCTTGGCCAGGGTGTTTTGCAGATAATACGCGCCTAAAAACAGGGCCGCGGTCAAGAGTAGCAGAACCAGGGCGGCTCCGAAGCCCTGGGCCAGCTCCGCGTCGGACCTGGCTTCCGCGGCCAGATAAAAGATGTGGAAGGGCAGGGCCTCGTATTTGCCCAGGATGCCGGAGGGCAAGCCGGCGTTGGCCACCACCCCGGTGAGCAGGATGACCGCGGTATCCTCCGCGGCCCGGCCCACCGCCAGGATGACCCCGCTCAAAATCCCCCGGCCCCCGGCTGGGAGGAGGATATGGACCAGATTCTGCCAGGGGGTGAACCCGAGGCTGAGACCCGTCAGCCGTAACTCCGAAGGCAGGGCCTCCAGGGTGGTTTGGGTCATGAGGATCAGGTAGGGGAGGACCAGCAGGGCCAGACAACCCGCGGACAAGAGGAGACAGGTATTGGCCTGGGGGGCCAGCGTCTTTTTGAGAAAGAGGATCAGGGCGAACCCGAATAGCCCCATGACAATGGAGGGGATGGCCGCCAGCAGTTCCACCGCCAGGGCGAACCATCTTTTCCAGGGACCCGGGGCATAGCTGGCCAGATAGATGCCGCTGGCCAGACCCAGGGGGATGGCCAGGAGGGAAGCCAGGAGGACCAGGGTCACCGTGCCCACGCAGGCCGGCCAGATGCCGTGCCACACCGGCAGCCGGGCGGTGATGGCCGCCCAGGCCGGCGTCTTTCCGAAAAAGAGGGCCGGGTTGAGGGCGTCAAACCCCCGCAGCCCCAGGAAGCCGAGGAGCAACAGGACCAGCCCCAGGGTGGTCACCACCGCCAGCCAGGAGCAGGCCTGGGCTAGAGAGGTGAGGCGTTTAATCATGGGACGCTGCCGGCCTCGTCCCGGACTGGAGCCGCCGCAGGGTGAGGTTGATGGCGGTGGTGACCATAAAGAGGATCAGGCCGCTGGCAAAGATGGACTGGTAGGCCTGGCTGGTGCTGTCCGTGGCCACCACCAGGGCGATGTGCGCGGTCAGGGTGCGGATGGAGTCCAGGAGGGAATGGGGCACCTGGGGGGCATTGCCCGCCACCATGAGGGCGATGATGGTGTCCCCCAGGGCCCGGCTGAAACCCAGCACCGCTGCGGCCCACAGACCCCTGGAGGCCTGGGGCCCCAGGACCCAGAGAAAGGTTTGGGCCGGGGAAAATCCCAGGGCCGCACTGGCCAGGCGCACCCGGCCATCCACCTGCTGCAACTGGGCCTGGATCAACAAGACGATGGTGGGCAGCACCATCAGGCTCAAAGTCAGCGCGGCCGTGAGCCAGGAATAGCCGGTGCTTTCCGGGAAAATGCCCCGCACCAGGGGCACCAGGAAGATCACGGAGACAAACCCATAGATCACCGTGGGGATGCTGGTCAGGAAGTGAATCAGGCCCAATAGCGGCCTCCGGAGCCACCTGGGGCCCAGACCGTGGGCAAAACCACAAATCCCCAGACCTAAAGGATAAGCCAGCCCCATGGCTGTGACCGCCAACAGAAAGGAACCCACGGCCATGGGCAGGATGCCG
This sequence comes from Syntrophobacterales bacterium, assembly GCA_020060385.1. Taxonomy (GTDB): domain Bacteria; phylum Desulfobacterota; class Desulfobaccia; order Desulfobaccales; family 0-14-0-80-60-11; genus SURF-52. The sequence goes on along the minus strand of JAGVAH010000112.1, from coordinate 50,897 downwards.
CATTGCCCCTGAAAGGGTCGCCATTCCCAGGAGAAGATCTCCCCCAGGTGGCCGCCGGCAAAGATGGGCAGCGCGAAATAGGCCAGAAATCCCAGGATGGCCAACACCGAGGCGCAGGAAATAACCATGGCCGCCCCTAGCAGCCACTTGATGGCTGCCTGGCGTTGTTCCAGCCGCCGCCAGCGTCTTGGTCCGGAAATGGGCACGTACCGCCACCTTCCTCCGGAGCGCCGGTGCAGGGCCCGGCGCTCCGGGTCAAGGGCAAGTCAACTTATTTCTGGATGGGGATAAACCCGTGCTTCTGGATTATCTTGGCCCCCCGGGGTCCCTTAATATAGTTGATAAAGGCCAGTAGCAGGGGCTGGGGGTCCCCCTTGGTGTTCATGAAGAGCAAGCGGGTCACCTGGTAAGCGCCGCTCTTGGCGTTTTCCTGGGTGGGCTCGGCGCCGTCCAGCTTGATGGCCTTCACCTTCTGGTCCACAAAGCCGATGCCCAGGTAGCCGATGGCCCGGGAGTCCTGGGCCAGGGCCATCTTCATGGCCCCGTTGGAGGCGACGATATTGGCCTTGGCGTCAATGGGCCCCTTCTTCAAAAGCTTCTTCCAGAAGGTCTCCCGGGTGCCGCTGGCCTCATCCCGGGTGAAGAGATGGATGGGCGCGTCCGCGCCCCCCACTTCCTTCCAGTTCTTGATCTTGCCGGCAAAGATATCCCGGACCTGCTGGGAGGTCAAGGCGCTGACGGGGTTTTGGGGGTTGAGGGCCACCGCCACCCCATCGATGGCAAAGGGAAAGGTCTTCAGCCCGTACTTGCTGACTTCCGCGGGCGTGAGGGCCCGGCCGGTGTTGCCGATGTCCACCAATCCTGACCCCACCTTCTGGACGCCCACGCCGGAGCCGCCCCCGGCCACGGTAATGCGGATCTTGGGATTGGCCTTCATGATCTGTTCCGCGGCCTCGGTCATCACCGGGATATGGGCGGTGCCCCCGGCGATGTCGATTTTGCCCTCCAGGGTTTTAAAGGGCGCCAGGGGGTCCTGGGCCCAGAGAGGGGGAACGGTTCCCAAGATCACGGTCAGCATCAGGATAAGAACTAACGCGGCTTTTTTACGGCTCAACATCCCTTTACCTCCTTATGGTTTCGTATTCGTATGCCCTTTGGCCTCAGGAGAGAAGCTGGGCCAGGGCCGCCGGGATCTGCTGCACCAAGTCCTGGACGCCGGTGGCCGGGGTGGGCTTGGCCAGGGCCCCGGCCACCCGGTTGACCCGGGCCGCCAGGACTGCGGCCGGGACAATATCCCAGCCCCCGGCGATCAAGGCCGCGGCAATGCCGGTCAAGGTGTCCCCGGTGCCGCCCATGGGCTCCAGGGCTTCGATTTGGGGTTCGTCAATGCTGGCCGCCACCCCCTCCCTGGTGGCCACATAATCCCTTTTACCCTTGACCAGCAGGTGGCGGGCGGCGTTCTCATGGGCATAGGCCCGGGCGATGAGGTCCGGCACCTGGTTGTCCTGGTGCAGGATGAAGCCCCGGGTATAAAAGGGATGGGGCGCGGCTTCATCCGCCAAAAAGGCGATTTCCCCGGCATCGGGGGTGAACAGGTCGTAGGCCGGCGCTTCTCCGCTCATTTTGGCCACATACATGTACCCGGCGTCGGCGATGAGCAGGGGAGGGGCGGCCATCTCCTGAATGGCCCACAGGACCCGGTTGTGCCAGTCCACCATGGGCAGGATATAGTGAAAAGTCAGGACCTTTAACTGGTGCGGCCCCAGATTCAGGGTCAAATATTCATATAATTGCCGGCTCCCCTGGCCCAGGCCGATGTCCCCGGCCAGGAAGGCCAGGGGCGGAGGCTGGCCCAGGGTTTCCAGACAGACCGCGGCCGCGGCCAAAAGCGCGGCGGTCCCCCGGGTGAGGGGCACCTCGCGTCCCTGGACGGTGAGAGACACGTCCCCCAGGGCAACCGGACCCACCACCAGAGGGAACTCCTCCTCCGGGATAGTGCCCACTACTCCGAGCATTGCCTTTCCATCTCCTCCAGGGCCAACTGCAGGGCATAGCCGCAGACCGTATGGCCGATGTCCCGGGGCCGGGGCGCGTCCTCCAGGGTCCGCCCCACCAGCTTATAGGCCAGATAGGGCACATCCGGACAACCGCCCCCGGAGACGTTGACGATCTTCCGGGTGGTTTTGTCCACCGTCAGTTTCATGTTGGCGGCCCGGACCATCAGGTAGCGGCCGAAATCCTTGACCTGAAAGAGGTCCACCGGTTTGAGCAAGGGACCGCTGCGGGGGACGGCCTGCAGCGGCGACAGCCGGTTAGCCGCCAATACCCTCAGAACTTCCAGTTTATTCATCAGGGGAAACTGGATCACCAGGTCGCAGCCGCTTTGAATCTCCGGGGGCGGGCCCATGACCTTGATGGTCCAGCCCGCGTCCCTGAGGAGTTTCTCAGCCCGGATCACTTCGCTAGTGCTGGCGAAGACCAGGATACCCAGGTCGATATGCGACTCAGGGATTGGCGCAGACGGCCTGCGCTTCCAAAAACGCCACCGCGACATAAGACTCCTTGAAGCAAACAGGGTCTTTCAACAGCCCTACTTATTAGCGATATGGCCTGATCTAGAACCTAATTTCAGAACCTATTTCTAGGCCTCAGATAGGTTATCAACAAGCAAAAGGTTGAGAGGAGGGTTCTTTAATCCCCCTTTAGAAAAGGGGGGAAAAATAATGCCATGTATTGAACCCTTTTCCTGAACAGGAAAACCATCTAATTTACGAGGCTTCACCCTAGGCCTTTTCCAGGATGAGCTTATATTCCATCCCGGCCGCATCCACGCTTTTTACCTGCCAGCCCTGGCTGCCCGCGGCCCGGATGACGTTCTCCTTGGAAGTATCGGTGTCCACCAGGACCGTCAGTTCCCCCTGGCCCAGGCTCTTGATTCTATCCAGGGTGAGCAGCACCGGCTGCGGACAGGAAAGTCCCCGGGCATCGACGAGATTCGACATGCATCCTTCCTCCTTAAGCTGATTTCTGTCTCATGGTGAAGCCGATAAACAGGAGCACCGCCAGGCAGATGATGACCCCGGCAATGCCGTGGGGGCCCACGCCCTTGGGGGAGCTGGCCAGGCCGAAGTTATGGGATACCGCCGCGCCCGCGATCATGCCCAGGACAAAGACCCCGGCGTCGCCGTCGCCCTCACCGGCCATGAAGAGTTGCCGCCCGGGACAGCCCCCCGCCAGGGCGAAGGCCAGGCCCGCCACCAGCATGCCCATGAAGTTCCACACTTCCTGGGTGTGGGCCACGGGCTGCCCCGCAAAACCCGGCTTAAACTGGCCTACCACCAGATTGGTCAGGAAGGCGAACACCAGCAGGGCCAGCATCCCGGAAAACAGATGGCCCTGGCGGAAGAGGATCAGGTCCCGGATGGCCCCCATGGTGCAGAAGCGGCTGCGCTGGGCCAGGATGCCCACGGCCAGCCCCACCACCAGGGAGACGGCCAGGGCCGCGTGTTGGGCCCCGGGACCCTTGACGCTATAGAAGAGAATGCCGCTTTGGGGCTGATCGGGGATCTGGGGGAAGATCAGCCGTAAGGCCAAAAGGCCCAGGATGATGAGGGGCAGGATCAGACCCACGGAAGCATAAGTGGTTTGGGACCGTCCCAGGTTATATCCTCCCTTGAAGAACAGGGTGCCTAGCCAGATGCCCCCCACCAGGCCCCCGAGCCCGAAAATGGCGTTGCCGTCGCCCCCCGCCAGGCGGAGCAGCATGCGCCAGGGGCAGCCCAGGAAAACCAGAGCGCCGATCATGGCGGCCATGCCCAAGACAAAGCGGACAATGGGCGCGGACCCGGCCCGGGGCCGGAATTCCCTAAAGGCCAGGGCGGACAGCAGGGCCCCCAGCACGAAACCCAGGATTTCGGGCCGGAGATATTGCACCACCGCGGCCCGGTGCAGGCCGATGGCCCCGGCGATGTCCCGTTCGAAACAGGCCACGCAGATGCCCATGTTTCCCGGGTTCCCCCACTTCTGCAACAGGGCTGCGAAGACCCCGATAAAGGCGCCCACGCTGATGATCCCGGCGCGGGAGGCAAAGAACTTCTGGATTCCCGACATTTTTTTCCTTCCTCCTTTCACCTCGTCTTCCAGCTTGTTTGCCGGCGTTACCGTCTACTTGCTCTCGTCAGGGGGCGCAGCGGCGGCCTTCTCCAGGCTGGCCAGCAGGCCTTGCAGGTCCAGGCCATATTTCCGGGCCGTCTCCCCCACCGCGTCAAAAAGGGCCGCGCAGCAGAGGCAGACCACCGCGGCCCCGTCATACTGGCGGAAGACTTCCTCCGTGTGCCGGTGGCGGCAAAGAATCTCCAGAACGGTCATCTCCGGGGTTATCCGGCCCACCTGCGCCTCTCCAGCCCGGCCCTTGAGGGTTCGCCTCAAGGCAGGGGCGTCCTCAGGTTAAAGGAATGACTTTATCCGCCAACTGCAGGTGGGTGACGATATCCAGCATATTGGTGGTCTCCCCCACCTGCTTCTGCTCCAGGAGCTGAAAGTGATTAAGGCAGGTGCCGCACACCAGGACCATGAGGCCGTTACGCTCCAGTTCCTGGAGGTGCCCCAGGACCCCGGAGCCGGTCACCGCCAGCTTCACTCCGGCGTTGAGCAATACCAGGCACCAGAGCTCCGGCCCCATTTCCTTGAGGGTGCCGATGAAATTGACCAGGAGTTTTTGCCCCAGGGTATCGTCCCCCGTGCCCAGGCGGTCGGCGCCGATGAGCACCAGTACCTTTTGGCTGGCCTCCGGCTGGCAGACGGCCCCGGGGCGGGCCGCGGCCGCCCCTGCGCCCCGCCGCCCCGTCACCGCCAGGGTCCCGGACTGCTGGGCCACCTGGACCTGGTAGCCGGACCGCTCCAGGAAACGGCTGACGTTTTCCCGGGCCGCCGCGTTGTCCACCAGGACCGTGATTTGTTCCACGCCCCCCTGGTCGATGAGCTCTTTGGTTTTGATGACCGGGAGGGGGCAGGCCAAGCCCCGGCAATCAAGTTTTTTGTCCGCCATGGCTGGTAGTCTCCTTGGGGGCTAACTTATGGACAGAATTAATAAATAAAAGCAGGCCGGATGCCCAGGCACGACCGGGGCGCAGCAAGGAACGGCACCGCGCGCTCAAGCCGCAGACTTACCCGCGTACCCCTGCTGGGCGCAATCCGTCCGCCTTAGCGGCCGCGGACGCAGTTCCGCCTTTAGGGGAGCCCAGATGTGCGGGTCTGATAAATTAGGCTGGATACAGGCAGGTTGGAGGAGCTTACCTGAGGAAGGAAGGATGGAGGTTAAACAGGAACTTGCGGCACAGAGTCCCCATCCCCGGTGTTCCTCCCCGACCTCATCCAGCGCCTTAAGGATGGGGGCCTTACCAAGGCCGCCCGAACACCCGGGGTTCAGGATTTCCTGCGATTGATCAGCACACGCCGAAGCACCTGGCACTATCTCCTTTAAGAAAATTTTCCCAATTATAAACCATTGCCTGCGCGAATCAATTTTTTTCTCGCTTCCCTGATATCCGGAGGGATTACTGGCCGTCCGGGAAACTTGAGGCAATGATATAATAACTTTATGTCTATCCTCTTTCCTGCTCGCCTCCACCTTAGCCCGAGTCACTGCTTGGGTGCCAGCAATTCTCCAATTAGAGACCTCTGGGAAAGTCCCATTTCTGTCATTCTGAACGGCGCGCAGCGGAGTGAAGAATCTCTTATCTACCGGGAACTACGAGATTCTTCGGTCGCTCCGCTCCCTCAGAATGACAAGTTGGAGGACTTTCGCAGAGGTCTCAATTACCGTGTTCTTAAGAACCTTAAGATCCGCGTCTTTCCAGGCCCGGGAGGTAGTCCGGATAAATCTTGGCTTAAATTTCCCCGGTGAATATAATAGGCCCAATACCAAGTCTGGGAGGGAATCCCGTGCTAGGTCCTGAAAAGTCTCCAAGCGGCAAATTTCTGTCCTTGTTCCTGGCCGTAGTCTGCCTGGCCATTTGCGGCTGCGAAAAGGCCGGGCCGCCCCCCGCGGGGCCCACCGTGTCCTTGCCGGCAGTGGCGCTGGCGGCCTTCGGCGCCCTGCCGCCGGCCAAGCCCAGAACCGTCATGCCCCGGTTGCAGGAGCAGGCCGTGACCCTGGACCGGGCCGTGAACTACCGGCAGGTCCTGGACTTTTTAGAAGTCCGTCTCTCCCCAGAGCAGCGGAAGTTTTTGCAGGAACACCGCTTCCTGCTTGTCCCCAAGAGCGTCACCGCCTTCAAAGGCAAGGTGGACCTGGGCCCGGGGGAGGGAAATCGCTATGACGAGATGCTGGGGCTCTTCGACCATCTGGGCGGAAGTTACGACCTCTTCCAACGCCGTCCGGAAAACTGCCGCTTGGTCAATCCGGATGTGATGTTGCACGCCTTCCACAAGTATCTTGAAAATTCCCTGGAGTATCTGGAAAAGACGGAATTGGCGGCGACCCTGCGCCGCTTTCTGAAAAACCTCCAGGCCAAGGCCCTGGAGTACCAGGCCGCGGCCCCCGGCCCCCTGGCGGCGCACTACGAACTCATCGCCGCCCAAGTCAGCGTGCCCCTGATCATCCTGGAGAACGCCCATCTAGACAACCCCGAAGAACTGCAAAAAATCGGCTCCTGGCCCCCGAAACCGCCCCCCGCGGATGACGGCGACACCCTGGCCAACGCCCTGAAGATTCTGGAGGGGCTGAAGTTCAAGTTCTCAGAGCCCATGTTCCGGCGGCTGGCCCAGGAATTGGCGTTGATCTATGGGGCCAGGGAGGTAAGGCCCTCCCCCCTGTATGGCCAGTACGCCCAGGAGGGGGCCATCAAAGCCGATTACACCCAATTCACCCCCAGGAGCCATTACGTGAAAACGTCCGGCCTCCGGAGCTATTTCCGGGCCATGATCTACCTGGGGAGAAACAGCTATCTCCTGGGGAAGAATGAAGGCGTCAGCGACGCCATGCTGGTGGCTCTGCTCCTGGCCAGCCCGGGTCCTGACGGCCGGCCCCTGCTTAAAGACTGGCAGAGAATCATGGAGATCACCGGGTTTTTTGCTGGCCGGCCCGATGACATCAGCTACCCGGAGTGGCGTAATTTTCTGGTGAAGGTCCTGGGCACCGACAAGCTGGCCGCGGGGGAGGCCCTGAACCCGGCCACCCTGGGGAAAATTACCCGGCGTTTGGGGGAACTCCAGGGACCCCGGATTTTATCGGAGGTGGTCATGGCCCCGGAGGTTCTGGAGACCACCAAAAAGGAGCTGCTGGCCGCCACCAAGGGCTTCCGGATCTGCGGACAACGTTTCACCTTTGACGCCTGGATCTTCTCCCGCCTGACCGCGGGCCAGGAAAAGACGGACCTGCGCCTTCCCTCCCTGCCTTCGGCCCTCTTCATCCCCGCGGCCCTGGGGGATCAGACCGCGGAGGGCTTTGCGGACCAGTACCTGCAGCGCCTCTCTCCCCCCTTCACCGGGGAGGAGACGGCCCGGTTCAACGCGCGGCTGCAGGAGGTGGCCAAGGACCTGGGCAAGATTAAAGAACCGGAATGGTTCAGTTCCGTGGGCTCGGCCTGGCTGAAGCTCTTGGGCACCCTGACCTCCGCCTACGGCCCGGGTTATCCCCTCTACATGCAGGGCCCCCTCTTTGGGGTGAAACAGGTGGAAAGCTTCCTGGGTTCCTATACGGAACTGAAGCACGACACCCTGCTTTACGCCAAGCAGAATTACGCGGAAGCAGGGAACGGAGGGGAGGAAGGCACGCCGCCGCCCGTACCCAAAGGGTTTGTGGAGCCCAATCTGCCCTTCTGGGATACCCTGGGGCGGCTGGTAACCTATGTGGAAACAGGGTTTCGCCAATACGGGCTATTTAAGGACGAACTGGAGGAGTATGGCAGCCTCAACCGCTTCAAGCAAGGGGTGGCCTTCTTCACCTCTGTGGCCGCCAGGGAGCTCCAGGGGGAACCCCTGACCCCAGAACAATATGAAAAAATGCGGGTGGAGAGGCTCACCTACATGGCCGAACCCCGGGACCGGAACGTGATCTTGGAGGAAAAGGACCTGCGTTCCGCCCTGATCGCCGACGTCTCCACGGACGCGGTCCAGGGTCTGATTCAGTATGAAGCCACCGGCGAGCCTTATCTCATGCTGGTTTTGCTGAGTAACGGAGGCACGGTGCGCCTGGCCGTGGGCGTGGCCTACAACCATTACGAGTTCACCGGACCTTTGGCCGCCCGCTACACCGACGGGGACTGGCAGAGCCGGGTCTACGAAGGCCGCGGCCCCCTGCCGGAGAAGAATTTTTGGTATAAAGGCCTGATGCCTCAATAGATGCGGCGCACCGCCCTTATTGCCCTGATCCTGCTGCTGTTGGCCCCCTGTTCCGGAGCGGACCAGCCTCCCGGTCCGGGGGCCTTCCCGCCCTTATTCCCGGACCCGGAGCCGTTCCTGGAGGCCATCAGCCAATGCCGGGCGCCGGCCCTGCCCCAAAAGATCAACGGCCTCACCGTGCCCCATCATCTCCTGGCTGCGGATCTCCTGGCCGGGGCCTTTGCCCGGGTGCGGGGCCAGGGTTACCAGCGGATTATCATCCTCAGTCCGGACCATTTTTCCCGGAGCCGCAGCCCCTTTGCCGTGACCCCGCGGGACTTCGAGACCGCTTTGGGGCGGGTGGCCACCGACCGGGGGGCCGTGGCGCAATTGCTCCAAAATCCCCTGGTTTCCGAATCTTCCCTCTTTTCCCACGAGCACGGGGTCCGGGCCCTCCTGCCCTTTATCACCCATTATTGCCCGGGGGCCCGGATCGTCCCCATCGCCATCCGCCCCAACAGCCGGCCCGGTGATTGGGAGAGCCTGGCCCAGAGTTTGGCTCCCCTCCTCAGCTCCAGCACTCTCCTGGTGCAGAGTACGGATTTCTCCCATTACCTCACCTACCAGGAGGCCCGGCGGCGGGACCAGGAGACCCTGCGGGTCTTAAGCGGCGGGGACCCCCGGGAAGTCCTGGGACTCACCGAACCGGACCATCTGGACTCCCGGGGCGGCCAGTACCTGCAGCTGCTTTTGCAGCGGCGGGTCTTTGGGGCCGGGCCCACGGTCATCGCCCACCGCAATTCCCAGGAATACACCGCGGAGCCGGTAGCCAAGACCACCAGCTATATCGTCCAGGTTTACAGTCCCGAGCCGTGGCCCGGGGCCGGGGCCCGGTCCTACTTCTTCGGGGGGGACACGTTTTGCGGCCGTTATGTGGCCAAGAGGCTGGCGGCCCCGGCCAGGGGGGAGGCTTTGGTGGGGCGAGTCTTGAAGCTTACCGGGGGCAGCCCCCTGATTCTCAATCTGGAGGGAGTGGTCCAGGAGAAGTGTCCCCAGGCCCCCGGCCCTTATACCCTGTGCATGGCCGAGGCCCTGACCCTGCCCCTGTTAAAGGGGTTCAAGGTCCGGGCGGTGAGCCTGGCCAACAACCATAGCCATGATCTGGGAGAGGACGCCTACCGGGAAATGGGGCGGCGCCTGGCGGGGCAAGGGATTGCCTGCCTGGAAAACCGCGGGGTTTTGGACCTGGGAGACTTTTATCTGGCCGGTCTTACGGATGTGGACAATCAGAGCCAGCCGAGAAGCGACCGCCTCAGCCGCCAGGACCTGGGAGGCCTCTCCCGCCTTCCGAAAGACAAACCTCTGTTTACCATGATCCATTGGGGCCGGGAATTCGCGGCGGTTCCCGGCCCCCGGGAGCAGGCCCTGGCCGAGTTCCTGGAAGAAAAGGGGGTGGAAGTCATTATCGGCTGCCATTCCCACCGGGCCGGCACTTTGGAGGGGACCCGGAAGTCCTGCCGGGTCTTTTCCCTGGGGAATTTTCTGTTCGACCAGGCCGGCCCCCTGGTTTCCGGAATACTGCTGGAAGCCGTCTTTTTCCCCCAGGGCACCTATTTCCTTAAAATTCACCCCCTGCCAAATCTTTACCGTTTCCGGGTGGAGTAACTCCTCAAAATGAGGCAGTAAGCTTTGCTGCCCTTTTCCGGCCAGTGCCTAGAAGCATGGTGAGGATTTAATGCTGACTTTTAGGTAGCCATAAAAATTCAGGGAAAATCGCTTTTCCATCGATACGTATGTTAATTTCTGGTCGCGGCGGAGATGGCATTTAAGAACAGGAACCCGGGAAACCTTTCCCGGGAGTGAAGGATAGGCATGAAGGGGAAGATGAACGGGGGGATCATCCAGCGGTTTCTCAGCAATATCGCGGAGTTCAGAAGATTGCCAGGTTGGCTCCAAGACTTTAAAGAGGACATCATCGAGCTGGACAGCGGCCCCATCGTCCGGAACTCCAAAGGCATTTACCGGGGGATTCCCTATGCCGCTCCCCCGGTGGGGCCATTACGCTGGCAACCTCCGCAACCGGTGACGCCCTGGACCAGCCCCCGGAGTTGCGCCAAGTTCGGTCCGGTTTGCCCCCAAATAAACTGCCAGGGGGAGATGGACGAGGATTGCCTCTACCTCAATATTTGGACGCCCCACCCGGGCCACGGTCCCAAGCTGCCGGTGATGGTCTGGATTCACGGCGGGGCCTTCGTCACCGGCTCCGGGTCGGACGAAATCTATGACGGCGCGGCCCTGGCCCGTCAGGGGGTGGTGGTGGTCACCTTTAACTACCGCCTCGGCGTTCTGGGTTTCCTGGCCCACCCCTTACTGTCCGAGGAGTCCCCCCACCAGGTTTCCGGCAACTACGGACTCCTGGACCAGGTGGCCGCGCTGCAGTGGGTGCAGCGCAACATCGCCAAGTTCGGGGGCGATCCCCAGAAGGTCACCATTTTTGGGCAATCCGCGGGCGCGGAGAGCGTCAGCCTGCTCCTGGTCAATCCCCTGGCCCAGGGTCTGTTCCAGGCCGCCATTGCCCAGAGTCCGGTGATGGTGGGGTACCTGAGGCCCTTGCGCCAGAAAAAATTGGGGGTGGTTCCCGGGGAAACAGTGGGGACGCGGCTGGTCCAGGAATTGGGCCTCGACCCGGGCATCGGGGTCTTGTTTACCCTGCGCCATATGCCCTGGAAAGAGATCGAGGCCGCGGTGGCCAAGCTGCAGGGGGAGCTGGGCACGGAGGTCCTGAAGGGGGTGTGCACGCCCACCGTGGATGGCCATATCCTTCCTGATCATCCGGTGATCCTCTACCGCCAGGGACGCCGCCACCAGGTGCCCCTGCTCACCGGCGTCACCGCCAATGAAAGCGCCATGTTTCTCCCCTCCAGGTTTTCCCCCCAGGCCACCCCGGAGGAATACCAGCAATATCTCCAGGCCGCCTTCGGCAGGGGGGCGGCAAAAATCCGGGAGCTTTTGCCAGTTAATGGGGCGGCCCAGGTCTGGCAGCGGCTGGATCAACTGATCTCCGCCAAATGGTTCGGGGCCTGGGCCAATTTTCTGGCCTGCACGGCCCAGGACCCCCAGCAGACCTGGTTTTATCGCTTTACCAGGAAGATTCCCAAGTGGGCCACGGAGGTGCTGGCGGAAGATGAGGCGCAGCGCCAGGTACCCTATGAGAAGCTGGGGGCCTGCCACAGCGCCGATTTGTTCTATGTCTTCGGGTTCACCAAGTTGCTCCTGGGGTTCTTTTGGCAAGACTGGGCCCTCACGGAGCAGATCATGACCTATTGGACCAATTTTGCCAAAACCGGCAATCCCAATGGCGGTGATTTACCGGAGTGGCCCGCCTACGGCGCGGCCGCACCCCACCCTTATCTGGAAATCGGCAGGGAAATCAGGGCCAGGTCCGGTCTGGATGAGGAACTGTATCACTTCATAACCCGGACCTGGCTGGAATCGGCTTACTGACCTACGGTGAGGAGAGAAGACATGGCGACAAAAAGAATCCTGTTACTGGGCGCGGGGGCCATGGGGAGCCTGGCCGCCCAAACCGCGGCCTCTTTTCCGGAAGTGGGCAGTCTGCTCATTGCCGACTTTAATCTGACGGCGGCCCAAAGCGCGGCCGCGGCCTGCGGAGATAAGGCCCAGGCCACGCGTATAGACGTCACCAACCGCGCTGAGTTGCAAGCATTGATGGGCCAGGCGGAGGTGGTGATGAACTGCGTGGGCCCGTTCTTCCGTTTCGGGGTGCCGGTGCTGGAGACGGCCATTGACGCGGGCCTTGATTATCTCGATATCTGCGATGATCCTGAGCCCACCAAGGCCATGCATGATCTCCATGACCGGGCCCGGGCCGCGCAGATTACGGCCATCGTCGGCTTGGGGGCCAGTCCCGGGATCACCAGCATGTTGGCCGCCAGGGCCAGGGACGAGCTGGATACTACAGAGGAATTGATTGCCGCCTGGAATATCGAAGAGGACGCCGGGGGGGAGGATAAGGTGGGATATTCCGCGGCCATCGTCCATTGGATGCAGCAGTGTTCCGGCGCCATTCTGGAATGCGACCAGGGCCGCCTGGTGGAGAAAAAACCCCTGACCGAGGTGGCTTTAAAATATCCCGGCCGGGGCGCCAGGACCGTCTACACGGTGGGCCATCCGGAGCCGGTGTCTTTTCATTATTCCTTTCCCGATCTGCAGCGCTCCTTCTGCGTCATGGTCATGCCCAGTTTATGGATCAAGGAATTCAGAAACCTGGCCGCGGCGATCGACCGCCGGGCCATGACCCTGGAGGAAGCCGGGAGGAAGCTGGTGGAGGATGCCGGGGCCAGTACTTTTCTCGATAAAATTATCGCCAATGTTGCCAGCCTCTTTGACCATCCCCGGTTGCCCATCTTTTTCGCCCTGGCCCAAGGCCGGAAAAAAGGCAGACCCGCCCGGGTGGCCGCGGCCATCCGGGCCATCCCCCCGGGCATGGCCAAGGCCACCGGCATCCCTCTGGCCCTGGGAACCCAACTCTTTCTCCAGGGGAGGGTCGCGGCCACAGGAGTGATCGCCCCGGAAATAGCTTTTCAGCCCAAAGAATTCTTTGACCTGCTGGCCCCTTATTGCACCTTTCCCGAGCCCCGGCCTGCGGCCGAACTGGTGGAAATAGTTGTAGATTATGACTTGTAGGCTCTCTCAGGACTCTGCCTGAGCCTCGGGGGCTTGGAGGTTTTTTCACAAAAACAGGGGGGCAGGCAAAATTCCATTGGCTAGACCTGCGTCAAATTATATGCTGAAAGAGGTTCTGCCCAGGCGCAAGCTGCTGGCGGTCTGTTTTAAAATTAACTTGTAATCCTGGAAAAGAATAGATTTTTTACCCCCCTTTCCTAAAGGGGGGGCAGGGGGATTATGTAAGCGCTTAAAATCCCCCTAAATCCCCCTTTTTCAAAGGGGGACTTAACCGGCCCCGTCCGGTCCTCCGGACTTGATTTTAGGTCCAATAAATTATGGAATACTCCGCCAGCAGCCCGCCAATATACCGCCGTTCCTGGGACGTCATTCCATGCAACGGATAAGATCCCGGCCCGGGCCCCGGGCCCGTCTAACCGTCTGGCTCCTGGCCGCTCTGCTCTGCTGGGCCAATCAGCCCCTCAGCGCGGCCCAGGAAATCCGCCTGGGAGAAATCGACCCTCTGTCCGGCCCCCTGGCCAAGCACGGCCAGGAAATCCACCAGGGTATCCTCTATGCGGTGGAGGAAGCGAACGCCCGGGGCGGGGTGGCGGGACACCCCGTGAAACTCCTCAGCCGGGATGACCAGAGCAAACCGGACGTGGCCGTAAACCAGGCCCAGGACTTGATCTTCCGGGGAAAGGTGGCGGGTCTGGTGGGCGGCTACGTGGATTCCCTGGTGGGGCCCATCAGCCAGCAGGCCGCCAGGCACCGGGTGCCTTACGTGGCTTCGGCCAGCCTGCAGCAGGCCTTCACCGGGAACAAAAATCCCTTTTTCTTCCGGGTTTCCTGTCTGGAAGGCATTGTCCAGCCTTTGTGCCAGTTTCTCAGCCAGACCCTGAAGACCAAAAGGGTGGCCCTGCTGCACGCGGCCACCCCGGGGGCCACCGAATTCAGCGACCTGGTCCAGGCCGATCTGCACCGCCGGGATATCGCCACCGTCCTCCAGGAGAAGTTTCGCCCGGGATGGCCGGATTTTTCCGTGTTTCTCCTGAAGGTGCCTGCGGCCCGGGCGGAGACGCTGATCAGCGGCGGCTTTTACGGGGACAATCTGATCCTGGTGCGGCAGTTGCGGCAGCGGCCCCTGGGCCTCAAGGCCTTTATCGCCCCCTGGGGGGTGGCCTACCAGAGTTTTATCGACGAGGTGGGGCAGGCCGGGGAGGGGCTTTTCGGGGCCTGCGCCTGGAGTCCGGGCATCACCCAGCCCGGGACCGAAAAGGAGTCCCAGGAGTTGGTGGCAGGGTTCCGGAAAAAATTCGGCAAAGACCCCAACACCACCACCATGCACGGCTACACTTCCGCCCGGGCCCTATTGGCGGCCCTGGAGACGGTTCTCCAAGAAGGGGCTAAACCTACCGGCGAGGCGGTCAGCCGGGCCCTGGCCAAACTGGACCTTAACCTGCCCATGGAGAGGTTGGCCTTTGATGCCCATGGGGACCCCCGGCATTATCAGCAGGTCATTGTGCAGATTCAAAAGCAGCGGCTGGTGGTGGTCTATCCCCCGGAACGGGCCACGGGCCAGGTGGATTTCAGTTTAGCGGCACGGTGACGCGGGGACATGCTGAGCAAAGGTACAGAACTTTTCCCCTCTCCCCAACCTCCACCCACCAGGGGATGGGGTGGCGTATTTTGCCTGATTACAGCCAGTTAGCCAAATTAGCCATAGTCGCCCCCCTCGCCCTAACCCTCTCCCCCGAGGGGAGAGGGAATAATTTTAGAAATATCCATAGCTGATTTTTTTTACTTATTCCTGGGACGCCATACTAGAACTTTCCCACTAAAGATGTTAGTCTTATTTTCAAAGGACTATTAACCGTGTGGGTAGGCACCCCCATCATCTTTTCCGGTTTGGCCCTGGGTTCTTTTTACGCCCTCATGGCCCTGGGTTTTTCCCTGATCCTCAGCGTCGCCCGGGTCTTTAACCTGGCCCACGGGGAGATGATCCTACTCTCCGGCTACCTGGCCTTTGTCCTATGGCAGTTCTTCCAGGCGCCCTTTTTCTGGCTCCTGCCCATCTGCTCCCTGGCGCTGCTGGCCCTGACCCTTCCCTTGCACTACCTCCTCAGGCGCCTGCCGGAGCCCTATGGTTTGAATTCCTTGATGGTCACCCTGGGATTGGCGCTGCTGCTGCAATCCCTATTGCTGGCCTGGTTTTCCGCGGATTACCGCCTCATGCGCCTGGATTGGCCGGCAGTGGCCATCCCCGGGTTGGACTTCAGCTTTCTCTCCTTCCAGGGGCTGCTCATCATCCTGGCGCTGGCGGTCACCGCCGGGGTGCACCTGGTGCTGCAGCGCACCTTTCTGGGCAAGGCCTTGCGGGCCACCATCCAGGACCGGGAAGCCGCGCAGGTGGCCGGGATCAATGTGAACCAGATGGGGCTGGTGGCCTTCGGCCTGGGGGGCCTGCTCATCGGTTTGGCGGGGCCGCTCTTTGCCCAGAATATGTACCTCTATCCCGCGGCCGGCACCGAGGCCACCATGATCGCCATCGTGGTCACCATCTTTGCCGGCCTGGGCCGGACCCGCAACATTCTCCTGGGAGGCTGGCTCCTGGGCCTCACCCAGTCGGTGGCGGTTTTTACCATGGGCAGCAAGTGGCGGGAGCTGGTGAGCGCGGCCCTGCTCCTTTTGCTCCTCTATTTCCGGCCGGAGGGACTGTCCCTGAAGAAGGAGCGTTGAGACGGGGACTGCTAACAATAGTTCAAGGTTCAAGGTTCAAAGTTAAGGATGCGATTCCCGAAACCTCTTCCAGCCGCAGCCGGGGTCTTGCTCCTGGTCCTCTGGCCCCTCATTTTCCCGGACGCGGCTCATATCCAGCAGGTGCTGGGGATTACCTGCCTTTACGCCACCCTGGCCCTGGCCTGGAATCTTTACGCCCTCACCGGGGCCATTTCCCTGGGCCATGCCGCCTTTTTCGGCCTGGGGGCCTATGCTTCGGCCCTCCTCAACCACTATTACCACTGGTCCCCTCTGCTCACCATACCTTTGGGGGCCCTGGCCGCGGTGGTCTTTGCCGTATTCTGGGCTATGGGTTTCCGGCGGCTCCGGGGGGTCTACCTGGGTTTGGCCTCCCTGGCGGCCCTGGAAATTCCCAAGACCATCGTGGACAATTGGGACCGCTTCACCTACGGCTCCATGGGCATCATGGGCCTGGACCGCCTGCCCAGCGCGACCCTGGGGGGCCTCCAGGTGGACTTGGGGATGGATCTCCAGGCCCAATACTACCTGTTGCTGGGCATTATGCTGCTGGCGGTGCTCCTGAACCTGAAGAGCATCCGCTCCCGGTGGGGGTGGACCTTGCGGGCCATCCGGGAAAACGAAACCGCCGCGGCCGCACTGGGGATCGCCAGCAACCGGGAAAGGGCCAAGGCCCTGCTGCTCAGCTCTTATCTGGCGGGCCTGGCGGGAGCGCTCTACGCCCATATCCTGGGCCTGGTGGAGCCGGGTTTGGTCTTTAACCTGCACCTGTCGGTCCTGCCCCTGGTCTTTTGTATCTTCGGCGGCAGTACCAAGGTTTGGGGGCCGGTCCTGGGCGCGTTCATCCTCTATCCCCTGGAACAGCTCTGCCTGCTGCCCCTGTTTCCCATGGGCCACTCCGCGGTTTACGGACTGGTCATCATTCTGACGATTTTCTTTTTCCCCCAAGGAATTGCCGCATGGCTGCCCAGGGCCCCCAAGTCTGCCTAGAGGTGCGGCAGATCAAAAAATATTTCGGGGACCAGACCGTGCTCCGGGACGTCTCTTTTTCCCTGCCGGCAGGGGAGATTTTGGGCCTCATCGGCCCCAACGGCGCGGGCAAAAGCACTCTCTTCAACATCATCAGCGGCTGGCAGAAGGCGGATGCCGGCAGCGTCTTCTTTTTCGGACAGGAGATCACCTCCTGGACTCCCAAAGACCTGAGCCGGGCGGGCCTGGCCCGGACCTTCCAGGTGCCCCAAATCTTTCCGGAGATGAGCGCCTGGGAAAACGTCCTCATGGGCGCCTGGCTGCCGCCGCAGTCCCGGCCTTCTTTCTCAAAGGCCCAGGAGGAAGCCGACCATTGGCTCTCCCTGGTGGGGCTTCTAGAGCTGAGGCACACCCCGGCCCGGGATTTGCCTTTGGCCCAGCAGCGCCTGGTGGAGTTGGCCCAGGTCCTGGCCACCCGGCCCCGGCTGCTGCTCCTGGACGAAATTGCCGCGGGCTTCAGCCTGGGCGCGGTGAAGCGCCTGGCCGCGGGGCTGGCCAAATTGCGGGACCAGGGGCTCACCCTGCTCCTCACCGACCACCTCTTCAATCTCCTGGAGGAGGTGGCCGACCGGGTCCTGGCCCTGGACCGGGGGGAGATCATCGTCCAGGGGCCCCCCGCAGCTCTGATCCACCACCCGGATGTGGTCTCCGCGTACCTGGGGACCCGCTGCGGCGCGGCGGACAATGGAGAAGCCTGATGGCCACTGAACCTTCTTGCTTGCCCCTTCTGGAGGTGCAGCACCTCTCGGCCTCCATCCAGGGGAAACGGGTGCTGGAGGATTTGAGTTTTGCCTGCTTCCCCCACCAGATCATGGCCATCGTCGGCATCGAGGGCGCGGGCAAAACCACCTTGTTGAAGGCCCTGGGGGGCTTGCAGCGGCCGGTGGCCGGCCGCATCTTTTTGGGGGGGGAGTCCGTGGAGGCCATGCCTGCCTGGGAAATGGTGCGCAAGGGCGTGGTTTATGTGCCGGAGGGCATGCGCGTCTTCCCGGGGATGAGCGTCCTGGAAAACCTGGGAGTGGGGGCGTATCTGGTGCGCGGGCAGTTAAAAGCCGGCCTGGAGCGGGTATGCCAGATCTTTCCGGAACTCAAAGAGAGGCTGGGGGCCCAGGCCGGCATTTTGAGCGGCGGCCAGCAGCGCATGGTGACCCTGGGCCGGGGCCTCATGTCCGCGCCCCGTCTCCTCATGCTGGACGAACCCTTTATGGGCTTGAGCCCCAAGCTGGTGCAGAGGTTTTGCAACTCTTTCCGGGAGCTGCGGCAAGGCGGCGTCACCCTGCTGATTTCCGGGCAACTCATGCAGCGGGTGTTGAACGTGGCGGAAAAGGCCTATATCCTGGAAAAAGGCCGCATCACCCTCTCCGGCACCGGCCCCCACCTGCTCAAAGACCCGCACTTGCAGGAGATCATCCTGCCATTGTAAGGGGGCCGGATTAGCTTCCGGTCAGGTGCCTGCCAGCAGGCCGAAAAAGACCTGGGCCTCATTACAGGCGCTTCCGAAACGGGATAAGATATTTTCCAGGTCCTGGGGGTGCAGGTGGAAGTGTCTTAACACTTCAGGATTGCAGGTATCAGCGACCGTCTCTAATCCCTGCTCCTTTCCGAAACTCAACACCAGGAAATCAGCCAGATACGCGAGCAAGACCAGGTCGTCGGCAAAAGCCTCGGGTTTATTGAGGTGATGATAGGTAATGGCCAGTCGCAGGCGATCCGGAAATCGCCACATGCGGGCCATCTCTCCCCCCAATTCCCCGTGATCAATCCCCAAGACGATCTTTTCCGCTTCCAGGAGAGAAATGCCTTGCTCTGCCGCCACTCCCTTGATTTTTAGGGATTCCTGTGGCGCGCACAGGCTCAACACCACCTTGCCCAGGTCATGGAGCAGGCCGGCGGTAAAGCCAGTGGCCTGGTCAGCCGGAGAGAGTTCCCGGGCCAGCAGGTCCCCCATCAGGGCGCAGCTCACCGCATGGCGCCAGAGGCTCCGGCGTTCGCCGTCATCACCGGGAGCCCCGGAGGTAAAGAGGCGGGTGGCGCCGCTGATGACCATGATTTTCAGGAGCTCCTGGGTCCCCAGGAGCAGCAGGGCTTGATGCAGCGAATGAATCTCCTGGTTCAAGCCGAAATAAGCGGAATTACTGATACGCAGAATGTTGGCGGTAACGGCCGGGTCAAATTTCACCACGTCCACCAACTCCTGCATGTTCAACTCCGGTTCATTGAGCAGGAGCAAGGCCCGCTGGGCCACCGGCGGAAAGGGGGGCAGATTTTTTAATGAGCGTAAAATCTGGGGAACGATGCTCATGATTTCCTGCACCTGTTGCCGGGATGATTAATGGCAATCTCCTGGCCCCATTACCCGGCCGGATCAGACAAAATCCAGGGCCGGTTCACAGCTTCCGGGGCCGGGAGGCTGTTTGGCCCCCAGGGAAGGGGAAATATCGTATTGTTTCAGGAGGGAGTAGAGGCGGGCCCGGGAGAGGCCGGACACCTGGCAGGCCAGCTGGATATTGCCTTTGGCCTGTTGCATCAGTTCCTGGAGGTAATTTTTTTCCACCTGGGCCAAGGCAGTTTTGCGCACCGCGTCCAGGGGTGAGAGCTCCACCGGGGGAGAGTTCTTCCCATTGGCGGCTGCAACTGCGGCGGGTTTCTGGTGGACTGCGGCCCGGGCCAACTTGGTCCGCAGATAGGCCGGCAGGTGTTGGGGAAACAAGATGGGCTCCTGGTGGGCTGCCGACAGGGCCGTTTCCAGGACATTCACCAGTTCCCGCACATTGCCGGGCCAGTCATAGGCCGACAGGTATTGGAGAAATTCCGGGGAATACCCCTTGGGGGCCAGGCCGTAGCGTTTGCACAACCGGCCGGTATGATACCAGGCCAGATCAACCAGATCGCCATTCCTCTCTTTTAAGGAAGGCAGGTTGATGACCAGGGAGCGGAGGCGAAAAAAGAGATCCTGGCGAAACTTTCCTTGTTCCACCATCTTCTCCAGGTCCCGGTTAGTGGCGGTCACCAGCCGGAAGTCGCTGGCTATCTCTCTTTTGCCGCCGATGGGCCGGAAAGAGCGCTCCTGGAGCACCCGTAAGAAGGCCTTTTGCATGCTCCCCGGCAGTTCTCCCACTTCATCGAGAAAAAGAGTGCCCCCATGGGCCTGGGCAATCAAGCCGGTGGCAGCCCTATCCGCGCCGGTGAAAGCGCCCTTCTCATAACCGAAGAGCGCGCTTTCCACCAGATTCTCCGGCAGGGCGGCGCAATCCACCACCACAAAATTTTGCGCCCCCCGGGAGCTGTTGAGGTGGATAGCCCGGGCGAAGAGTTCCTTGCCGGTGCCGGTGGCGCCGGAGATGAGCACGTTGATATCGCTGGTGGCCCCCTGGGCCAGCAGGTCGATGCAGTCCCGCAAGGGCGGGCTCGCGCCGACGATGCCCTCTAATTTGAGGGCCACCGGGCGCCCATAGGCCTGTTTCTCCTGGCGGTATTGCAAGGCCCTGGTCAGGGGCAAGGCCATCTGGCTGACGCTGGAGGTTTTCTCAATGTAATCCCAGGCCCCCTGGCTGATGGCCAGCTCCGCGCCATCCGGATTGCCGGAGCCGGTAATGATGATGATCTCCGGGGCCTGGGGCAGGGCCCGCAGCGGGGGAATGGCGTCCAGGCCGTTACCGTCCGGCAGTCCCACGTCCAGGAAGACGACGTCGAAACCCCGGAGGGTGCTTTGCTGCAGGCCTTCTGCCAGGGTTTGGGCGCAGACAGCCTCATGGCCCTGGCCCTGGACCATGGCGGACAGCATCTTGCACATCATATTTTCGTCATCGATGATTAGCACCCGGGCCATAAACGCCTGCTCCAGGTCACAAGATGAAGTGAGGGTAAGGGCTGGCCCCCGCTTCCTGGGGAAATCCCAATCCGAGATAGTCTTTTAGACCGCCAGGGAAAGGACCTGCATTCTTTCCTAACTCTTTAATTCATTCGACTATAGTGATATTTTTCTTTAATATTTTTTTAATACTCTCCCCGATTTGGCGGAGATCAAAGGGCTTGGTCACCACCTCCCTGATCCCCGCGGCCCTGACCTTTTCGGGAGTGACGCTTTCGCTGAACCCTGTTAACAAGATGATGGGGAGGTCCGGCCGCACCTGGGAACAGGCCGCGGCCAACTCCAGCCCCGTCAAGCCGGGCATGGTCTGATCGCAGATGAGGAGATCGAACTGCCGGGGCTGGGCCTGAAACTTCTTCAGGGCCTCCTGGCTATTGTCAAAAGCCGCGATCTCATATCCCAACTCCTTAAGCATCCGCTGCCCGGCCTGGAAGAAGTCCTCGTCGTCATCCACAAACAGAATTCGTCCCACTCCCTTGGACAGAGGCGCGAGGATCTCAGGTTCCCCCTGGGCCAGTCCCACCTCCACCATGGGTAAGAGCACCAGGAAAGTGGCTCCCTGGCCCGGTTGGCTGGTGACTTTAATGCTCCCGTCCATGCTTTTGACGATCCCGTAGACCACTGCCAACCCCATGCCGGTGCCTTTCCAGGGCCCCTTGGTGGTGAAAAAGGGTTCGAAGATCCGCTCCTGAATCTCGGGATCCAGACCGGGGCCGGTGTCGCTGACCCGCAACTCCAGGTACGGACCCGGAGTAATCCCCTCATTAAGTGAGGTTTCATCCGGGGTCAGGTGGACCACCCGCAGGCCGACGGCCAGGATACCTCCCTTTTCTTCCATGGCGTGGGCGGCGTTAGTGGCCAGGTTCAAAAGGATCTGATGGATCTGGGTGGGGTCGGCCGCCACCAGGGCTTTGCCCCCTTGCAATTGGGTCTTGATCTCAATGGTAGTGGGTAAGGAGGCCCGGAGAAATTTGATGGTTTCCTTAATGATCGGGGTCAGGGAGAGGGGCTGCCGGGTGGCTTTCTCCCGGCGGCTGAAGCTCAAAATCTGCTTCACCAGGCTCCGGGCCCGGTCCCCGGCCTTCAGGAGGTTTTCCAAATAGCCCGCCTCTTCACTGTTTTCCGGGAGGCCGATATGGGCCAGTTCCGCAAAACCCAGCATGGCCCCGAGGATGTTGTTGAAGTCATGGGCGATGCCCCCGGCCAGGGTGCCCAGGGCCTCCATCTTCTGGGCCTGCACCAGTTGGGTTTCCAGCATTTTTTGGGTCCGCTCCGTCTCTTTGCGGGCGGTGATGTCAAAGGCATAATGGAGGTAGAGGTCTGCGGTAATGGGAACCCAGTGGGCGTCCCAAACCTTATCCAGGGCTTCCGCTTCCAGAGATTGGGATTGACCGGTCTTCCAGACCTGGGGGGCCTGGCAGAAGGGGCAGGGATCCTGCCTTTGGCCAAAGGTGGCATAACAGAAAGCGCCGGGGACCGCGGCCATCTGGCGCGCCGCCTCGTTGGCCGCCACGATCTCCCGGGTAAAAGGCCGGAGGAGCATGGCCACGCAGGGCAGGCTATCCAGCAGGAGCTGGTTGAGCCGTATTCCTTCCTGCACCGCCTTTTCCGCCTGCTTGCGCGCGGTGATGTCCCGGAAAAATACCAGGGCCCCGTTTTTCTCCTGGTATCTGAAGGGCACGGTGCAAGCCTCCACTTCCTTGGGGGTGCCGTCCATCTGGAGCAATTGCAGTTCCCGGGGCGGGAGAGCTTGTCTTTCTATGTTCACCAGCCGGATTCTTTCCTGGATCAGGTCATGGAGGTCGGGAGGGAACCTCTCCAGCACCGGCCGGCCCAGGAGTTGATCTTCTGTGGCCGCGCCGAATAGCTTGAGGGCCTCTTTATTCAGGTAGGCATAGCGTTTCTCCGTTTGGATGATAATGGCATCCGGCGCGTTTTCCACCAGGAGGCGGAAGCGTTCCTCGCTCTCCCGGAGGGCCTCCACCGCCCGCTGGCGTTCGGTGATGTCTTCCCCGGAGCTCAGAGTACCAATGATTCTGCCGTCCTCATCCCTCAAAACAGTATTGTGCCAGGCAATGAGACGTTCCTCTCCCCGTTTGGTGATGATAAAATTCTCCACATATTCATGAGGATCCACATTGTCGGCCATCAGTTCCGCAAATAAATATTTTACATAATCTCTCGCTTTTTCAGGAATACAGATATCAAACCAATTCTTGCCGATGATGTCCTGTTCCGCATACCCTAAAACCTCACAGGCTTTTTTATTAACCATCATGGTTTTCTGGTCGGGTCCGATCACGACCATAATGACCCCGGCGATGTCCAGATAGTGTTGGGCCTTTTCTTTCTCTTTTTTTACTTCCTGCTCCGCCTTCCGGCGCTCGGTAATGTCCCGGTTGTTCACCCGCCGCCCCAAATATTGACCATCCAGTCCATATACCGGCTGGCAGGCGTGGCTGACCCATACTTCCCGGCCGTCCCGGTGGAGCACGCGGAAGTCTATATCCAGGGGCTGGGGGCAGGTGCGCGCCTCTTGCCCGTGTTGGGCAAATTGCTCCCGGTCTTGGGGATGCACGATTTTTGCCAGCAGGTCCGGGGCTTGGAAAAATTCTTCCCGGCTGTAGCCCGTGAGGTGTTCACAGGACGGTGACATATAAATGAGTTCCTGGTCCGGTCCCAGCCAGTATTCCATGTCATAGGTAAAGTCCGCCACGGTCCGGTAGCGCTCCTCCGACTCCTTCAGGGCCATCTCCGCCCGGCGCCGGGAAGTGATATCGGTAAAGACACAGTGGGACCTGAGGAACCGGCCTGCGTCATCGAAGACGATTCTACAGTTAATGGACACCGTGATCACGCTGCCGTCCTTTTTCACCATGTCCACCATGACGTCCCTGAATTCCCCCAGCTCTTTGAAATGAGCAAATTTGGCGGGAAAGAACTCCTGGTACTCAGGGGTGAAAAAGTCGCCCACCCAGCGGCCCAGCACCTCCTCCCGGGGATAACCGAGTATTTCCTGCCAGGTGGGGTTGATCTCCTGAATGCATCCCTGTTCGTCCAGGGATTGGTAGCCTATGGGAGCCTTTTCAAAGAAGGTGCGGAATTTTTCTTCGCTTTGGCGGAGGGCCTCCACCATTTCCTTCCTCTCCGTGATATCGCTAAGGCAGTTGAGAGTGGCCGGCTCCCCCTCCCAGGTAATATCACTGGTCCTGATTTCCGCCCAGCGCAGGGCCCCATCTTTAGTGAAATAACGGCACAAAAAGATGTCAGGGACCTCCCGTCCTTGCAGTCTGGCGGTGAGGTTTTGGATAACCGCTTCCCGGTCGTCAGGATGGACAAATTCCAGAAAAGGCCGGGAGGTGAGTTCCGCCAGGGAATACCCCGAATTGGCCACCGCCGCCGGGTTGGCAAACCTGATGCCGTCCCCCTGAACCACCAGGATGATCTGGTTGGCGTTTTCCACCAGGAGGCGGAATTTTTCTTCGCTGGCGCTGAGGGCTTCCTGGGCCTGCAGTTCCCGGTCTTCCAAATCCAAATTATAGAGGGCCAGGGAGAGATCAGCGGCCAGTTCCTTAAACAGGGACAACTCTTCTTCATCCCGGGCCAGAGCGACCGGTAAAAGAACCCCCAAAACCCCAT
Source organism: Syntrophobacterales bacterium (assembly GCA_020060385.1). GTDB lineage: Bacteria > Desulfobacterota > Desulfobaccia > Desulfobaccales > 0-14-0-80-60-11 > SURF-52. The sequence goes on along the minus strand of JAGVAH010000112.1, from coordinate 26,593 downwards.
AAACCCGAGACTGATGAGACAAGGGAGTTACCAGCGCGCCCCTATCCTGGTAGTTTTCCCACAAAAAACAGCCGGCCTGGGGGGACAGGTCTTCAATCATCAGCAGGTCTTTTTCCTTTAAGGCCCGGCGGCCGCACCCCGGTATCTCACCCCGGTCCAGCAACTGGCGCAAGTTGGCGGTATCACTTTCTTCCCCGTCCACAGCAAAGGCGGTTATCTGCCCCTTTTGGCCCACCAGCGCTATCCAGGCGGTAAAGTAGCCCCTCCCTTCGGTGAGCAGCCGGCAGGCCTTCTGCATCAACCGCTCCCGATTTTTTTCCTGGACGATGAGCTGATTGACGTTGCGAATAGCCCGTAAGATCCCGGCTAGATGTTGCAGCCGCTTCTCGATGCGGCTTTTGTATAACGAGATTTCCACGGCGGAGTGCAATTCCCGCACTTCAAAGGGCTTCAAAATATAGCCATAGGGCTCCGCCACCTTGGCCCGCTCCAGGGTGTGGGGGTCGGCATAGGCAGTGAGAAAGACCACCGGCAGGTCGAAGCGCTGCCGCAGGAGTTCGGCCGCGTCGATGCCGTCCATCTCCCCTTGGAGCAAAATATCCATCACCACCAGATCCGGTGGGCTCTCGGCCGCCAAGCGGAGGGCTTCTTCCCCGGAGGGGGCCAACCCTGCCACTTCATAACCCAGGTCTTTAAGGTTTTCTGATATTCCCTGGGCCACCAGCCATTCATCTTCCACCACCAGAATTTTGGCGCCGGTCATGAAATTTCTCCTGATTAAAAGACTATCCTAAAAGAGGTGCCGCCATTACTCCGGACCGTGAGGCCCCCCCCCACCTGTTTGGCCAGATTTTTCACCATCATCCAGCCAAAGGTGGTGGGGTTTTCCAGGACAAGGTCCGAGCCCAGACCCACGCCGTTATCCCGGACTTCCAGGACCCGGCGGCCTCCGGTATCCTCGATACTTATTTGAATTTCCCCTGCATCTCTCCCGGGAAAGGCGTGCTTCAGGGCATTGACCAGGAGTTCATTGGCGATGAGCCCGCAAGGCACCGCCTGGCTGATATCCAGGTGCACGTCCTTCCCGTCCAGGGAAATTTTAATGCCTCGGGCCATGGACCCATAGGCAGCCATTAGACGCGTGCTCAGCTTCGCCAGGTAGTCCCGAAAATTAATGCTGGCCAGGTCTTCCGTGTTGTACAGGGATTCGTGGATGAGGGCCATGGAGCGGATGCGATTCTGACATTCCTGGAACAACTCGGCCAGGTCTTGGGTTCCCCGGTGTTTTATCTGGAGAGAGAGCAGGGTGGAGATGATCTGCAGGTTGTTTTTGACCCGGTGGTGAATCTCCTTGAGCAACACTTCTTTTTCCTTGAGAGAAGCCAGAATTCGCTTCTCCGCCCGCTTGCGCGCGGTGATGTCCACCCCATAGATATTGAGGTAGCCCATGTCCACGATGGGGGCCAGGGTCAGTAAATATGCCCGGCCATCATAGGTCAGTTCCATCTCTTGACCGCAGGCGGCTTCCAGAGATTTCAGGATCCGATCCCGCCAGTCACCGGGGAGGGGTTGGCCCACTTCCCAGCCCCATTGCCCCAGCAAAGCTTTGCTGGCTTGATTGGCATAGAGGATGATGCCCTCAGGGCTGACCCGCAGAACCGGGTTGGGGTTTTCCTCCGGAAATTTAGCCAGATTCTTTACCTCCTGCTCCGCGCGTTTGCGGGCGGTGATATCCACTTCGACACCGATGATGCCTGCCAACGTCCCATCCAGGTGGGAAAAAGTGGCCTTATGCAGGATTACATTCTTTCTGGTGCCAGGGGCGTGAGCTATGGAGGTTTCATACACTTGCACTCCCGGGTTGCTGAGCAATTCCGCATCCCGGGCGTAATAGATGTCCGCCAAGTCCCGGGGGTGCTGGTCAAAAACGGTCTTGCCGATCAAGTCTTCCCTGGAGATACCCCAGGCCTCTTCGCAGGCCTTGTTGCACCCTAAGTAACGGCCCTGGACATCCTTGTAGAAAACTGGGTTGGGAAGCGCGTCCATGAGAATTTGCAGAAAATTGAGTGATTCTTGCTGCTTCTGTTCCGCCCGACGGCGGCGCATGATATTGACGCTCAAAATGAAGATCACCAGGGAGAGAAAAACCGTAATGGCGGAGATTCCCCAAATCCATTTCTCATTCTGACTATAAAAAGAAATGGGGAGATTGATGACCACACTGCCCCTGGGTAAGTCTCCCAGAGGAATCCTAAATCTTTTCAGTTGGAGATAGTCAAACATGGGCCTGGCGGTGGACTTGGTAACCACCGGGATCTGGGAGGGGTTTTCTCCGGCCAGGACTTTGAGGGCCAGCTCTCCCACCTTGCGGCCATGCTCATGGCCTTCCAGGAGGTCTCCACCGACAATTCCATGGCCCAGCCGGGTTTCATGCAAGGCATAGAGGGGCACCGCTGCTGTGGCTAGCAGGCGGGTGCTCTCCGCCAGGCCCAGGCTGACGCCCTGGCGGTCGGTGGCCAGGCCGGTGATCAGCCCGATTGATCCGGGGGGGAGGGATCGCAATTGCTCCAGAATTTCCTGAAAGGTGGCGGGGGGAGTAAAATTGACCATGACCCGCCTCTTCAAAGCCCGGGCGACTTTTTCCATCTCTTGAGCCTCGGCCAAGCCAGTGGAGGTAAAGTCATGGATCACCAAAACTTCTTTGGCCGTGTGGTGCAGGGACAGGGCCAAGTCCAGGGTACCGGCATAATCCAGGACCTCCGCCACGCCGGTCACCTTTTGTCGCCCTTGGAGCAGGGCCGGGGAAAAATTATTGATCCCCCCGAAGACCAGTGGCACGCCGGTAAAGAGCTCCTGCCGGTACTTTATCACCAGATCCAAAGCCGGGTTATCCAGGGCCACCACCAGGTCGACCTTCTTCCCCCGGTACTTGCCGTTCAGGTAGATCTGCATCCGTTCCCCCTGGTCCCGGCCGGGGAAGCGCTTGGCGTCCAGATATTCAATGGCCGGGTCCATCTGGGGATAGACCCGGTGCAGACTGTTCAGGATACCGGCCAGTTCCTTGTCTGACCATTCATACCCTTGATGGTAGGAACTGATGATGACCACCTGGGGGTGAGTTTTAATGGCATCGGCAGGAACACCCCAAAATATTAGGAGAAGAACCGCCAGACACCACCACCGCCACACCTTTGGGGGGAAATTCCCAGGGTGATTTTTCCCTAAATTTGACATCCCTGGGAGGCGGGGGCTGATCTTGGGCATCGGCTTGGCTCCCAACTTCCGGCGATCAAAAAATGGCGGTATTCTCCTGCCAGGATATCATAGTACGCGAAAAACAACGGGGGGTCATCTTCCCCCCGCCTGGGCCAGTGATGGATCAACATAGCCGATGGTCTGCAGCACTGGGAGTTTATAGTCTGCGTGAGACAAAGCCTTTTCCGGGAACGATTTTATGCCTAAAATTATGTATAAATAATTACAGATGGATGTCAAATTTTTATTACATATATGCTAGTCATTATCGGCAAGTAGGCAGATTATTCTCAAATATATTTACAATGTTTTAAAATTAAACTAGACATATCCAGCCGTACCCCGCACTCCTGAGTTCCTCCATTGATGCCGATATTCCGCCAGGTCTGCAGACCCACCTGGAAGACAAGGTTTGGCACGCAGTTAGATGAAAAAAATGGTTGGCCCTTTGGCACCGGTATTCAGGTTAAGTTCGCAAATCTCACACCTGGATGGGAGGCGGCGAGGGGCAGGCTAAAGGGAGGTTGACCCGGTTCGGGTTCCCCTGCCAAGGGGCAGGTTGCCTCCGTCGTCTCATACCAAGTTGCGGTCAAACGAGTTATTTTTTCATTCTGAGCGCACCGAAGAATCTCCAAATACGAGATTCTTCACTCCGCTCCGTTCAGAATGACAGCTTAAAATTACTTCTTTGATGGCAACTTGGTAACATCTGCCGGGAGGCAGCCAATCAGGGGGCGGATGGCCCCGGAGCTGCCTCTGCTGATCGGCTACCATACTGCGGGGAGGGTCCTGGCCGACCCGCACCCGGCTATGGTATCAGCCCTCTAGTGGAGAAAATCATCCGGCCGTGCAATTCATCGGGCAGCATCCCGGGGAATATCCCGTGGTACTCCTTATCCCCAGGGCTGCCTGGTGACCGGTGGACATTTATGACCCCTAATCGTCCTCGTCCGCGTCGTCGTCATCGTAGGTCTTGACAGCACCCTGCCGGCCCTGTTTCTTCCCCGGGGCCTTGGCCGCGGCTCCGGGTTCCCGGTAGCCGTTGTGGCGCTTGATGAGTTTCAGGTAGTTCAGGGGGTCGAAGTTCACCTGGGCATACTGCTGGTAGACCTTGCCCCGGCCCAGGTAGCTATGCATCAGGCTCTTCTGGAAATCCAGGCAGCCCAGATCCGTGCGGGAGGCGATGTGGTGGCTCATGAAGTTGGGGGTCTTGCCGTCCGGGAGACGCTCAGGAATGGGATCGTTGACAAACTCGTGGGCATGATAAAGACCCAGGAGATGGCCTAACTCATGGATCAGGAGATTGGCCAGCCAATCCCGGTTTACCGCTTCATCCCCGGGCTTGGCGCTGAACTCCATCTCCTGGAACCTTTTGAAAGAGACGTGGACCACCGACAGGGGCAGGTGGGCAAAGGCGCACTTATCCCGGCAGACCTGCAGAAAACGGAGCCGGAAGGGGGGTTGCACGTCAAAGGCCTTAAAGCTGCGGGCCAGCCAATCTTTATGGGTCAGCATCTCCACCCGCAGACGAGCCGCGGGGGCCAGGGGTCCGGGTTGAGGACCCCCCTCCATCTTTTCCAGGTAAACTCCCAGGCGGCCGTAAAATCCCTGCACCCTATCCCACACCCCGGGGAGGAGGCGGTGGCAGGCGGCCATCTCCGGGTCCGGCGAGATAAAGACTTCCACCACCAACTTTTTGGGGGAAATATCCACCGGCCCCAAGTCCGCCAGGGAAAAAAGGGCCGCTTCTTCCTGGGGGGATAATTCCCGGGCTGCAACTGGGTGAAGGAGGCTGAGAAACATCAGGAAAACCAGGACCGTCCGGCAGAGCCAGGCGCCCGGCCTAAATTTCCTGCCCTGCCCCTTGTTTTTCGGGAATAATTCTGTCATCATATATATTTTTAGAGAGGATGGAATCATGGCCTATACCTGTGACCTTTGCGGCAAACGCCCCGCGGTGGGCAATAACGTCAGCCACGCCAACAATCATACCAAGCGCCGCTGGAAACCAAATTTGCGCCGCGTCCGCACCCTGCAGCAAGGGACCGTGCGCTATCTTAGGGTCTGCACCCGCTGTCTGCGTTCCGGCCTGGTGGTAAAACCGGCGTAAAAAAGCTATCAGCGGTCAGCTTTCAGCTTTTTTCCTCGTTCCCAAGTTGCACTTGGGAACGAGTTATATTGTGAAGTCCCTTCTGCCACACCTTCTGCCTTCTAAAATCTCTCATCTTTTAAGCTGACAGCTGATAGCTGAAAGCTTCTCTACCCCGTAATCCTTTTCACCGAGATCACTTCCTTCAGCCTCTTCAGGGCCGCGAAGACCCTCTCCAGGTGCTGCTGGTCCGCCACCTGGATGGTGAAGCTGGCGATGCCCTTGTTTTCCGCGGTGGTTTCCACCGAGGCCCGGGTGACGTTGACGTCCGTCATCTTCAAGGCGCTGGTGATGTCGGCCAACAATCCGGGTTTATCCACGGTGACCAATCTGATATTCACCGGAAAGAGTTTTTGGGGCGCGCCGTCCCATTGCGCCGGGATGTGGCGGAAGGATTCGGTGCGGGCCAGATAAGAGCAGTCGGCCCGGTGGATGGTCACCCCCTTGCCCCGGGTGATATAGCCAACGATCTCGTCTCCGGGAATGGGCTGGCAGCAGTTGGCCAGGCGGACCAGCAGGTCATCCAGTTCCTTGACCCGGATGCCCCCCAGGTCCTTAACCTTCTTGGGTTCCGGCTCCAGGGGGATGACCTCTTCTTCCGGGGGCGGGGCCGCGGCCCGGGTGAGGCGGCCCACCACCTGGCCGGGGGTCACCTTGCCGTGGCCGATGGCGGCCAGGAGGTCATCATTGCGCACGAAGGAGAGTTCCTGGGTCACCTTTTTCAGCTCATCCCCTTCCTTCAGGAGTCTTTGCAGGCCAATCCCGCTCTTCCGCAGTTCCCGTTCCAGGAGTTCTTTGCCCAGGGCAATGCTCTGCTCCCGTTCCGCGGACTTGAGTTCCTGGCGGATCTTGTTCCGGGCCTTGGGGGTGCGGACAAACTGCAGCCAGTCCCGGCTGGGGCGGTGGTGGGGGGAGGTGATGATCTCCACGATATCGCCGTTGGCCAGTTCGTGGCGCAGGGGCACCATGCGGCCGTTGACCTTGGCGCCGGTGCAGCGGTGGCCCACTTCCGTGTGGATGGCGTAGGCGAAGTCCACCGGCGTGGCCCCCTGGGGCAGTTCCTTGACATCCCCGGTGGGGGTGAAGACGTACACCTCCTCGGGATAGAGCTCCAGGCGCACGCCCTCCAGGAGTTCCTGGGGGCTCTTCAGGTCTTTTTGCAAATCCACGATCTGTTTGAGCCAGGCAAAGCGCTCCCCGTCCTTGTCCTGGAAGCGGCGCCTCTCCTTGTAGCTCCAATGCGCGGCAATGCCGTCTTCGGCGATGCGGTGCATCTCCCGGGTGCGGATCTGCACCTCCAGGCGCTCCCCGTAACGGCCGATGACCGTGGTGTGGATGGACTGGTACATGTTGGCCTTGGGCATGCCGATGTAGTCTTTGAGGCGGCCGGGCACCGGTTTGAAGAGGGCGTGGATCACCCCCAGGACCTCGTAACACGCGGACACGGAGTTCAAAATGATGCGGAAGGCCAAAAGGTCGTAGAGTTCGTCCAGGGTGATCTGCTGGGCCTGGAGCTTGCGGTAGATGCTGTAAAAGTGTTTCAGGCGGCCGCTGACCTCCCCCTCCAGGTGGTGCTCCCGCAGTTTTTCCCGGAGGAGCTGGCAGACCTCCTCGACGTATTTTTCCCGCTCCCCTTTTTTCCGGGCCAGGCCCTCCTGGATCTGCTGGTAGGCTTCCGGCTCCAGGTAAAAGAAGGACAGGTCCTCCAGTTCGGCCTTGATGCGGAACATCCCCAGGCGTCCCGCCAGGGGCGCATAGATATCCAGGGTCTCCCGGGCGATGCGCCTCTGCCGCTCCGGGGACATATACCCCAGGGTGCGCATGTTGTGGACCCGGTCCGCCAGCTTCACCAGCAGGACCCGGATGTCGTGGGACATGGAGAGGATCATCTTGCGGATATATTCCGCCTGCTGGGTGATGCGGTCCCCGAAGACCAGCTGGCCGATCTTGGTGATGCCGTTGACCACGTCGGCCACTTCCTCCCCGAAGTATTCGTCCAGGTCGTCCAGGGTGGTGTCCGTGTCCTCCACGGTGTCGTGGAGCAGGCCGCAGGCCACGGTGACCGGGCCCAGGCCCATTTGGGACAGGAGGTAAGCCACTTCCAGGGGGTGGGAGAGATAGGGCCCGCCGCTGAGGCGCGTCTGCCCCTCATGGACCCGGGCCGAAAAGACGTAGGCCTTTTCGATGAGCGCGGTATTCACTTCCGGATGGTGCTTCTGCACCTCTTCGACGATGTCGTTGAGGCGGATGATCCTAGTGGCCATGCAACTCCTGGTGATAAATCTAATCAGCTTTGGTCTTTACTCCCTCCCCCTTGAGGGGGGAGGGTTGGGGTGGGGGTGGCGTCTTTTGGGGCTGACTACAAGTTTATTGCCCAAAGTCGCCCCCCTCCCCCCAACCCCCTCCCCCCGTGGGGAGGGGGAGTTTTAAGGGTCGATATTTCTTAAGTTATTCCTGGGGCTCAATATTAGGATCGCGTCCATAATGTATTTAATTTCATTTTTGCTTCATCTGCTCTTCAAGCTGTTTTTCCTTTCTTTTTTCTCGCCATTCAATCATAAGGCCAATGACGCCAAGAATAACAATTATGGTTAACCCAACTATAATAAAAAATTTATATTCCTAAATAATATTTATTATCCATTTGAAATTATTTACTATCCATTTAAATGCCGTTACCGACATAGCCAATTCAAAGGCTTCTTTTATTGCTTATTTCCCCATAAGTCTTAAAGACCCTTGTAAAGGGGAGATTTTTTCACCCCCGATACCCCCGCCTTGAGAACTTATCCGGAGATCTCTTGGCAAATGTTCTCTTGGAGATAAGAGAGCAATTCCTCTAACTGCACCATAACGATCTCCCCGCGGCGGCGGTGGCGCACTTCCGCCGCGCCCTTCTCCAGGGTCCTGGGGCCTACCACCACCCTTAAGGGGAGGCCCAAGAGGTCGCAGTCCTTGAACTTCACCCCGGGGCGTTCGTCCCGGTCGTCCAAAAGGACTTCGATCCCAGCTGCCTCCAGGGCGGCGTGGAGCTCCAGGGCTTTTTCCTTGGTGGCCGCGTCATTCAAGGAAATGGGAATCAGGCCCACCTGGAAGGGGGCCAGGGCCATGGGGAAGATCATGCCCTGGGCGTCGTGGCCCTGTTCGATGGCCGCGGCCACGATGCGGCTGACGCCGATGCCGTAGCAGCCCATGAAGATATATTGTTCCTGGCCGGCCTCGTCCAGGAAGAGGGCCTTCAGGGCCTGGGAATATTTGGTCCCCAGTTTGAAGATGTGGCCCACCTCGATGCCCCGGAGGATTTCCAGGGCCGTGCCGCAGCGGGGGCAGGGGTCCTGGGCGGTGACGGTGCGCAAATCCGCCACCTGGGTGATGCTGATATCCCGCCGGGGATTGACCCGCACCAGGTGATGGCCGGTTTTATTGGCTCCGGTGACCGCCTCCGCCAGGGCCGCGGCCGCCTGGTCCGCATAGATGGGCAGGTGGAGCCCCACCGGCCCCGCGAAACCCACTTCTGCGTTGGTCAGTTCCCGGACCCGGCCCGCGCCGGCCAGGGTCATATCAGTGACCCCCAAGAGGTTTTTCACCTTCACTTCGTTGACTTCGTGATCACCCCGGAGGAGGACGGCCACCGGGCCCTTTTCGGTTTCATAGATCAAGGTCTTGAGGAGTTCCCGGGGGGTGATCTGAAAGAACGCGGCCACCTCTTCCACCGTGCGCACCCCCGGGGTAGGCACTTCCTCGGGGGCCGCGGACAGGGGTTCCGCGCCGGGGTTGGCTGCGGCCACAACCACTTCCGCCTTCTCCAGGTTGGCGGCATAGTCGCAGGCAAGGCAGGAGGCCAGCAGGTCTTCCCCGGTCTCCGCCAGGACCATGAATTCGTGGGAAAAACTGCCGCCGATGGGGCCGGAGTCCGCCTCCACCACCTTGAACCGGAGGCCGCAGCGTTGAAAGATGCGGTTGTAGGCGGTGTACATGTCCTGGTAACAGGCCTCCGCGTCGGCTTCGGAGGCATGGAAGCTGTAGCCGTCCTTCATCAGGAATTCCCGGCCCCGGATCAGCCCGAAGCGGGGGCGCATCTCGTCCCTAAACTTCATCTGGATCTGGTAGAGATTCAAGGGGAGCTGCCGGTAGGATTGCACCTCCCGGCGCACCAGGTCGGTGATCACTTCTTCATGGGTGGGGCCGAAGCAGCAGTCCCGGTTATGGCGGTCCTGAAAGCGCAGCAGCTCCTTGCCGTAAATCTGCCAGCGGCCCGACTCCTGCCATAACTCCGCGGGCTGCACCGCGGGCAACAATACTTCCTGGGCCCCGGCCCGGTTCATCTCCTCCCGGACCACCCGCTCCACCTTGCGGAGCACCCTGAGGCCCAGGGGGAGATAGTTATAGATGCCGGAGGCCAGCTTGCGGATCATGCCGGCGCGCAGCAGCAGCTTGTGGGAGACGGCCTCCGCTTCCGCGGGGTCTTCTTTGAGGGTGGGAATGAGCAGCCGGGAATAGAACATAATTACTCCAGTATATAATTTTACCAAATTTATCTTACGACAGCATTAACCTTAGCTCAATCAGATTTTGGCAGGCGATGGCGGGGGAGGGGGGAGGGGGCAGGGGCCAGTGGTCAGAAGCCAGTAATCAGTAATCAGCTCAAAATGGTGCGGGAGACGCACCCTACATCTGTGAAAGCCTTTATATATGTCATTCTGAAGGGAGCGCAGCGGAGTGAAGAATCTCTTCTTTTGATACCATGTCGCAATCAAAAGGCAGCAAGCTGTAGGGGCGAATCTTGTGTTCGCCTGCCATTTTGGGCGAATACAAGATTCGCCCCTACGGAAAAATTGTCGTTTGATTGCAGCTTGGTATGAGATCCTTCGCTCCGCGCAGGATAAGAAGCCAGGATTCTACCAAGGCGTTTTTTCATTTTATTGCTGAAAGCTGATGGCTGAAAGCTGACAGCCCCCACCTAGCCCCTTCCCCCAATCAACCGATTCTCAGCTAAACTAAAGGCCTGCTCCATCAGGGTCTCCAGGTTGACCACGTCTTCCCGGTTATAGGTGAGGAGGGTGGGCAGCGCCTGGTAATCGCCCCGGCAGTGGCGGTCCCAGAGGAGCACGGCCTCGTAGCCGTCCAGGCCGTCCACTTCCGGGGGCCGCTGAATGCCGAAGCGGGGTTCGATGCGCTTCAGGCCCCCCTTAAAGCCCAGGCGGGCCAGGATGAAGCGGAGGTCCAGGTGCACCGGGGGGAGTTCTAGTCCCGGAAAATAGGCCCGGAGCACGGGGAGGTCGAACTGGCTGCCGTTAAAGGTGATGACCAGGTCCAGGTTATTAAGGGCCCGGGGAAATTCCTCCAGGTTTTGGCCGTGCACGAACTGGCGCATCTCCTGGCCGTCATAGAGGCCCACCACCGTCACTTGCAGGCCCGGCCAGGTGTAGCCCGTGGTTTCGATGTCCAGGTACGCGGCCCGCTGCCGGAACCGCCGGAAGAGCCGCCAGCGCTCCGCGGGAGGGAGCAGGGGACCGAAATACCCGGGGTTGTCCTCCTGGGCCAGGGATTCCGCCACACCGGCCCGGAGCTGCACCAGCCTCTCCCGGCCCAGTCCCGGCACCTCTGGGGCGTTTAAGAAGTCCTCCCAGGTGTTCAGACCCTGGCGCCAGAAATGGGCCTCGGTGTGCTCCCCCACGCCGGGGAGATGGATGAAGGTGCGCTTGAGCATCATTTAAAGATAACATTAGATAGGGGCTCTGTCATCGGGGAGGTGATTTTTGTGGGTCATCCTGAGATTAGCAGTGTATGTAGACTTTTCGGCGCATGGGGTAGTCAATGCATAGGTGGACCCTGTCAACGATAAATTGGCATGCGCAGTAAACGATATGTTTACACTGATCTTTGGGATTATCCGAAAAGGCAATATGCTTTTAAAAAAAAGATATTGTCTGAGGACGCGCAGCCAAAATATTATTTCTGAGCCTCTGCTTCTAATAATTTTTTGGCTTCTTTTAAATCAATTTTTGCTTTGTGACCATGTTTATTTAATAAATGCAATAAATTACTGCCATTCAAGAGGGTAATAGGTTTGTCTTTAGCGAAGTCATATGCATCAGGTCCATATTCAGATGTTGTTACGAGAATTCCTCTACTTGCCCCTTCATTTATAACTGTACCATATAAATCTCTAACAGCAGCCACTCCTACAACATTTGTATATCTTTTCGCTTGAATTGCTATTTTACCACCTCGAAGGGGGTCAGGATCAAAAGCGATTGCATCAACTCCACCATCCCGACTAGCTCTAGTAACTTTTACTTCTCCTCCAGTTTGATTAAATTCTTTTTCGAAAAGTTCTCGAATAAGATGCTCAAAATCTTGCCAGTCCATAGCTGCAATATTAACGGATTCATCAAGTGATTCAGCCACACCATAACCTTCTATAAATCTTGCATCCTCCCTATTTATTTTCATAATAGGAGCAATAGCTGATAGCGCATAAAGTTTACTTGCGCTAACGCCCTTTAGTTTTTTAAAACACGCTTTTGGGTCAACTTCAGCCAAATTTATGCTCATAAATTGATCTTTAGAGGCATGTATTGAGAGTATGCAATTTGTTATTTCTTTACCAATAGATTTGTCAATGGCTTTCACAAAACCATTTAGAACAATTGAATCGATAGCATTAATAACATCTGCACTAAATAATTCATGTAATGATCGCAAAGTCATATTATATAAAAGAGTATCATAAATTTTACCATGAGCGGTATCTGAAAAATATATTTCTTTAAACTCATCTTTAGCCTGAATATATTTCACTTCTTTGACTATTTGAATGTTATTTATATTTGGGAATAAATAATCAACAATCATCATTTTTGTTTCAGGTATGTAATCTAATTCAAATTCTTGAGGAAATGAATCAGGATATTGTGAATTAGATAAAACTGTATCACAATAATCTACAATACCACCAGGGTCTTGATTAAAATATGTTTCTTTTTGTTTGTCAATAGCTTCATTTCCTGCCTTCTGATTTTCGATAAAAATATTTCTCTCTTTTTCCCATTGAGCTAAATAGATATTGTAATCTTTCTTTCTCTTATTAAAATCGTTTTCAGCTTTTTCATGTTTCTTGATATTATTATTTATAATAGTATCTTTTCTTTTTTTCCAGTCCTCATGATCTTCTAAAAACAATGCATATGAATTCTCAATTTTCTTTTTCTTAAGACTTTTAAATATGTTATCTAATAAATTAAACTTAGGCTGATATTTATAGTCTGTTTCCAATGGTTCTATTGGAATATCATCGTCTAAGACATTTTCAAGTTTAGGTTCGACAGGCTTTGGCTTATTATATTTAGAATAATTTTTAATATTTTCCCAATTAATTTTACAATCTATTGAAAGAATAGATATTAGAGTATTTTCTAAATCGTATAAAGCTTTTTCTACTTCCTTTGTTTGAGTTGCTGCGAATAATTTTTTATCTTCTTTTTTCTTAGCCGCCTGCCATCTCTCGGATTTTTTAAGATTAAATGCTTTTTTAATTTCCCACATTTCATCCCATTGCTTTAGTTGTGCTTTGGCTTTTTCTTCAACAACTTGACGGTTATTCCCACGAATGTAACGATACTTATTCAAGCCATCATGGCGAATTTCAATCCAAAAAAAATCTCTCGCCATAGGACACCTCTATTTTCGCTATTCAAACAATTATTAGATAATAAAATTTAAAAAATCAATTGAATTTAAAATAAAAAATATTCAAAAAGTTTTTTACTCTTCTTTTAAGATCGCGGCCAGGTGCGGCTGCACCGCCCGCCAGGCGGGGTAGGCCCCGGAGTAGATGTAGGGTGGGCATGGCCCACCATTCTTTATTCCCCAAAGTTCGAATCAGGATCAAAAGTGACGTTTTCCCCCCAATTATCCGGATAAAGCCCCTGTTTAACGAAACGGTGAAAGGTGGAATATGGCCAATCCGCTACGTTTGCCACCAAGCCATGTTTTACAGGATTATAATGGATATAATCCAGGTGCCGATGCAAATCTTCTTCATTCCGCACCTGATGTTCCCAGAACCTTCTTTGCCAAATGGCGCATTCACGATGCTTTTCCTTTGATTGTCCCATCAATCGATCTTCATGCAAAAAGGACCTGGCCCTTTTGGAGAACTCCCGTTTGATTAACCCCCATCTCTTCGAGTAATCAGCATCATCTTCCGGCAAAGTCCAGATAGTGTGAAGATGGTCTGGTAAAAGGACCCAGGCTTCGATTATGAAAGGATATTTCTGGCGAACCTCTGAAATTGACTCACGCAAAGAAATTCTGCTTCTTTGCTCAGTTAAGAATCTCAGGCGCTGAAAGGTCACCACGGTAAAGAAGAATGTTCCTCCAGGGCTTTTCGATCTGAGATATCTTGGCATTTCTTTTCTTTGCTGCGGGGGGATTAATGGTGGGCCATGCCCACCCTACATTATTTCGCCTCTGTGGCGAAGTCTAATAATGGGATGGTCAAGGTCCAATTCATATGCTTCTCCTTTTAAACCAGCAATTCTAAAGATCAAAGGAAATATAGAAATGTAGGGTGGGCATGGCCCACCATTCTTTTATTCCTCTTTCAAGATCGCGGCTAAATGCGGCTGCACCGCCCGCCAGGCGGGGTAGGCCCCGGAGAGGAGGCCCAGGGCCAGGACTAACACCAAAGTCTGCCAGTAGATGCCCGGGGTCCAATGGAGCTGGATGGTCCAGCCGAAGGCCTGTTTGTTGATCACATATATTAATAATAAGGATAATAGGGAGCCGCAGAGGGCCCCCAAGACGAAACTGAGGAAGCTGGCCAGGCCGGATTCCACCAGGACCATGGACAGTATCTGGCCCCGGGAGGCCCCCAGGGCCTGGAGCAAAGCCAGCTCCCGTTCCCGCTCCATGATGAGGACCAAAAAGGTGGTGATGATGCCGAAGACCGCCACCACCACCGCCACCCCCTCCAGGGTGTAGGTGAGGGCAAAGGTCTCGTCGAAGATTTTTAGTATGCCCTGGCGCAGTTCCTGGTGGGAGACGGTCAAAAGCCGGTAGCGGGAGCCGTATGCCTCCTGGAGCCGGGCCTGGACCGCGGCGATCTTGGTTTTATCCTTTAAATATAAACGCACCGCATTCAGGCGGGTATCCGGCCAGAAGGTGCGGAACTGGCGGATATCCATCCAGACGCTGGGGCCGTCGGTGCGGTAGTCATAAAAGACCCCGGCGATTTTCAATTTTTGGACCCCGGCAGGGGTGGGAAGTGCCAATATGTCTCCCTCTTTATAGCCGAAGGTTTCGGCCAGGGGTTCGGAGATGACGACGGCAGGTTTTCTGTTTTCTGTTTCCTGTTTTCGGTAATCGGTGTTGGATTCAACCGTCTTGGATGACCCGAAAAATCCCCCTAAATCCCCCTTTAATAAAGGGGGACTTTTTCTCTCCCTTGATAAAGGAGAACTATTACCCCCCTTTTCTAAAGGGGGGTAGGGGGGATTTGGCTTTGGAGACCCAGGCGCGGTGGGTCGGGCCGCCGTATCCGCCGGAACACCATGGCTTTCTCCCCCAACCTCTTGCATAATCCTTTGGGTATCCCCTTGCCGGAACCAGAGGCCGCCGTATTTGGCCAGGACGTCGAAGCTGCCGCCGATGACCAGGAGGAAGCGGTCCTTAAAGGGGAGGCGCACGCAGCGATATAAATAGATATCCTGAATATCCGGGTCTTTTTGCAAACCCGGGAGGATTTCCCGGGGCAGGTAATGGTCGTAGGCCGCGGTGGAGAAAATCGCAGGGCCGAAAAAGATGTCCCCGCTGATGGAGCGGGTCACCCAGGAGTTCACGGTCTGGCGGAAGGAGCCGATCATCACCGCCACCGCGATGAGCATCCCCAGGGCGCAGGCCAGAGCGGCGATGGAGACCGCGCTGCGGCTCAAGGAACCGGAGAGATATCGGCAGCCCAAATCCCCGGGAGGCCCCAGAAGCCGGCGCAGGAGAGGTTGGAGGCGCTCCCCCAGGTTCCGGGCCGCGAAAGGAGTAAAGAGGGCAAAGGCCAGAAGGATGAGAAAGGCCGCGGCGAAACTCGGAAGAGACGGGCCAGAACCGAAGCGCAACACTGCAAAAAACCCGGCCAGGGCCAGGGCCAGGAGTCCCAAGACCCCAAAAGTCCCGGACCGGTTCTGGAGGCGCTCTTCCAGTTCCTCCCGGTACCAGACGGCCCGGACCCGTGTGCGGGCCGCTTCCCGGGCGGGAATCCAGGCGGCGATCAAGGTTGCGGCCACCGCCAGGCCCCAGGCCTGGAGGAGAAGCCGGGTCTGGACCACCACCTCTGTGGCCTGGACCGGGGCATAAAGGGAACTGAGGTTGTGGGTCATCAGGGCCAGCGCGCTTTGGGCCAGAACCACCCCCAGGCCCAGCCCCAGGAGGCCCCCCACCGCGCCGCTGGCCAGCCCCTCGGCCAGGAAGAGGAGGAGCACCTGGCCCCGGCCCAGGCCCAGGGTGCGCAGCAACCCGATCTCCCGGCGCCGCCGCACCACGGACAGGGTCACGGACTGGTAGATGAGAAACATGCCCACAAAGAGAGCGATGGCGCTCAACACCGTGAGGTTGAGGCGATAGGAGGCCACCATCCCCTCCAGCTGGCGGCCCTGGGTCCCGGGCCGCACCAGGTCCACCCCGGGTGGCAGCTCCCGGGCCAGGCGGGACGCGGCTTGGTCCCCATCCCCCTTGAGGATGAGATCGATATAGTCCAGTTGCCCCACCCGGTCCAGGAGCTCCTGGGCCCCGGCCAGGTCCATGAGCAGCAGGGAACCTTCCAGGGGGTAGAGTCCTGAGGGAGAGTGGAAGACACCGGCAACTTTCAAGGTATGCCGGGCCGGGCCCACCAGCACCGGCAAGGGGTCCCCGACCTTCAGGCCCTTTTGTGCCGCCAGGCGGTCGCTCACCAGCACCGCGCCGGGTTGGGTGAGAAACTGGAGCCAGGCCTCCCGGTCCAGCCCGGTCCCGGTCTGAAAATCATAATTGCGAAAAGGTCTTTCGGAAAAGGGGTCGATGCCCAACAGCAGCACCGGTCCCTTACGGGGGCCGGTGAATTCCAGGACGCTTTCCACCACCGGGGCCCCGGCCTTGACCTCCGGCAGGCGCCGCACCCGGGCAAAGAGGGATTCATTTAAGGGAGAACCTGGACTCTTCAGCCGCCACTGGGCCTTGCCGGCCACCGCGGTCACCCCGGCCTGGAAGCTTTTTAGAGAACTGGCCGCAGCCAGGGAGATGCTCAGGTAGACCGCGGTGCCCAGGGCGATGCCCAGGATGCCCAGAAGCGTGCGGCCCGGGTATTCGGTGAGGTGGCTCAGGGAGAGGCGGAATAAAAAAAGCTTCATGTTTTATAGTTCAAGGTTCAAAGTATGACTCCATCTTGCATGGATAACAGCCGGTCCGCGTAACCGGCCACCTCCGCGGCGTGGCTTACCAAAACCACGGTTTGCCGCCAGTCCCGGTGCACACGGGCGAAGAGTTCCAGGATCTGGCCGGCGGTGGCCGAATCCAGGTTGCCGGTGGGTTCATCGGCCAGGAGCACCGCGGGCCGGTTGATCAGGGCCCGGGCGATGGCCGCGCGCTGCATCTCCCCGCCGGAGACCTGGTGGGGTTTGTGGCCCCGGCGGTGGGCCAGCTCCACTTCCTGCAACCAATGCCCGGCCTCCTCCCGGGCCTGGGAGTACGAAATACCCTGGAGCACCCGGGGCAGGGCCACATTTTCTTCCAGGGTCAAAAGGGGCAGGAGATTAAAGGACTGGAAGACCACCCCCACCCGGTCCCGGCGGAAACGGGTGAGTTCCAGGTCCGGAAGCCGGGCCAGGTTACGGCCGTCCACCACCACCCGTCCGGAGGTGCAAGGCTCCAGGCCGCCGATGATGTGCAGAAGGGTACTCTTACCGCAGCCGCTCTTGCCGCTGATGGCGGCGAATTCCCCGGCGGCGATGCCAAGACTAATGCCCTTTAGGGCCTGAATCTCTTCGGGCCCCCGGCGGTAGATTTTGGTGACCTCAGTCAGATCAATCATCGATATTTCCCAGGGATCTTTCCAAAAACCGCATCTGTCAGCCATTATACCCGTAGGTGTTCAGAAGTTAAAGTTCAGGCCGGGTGGAGCCGATGCATTAGTCAGAGATCAGGAACAAGGGTGGGGGGTGGGAAAAGATACCCCTCCCTTGCCCGCCGCGAGAAGAGGAATGGTGATAAATAATCTGAGTCCTGCCGAAATAACCCGTTATGCCCGCCAGATGGCTTTGGAAGGATGGGGCCGGGAGGCCCAGGAAAGACTGAAATCCTCCCGGGTGCTCATCGCCGGCGCTGGCGGGCTGGCCTCCTCGGTTGCTCTCCATCTCCTGGCCACTGGTGTCGGGGCCGTCCGTCTGGTGGATCCGTCCCGGATTACGCTGTCCGATCTCAACGATCAAGTTCTCTACCGGGAACGGGACCTGGGCAAGGCCAAGGCCACCGTGGCCGAGCGCCGCCTCAAAGACCTGAATCCCTTTTCCCTGGTGGAAGGGCAGGCCAAAAACATTTCCGAGCATAACATCTCCCGGCTGGCCGCCAATTGCAACCTGGTGATCGACGCCATGAACAACGCGCCGGCCGGATATCTGTTAAACCAGGCCGCAGTGAAATTTCGCATTCCCCTGATCCATGCCTGGGTCTGGGAAATGGATGGGCGCCTCACCACTTTCTGGCCGGGTCAGGGTCCATGTCTGGCCTGCGCCTTCCCTGAGGCCGCCAATGGCAACAAACCCGCGCTCCTAGGCCCCCTGCCCGGGATTTTGGGAGCCCTGCAAGCCCTGGAAGCCTTGCGCATTTTGGGGGGCAAAGGCCCCGGGTTGTTGGGGCGGCTGTTGTATTTTAAAGGGGAGCATTTCTCTTTCAGCGAAAAGCCGGTGAAAGCCAATCCCCAATGTCTGGTTTGCCGGCGCCTCTATCCCTAAGCAGAATCAAGGGGACGGGCGGCATCTCCAGAACTGTCCCCTTTCCCCTCACCCCCACCCCTCCGTTTGCCAGAAGTCATTTCAAGACCTACTTTTGAAGTCGTTTTGCCTCATCCAGGAGGGTTTTATTAGAAAAGGGATCACCCCCCCTTTTTGTAAAGGGGGGCAGGGGTGATTATATAACCGCCTGATAATCCTCCTAAATCACCCTTTAGAAAAGGGGGGCTTAAAGAATCCTCCTGCCATCCCTTTGCTGGTGGATGACCTAATCGGCAGCCTCAGAGCAGGTTTGGAAATGGGTTCCAGTCATTTTTCGGGAACCAGGACCACCGGCAGATACCCCATGATTTAAAAAATTCACCCTCCCTGTCCGGACCTCCTGCCGGTCACAGTTCCGATAACCCCCAGAATTTAAAGGCATTAACCTTTATTTGACTAATTCTCCAGGGATTGGCAGTATTTTTCATAACCGGGATAACATGCGGTTATTACACTAATAAATAATTTTAGTTCCTTTTAAGGAGGGTGAAGAGAAGTTGGTCTTTGCCACTGCGCCGTGGAGTTTGCTACCAGGCGCTGACAGGCTATTTGCGGGGCACTTTAAGATTTCTCCGCGAAAATTCATTTTTTTTGCCTTTTCTTCTAAAGTTATTCCCAGCGATTTTCGAAAAGAGAGTTAAATGCAAGAAAACCCAGACAAGGATGTTGATCTGGATTACAAGGAGGTAAGGGGTCATGTCTTTAGTTATTAACCACAACTTGATGGCAATGAACGCCGCCAGAAGCCTGAATATCAGCTATAATCGTCTGGCCACTTCGGTACAGCGACTCTCTTCAGGCCTCAGGGTCAACAGCGCCCAGGACGACGCCGCGGGCCTGGCGGTCCGGGAAATGATGCGCACTGACATCCAGGTCCTGAACCAGGGCGTCCGGAACGCCAACGACGCCATCTCCCTGATTCAAACTGCGGATGGCGCCCTCTCGGTCATCGACGAGAAGCTGACCCGGATGAAAGAGCTGGCGGAACAGGCGGCCACCGGCACCTACACCACAGCCCAGCGGCTGATCATGGATAGTGAATATCAGGCCATGGCCTCGGAGATCACCCGGATAGCCACTGCCACCGACTTCAACGGGGTCAAGCTCCTGGACGGCAGCCTCTCCGGCACCGGTTTGGACGGCACCGCGGGCAACCAGATGAAGATCCACTTCGGCACCGGCAACAGCTCCGCGGAGGACTATTATTACGTCCGCATTAGCAATTCCACGGCTTCCGCCCTGGGCGTGGGGAATGCCAAGGATACCAGCGTTTCCGCAGCGGGCTATACCATCAGCACCCAGTCCGCGGCCCAGGCAGCCCTGGATGCCATCGACTCTGCGGTGGGGATCAAAGATACCATCCGGGCCAATCTGGGCGGCATTGCCAACCGGCTGGCCAACACCATCTCCAACCTGAGCATTCAGGCCGAAAACCTGCAATCCGCTGAGTCGCGCATCTCGGATGTGGACGTGGCCACGGAAATGACGGAATTCACCCGGAACCAGGTTCTGGTCCAGGCAGGGGTTGCCATGCTGGCCCAGGCCAATTCCCTCCCCCAATTGGCCTTACAACTGATGCAAGGATAGTTCAGATGGTTAGGCATTGAATGGGGTCAATGAGGAGGCCAAAGATGCAAGCACAAAAAGTATCACGAGATTTGATGTTAACCATCGATCAGATCTCCCAGCTTACCGGCGTGCGGAAGTCAACCCTGCGCTACTGGGAGAAATCTTTCGATGAGTTCCTCAGGCCGGCCCGGACCCAGTCCAATCGCCGGGAATACACCCTGGAAGATTTGGACATGATCAAGGCCATCAAGCGCTTGATTGAGGATGAACACCTCACTACCCAGGGTGTGCGCTTGAAGTTAGGAGAGATTACCACCCGGGAGAAGAAAAGCGGCGTCCGCAGCACCGCACCCCGAACCAATGTGCGGTTCGGTTGAGATATAATCCTAAAACCCTACTTCCCGGCAGGGAGGACCCGGCCATCCAAGAGCATGGCCAGGTCCTTCCCTTCCGGCGCCCAGCCCCAGACTGCCCGCCAGACCCGGGGACTCTCCATGCAGAGGTAGAGGAGAGCCCCGGGCAGTGCTTTCTCCAGCCAGGTTCCCATACGGCCATACATGTCGATGCGCAGATCTTTAAAATATCTGAGCTTGCCATCCGGCGCGGCCACCATTTCGTAAGAGGCGATGCGGCTTAAAGGAAAGCGTTGGTGGATCAGGGAGCGCATGGGCGGCAGAAAGCGCAGCCCCCCTAAACTGATCCAGGCCACGGCCCCGGCGGGGACCGCCCTGCCCAACCGGGCCACGGTCCGCTGGTAGGCATCCTCCCAACCCGGAAAATAGATGAGGGGGTCAAAATGGAAGGCCAGCCGGAAGCCCGCGGCTGCGGCCCGGGACGCGGCTTCCAGGCGGGCCTTGAGGGTGGCCGCGCCCCGTTCTGCTTCCCGGATGATCTCCGGAGGATTGAGGGACCAGGCAAAGATCACCTGGGAATTGGGCCCCAGGGAGAGCAAAGGCTCCAGGCGGTGCCATTTGGTCTTGATCTCCAGTACGGCCCGGGGCTGCCGGGCAAAGAAGGGAAGCAGCCGGGCATTGAGGCCGCTGAGATCGTCCAGGGCCAGGCTGTCGCCGAACTCGCCGGTCCCCAGGCGCCAGACCTTATGGGGGTCCGCGGCCCAACCCCGGTCCAATTCCGCCAGCAGATCCTCCACATTCACAAACAGGGTGATGGCGGGAATATTGAGGTAGCCCTGGAGCACGCAGTAGGTGCAGTCCAGGGGGCAATTCAGCCCCACTTGCAGCACCTGGTAGCCGCAGCAGATATAGTCCCGGGTCCCGGGGCAGGGCCGCCAGAAGGGCCCTTTCTGCACCGCCAGCAGCAGGGTGGATTTGGCCGCGTCGATCCAGGCCGCCGGCGTCCCCGCCCGGGGCCTCAAGACCTCCCGGTGGGGAATGACCTCCACCGGCACCCCCGGCAGACGGGCCAGCACCCGCCGGGTCATGTCATAATCTTCAGCCCCGGCCTCAATAAAAATGCGCTTAATGCGCCTGGTGGTGGTCATATTATAAAGAACTTCACCACAGAAACACTGAGAGCACAGAGGGCCACAGAGAAAGGAATAACTAAAACTTGGCGCTGAAAGCGCCAAGTTTGAGTTATATTTTTCCCTCTGTGATTCTCTGTGTCCTCTGTGCCTCTGTGGTTAATCTTTTTTAGAAGTCTACGTACGCGCCCCGCTTCATAGTGCGCAGGTGGCAGTTGTCGTTGACGGACATGATATGCCAGGTGTCCCCTACCAGGAGGAAGCGGTTGATGGCCGTGGTGTCCTGGCCGATGCGCCAGAAATTGGAGTCGTCCAGGCCGATGAACTTGGCGATGAGGACCTTGTTCACCGCCCGGTGGGCCGCCAGCAGCACCACCTGGCCGGGATGGCCCTTGACCACCTCCTCCACTGCGGCCCAGGCCCGCTGCCGCACCTCCTCCAGGGTCTCCCCCTTGGGGAAGCGCACGGTGTGGGGCGCGGTCTCCCATTGGCGGTAGAGGTCGGCATAGACCTCTTTCACCTGCGTCAGGGGCAGGCCCTGCCATTCCCCGTAATTAATATCCCCCAGGCCGGGCAGATCCGCGACCTGGAGTTTATGGTGCCGGCAGATGGCCAGGGCGGTGTCCCGGGCCCGGGAGAGGGGGGAGCTGTAGGCCGCGTGGATGGTCTCTTTTTGCAGCCATTCCCCGGCCAGCTCCGCTTCTTCCCGGCCGGTGTCGTTCAACGGTATATCCGCCGTACCCCGGAAGATTTTGTCCTTGTTCCAGGGGGTCTCACCGTGGCGCACCAAAATGATCTGGGTCATCGGTCATCTCCATG
Organism: Syntrophobacterales bacterium; assembly: GCA_020060385.1. Taxonomy (GTDB): domain Bacteria; phylum Desulfobacterota; class Desulfobaccia; order Desulfobaccales; family 0-14-0-80-60-11; genus SURF-52. The sequence continues at coordinate 4,299 of JAGVAH010000112.1, read as the reverse complement.
CAAGGGGGATAAAGCGCATTTATCGCGGCTTGGGCCGACTTGGCCAGGTTAGTCTACCATAATACCCGAGGTTTTTGTTATCATAGACTCACCTCCAGGTGGGCGAATGAGTTCTAAGTTCAAGGTTCAAGGTTCAAAGTTAAGAGAAAGGCCCGAAGGGAGAAAAACCTTGAACCTTGAACTTTGAACTTTTTCCAGGCAGAGGTGCAAGTGTGAATTCTCGAAAAACGCTGAGGCAGGAATGGAAGCAATAATTCCCGCGGCCATGGCCGTGGTCCTGCTGCTCTTTGCCGGGTTGCTCCTGATGGGGGGCCAGGGTTTGGCCTGGAAAGAACCCGGTCCCGGAGAAGGGGAGCCGGCCGCGTGGCCGCAGGCGGCTTTATTGGTGCCGGTGGCCGGAGCCGCGGCGGACCTGGCTGACAACCTCCGCTCTCTCCTCTCCCAGGATTATCCCGATTACCAGGTGATCTTTATCACCAGGGAGATGGCCGACCCGGCCACCCCGGTAATCAGCTCCTTAATCCCGGAATATCCCCGGTCCCGTTTGATCATCAGCGGGCCCGCGGTCAGTTGCGGCCAGAAGAACCACAACCTCCTGGCCGGTCTGAAGGCCCTGGGGGAGGCTGGGGAAATCCTGGTCTTCGGCGACAGCACCCGCCTGGCCCCTAAGAACTGGATGAAAAGCATGGTCCTGCCCCTGGTTAAGGGGGAGGTCCCGGTGGTCAGCGGTTACCACCATGTCCTGCCCCAGGACCGGGGGCTGGCCACCTGGGGCCGGGCCATCACCGTCCTCATCCTCTACCTGACCAAGCCCATCCCCCGGCTCAACCAGCCCTGGGGCGGGGCCACGGCCATCAAGCGCCAGGTCTTCGAGGACCTGCAGGTGGCCCGGAGGTGGTCCCAGAACGTGGTGGACGACGTCTCCCTGGCCGCGCTCCTCCAGGAGAAAGGCCTGCCGGTGGGTTTGGCCGACCCGGAGGCCAGCCTCCACAGCCCTTGGCGGGGCGAGACCCCGGACAATTGGTGCGACTGGCTCTTCCGGCAGTGGCTCTACCTCAAGTTTTGTCTGCCCGGCGCCTGGCTGGCCCTGGGTATTTTGTTCTATCTGCTGGCCGCGCTGGTGGTCTTGAGCGCCCTGCGGCTCCTGGCCGTACCCCCATGTTTTATCTTGGGCAACCCCTGGCCCGGAGCCGTCTTTTTGGCCGCGCTCACCGGCCTGGCCATATTGTTGAGGAATCTGCATCCCCAAAGGGTGGGGCTCCATATCTGGCTGCCCGCGTTTTACGGGGCCATAGCCATGGCCGCCTGGTGCCACCTGTGCACCTGGCCCACCCGGGAGATCCGCTGGCGGGGCATTTCCTACCGGGTGGGCTGGAGGGGCAGGGTGCTGGGGATTAAAAGAAAAACTTAACCACATAGGCACAGAGAGCACAGAGTTACACAGAGAAAGGAGTTTATTATGGGGGGCGCTGGAAGCGCCCCCCATAATCTTTCTTTCCCTCTGTGAATCTCCGTGTCCTCCGTGTCTCTGTGGTGAATCATTTTCCCTGCCGCCACCAGTAAAAAGCCAGGGCCAGGGTGGGGGCCAGGGCCAGGGCCTCGGCCAGTTCCCGGGGCAGGAGGGGCCTGGTGAGGAAATAGGCCAGGAGGCCGGCCCCCCCGGCCAGGGCCAGATGGATCAAGGGTCTCCGGGGGATGAGGCTGATCTGCCGCTGGCAATAGGTGACAGTGAGGGAAGTCACCGCCACCTTGGTGAGAACGATGGCCAGGGCCGCGCCCAAAAGGGTGAGGGCGGGAATCAAGAGGCTGCAGGCCACCAGGTTGAACAGCAGGCCGCTGAGATAAAAGGCCAGGAGCAATCGTTCCCGGCGCATGCTCACCATCAGCAGGGCCGCCAGGTTGTGGAAAAAGCCGCAGATGATGGTGGCCACCAGGATCTTCTGGAGCCAGACCGCATCCTGGTAGCGGGGGCCGTAGATGAGAATGATGAGCCGGTCGCTTTCCACGGCCAGGAGAAACATCAGGGGCAGGGCCGCGGCCAGGAGCCAGCGGGCGGTGTTTTGGGCCAGGCGGGAGACTTGGCCCTTGTCTTCGTCCCAGAGCTTCACGAACAGGGGAAAGAGCACGGCCTGCAGCAGCAGGTTGGAGACGATCCCGGAGATGCCGTCCACGGTCTGATTGGTGACGCTGTATTGGGCCACCCCGTCCGCGCCCCCATAGCGCTGCAGGAAGAAGATATTGGCCTTGTTATAGGTAATGCCCGCAATCTCGATGAGGGCAAAGACCAGGCCCTTTTGGGCGATGGACCAGAACCCCTTGAAGGAAGGCCAGCGCAGAGTGGTGCGCTGCAGGAGCAAATACGCGCCCGCGGCGATAAAGACCAGGGTTTCGATGGGTTTGAAAAAGGCGATGGTCAGGGGCGCGGCCCCCAGGATCAGGGTCAGGAGGCCGTAGCCCAGGCCCACCGCCGCGCCCAGGGCCTTGATCCGCCCTTCCAGGTCCTGGCGGCCCTCCACCTGGAAGGCCACAAAAAAGGTGGAGGCCAGGGCCTCCAGGGCCACCCCGCCGCCGATCACCAGCACTATCTGCTGCAAGGCCGGAGAATAGCCCTGCCAGTGGACAAAGAGCAGAGCCCCCCCTAAAGCCCCCAGCAAGAGCACCCCCTTGAGGAGCAAAACCTGGCCCAGGGATTCCCCGGGCGGCCGTTCCTTGCCGGTGAGCAGGGGGACCAGGGGCAGGTTGAGGCCGAACTCCGCCACCAGCAGGAGGATGGCCCCCAGGCTGATGGCCAGCATGAATTCCCCGTAAGTGGTGGTGCTGCGGCGGGCCAGGAGGATGAAAAAGACCGTCACCAACCCCTCCCGCAGCCAGCGGGCGGAGAGAAGATAGGCGAATTTTTTCAGGATACGGTGGGGGGGAGTCTCGCCGGGAGTTGGAGGATGATTTTCAGTAACAGGCATTAGCGGTATCCGGGAGTTTTTGGTATCGCCTTATAAAAAGTCGCAACTCAGGGTTAGGCAGGTTGACGAAAGATGGCCTTAAGTTGCAGCCAAGAATTTAATAAAGCTTGACAGGTACTTCTGGTCGAAATGTAAACTCTTCTCCCACTCCTCCCGCATGATCCACAGGGCATCTTTGGGAGCAAAGGCTGAACGCCAGCTGCGCGCCGCGGTCAAGGCCTCATAACTGTCCAGGATCCGCAGTATCCTGGCCCAGGGATGAATCTTCGGGAACTGTAACCGATCCGGGTAGCCGGAGCCATCCCCATTCTCATGATGCTGCAAGACCATGTGGAGGATTTCACTTCGCAGGATGGAAAATTTCTTCAGGATTTGGAAGCCCTGGAAGGGATGTTTGTGGATAAGCTCCTCTTCTTCTTTGGAAAGTTTGGCCGGTTTGCGCAAAATGGCTGCAGGTATCTGAATCATGCCAATATCGTGCAATAAAGCCCCCAACCCAAAATCACGGACCTGGTTGGGAGGCCATTTCAGGCAGCTGACAAAGGCTAATCCCAGGAGGCAGGTATTGAGGGAATGGGTATACAGGCCTTGGTCATATTGCCAGAGATCGAGGACAAAACTGCTCTGGGTCTGTTCCTGGTGGATTAATCGCAGCAGGTTATCCACATGATTTAAGGCCAACTCCAGATGCTGCCCCGTGCGCTCTTGTTCATGAAGAAAAAAATGGCGCACCCAAAGTAAAGTGACATCATAAACCAGGGCCGCCTTTTTTCGAGCAGGCATGTCGTGGTCGGCAAGTATTGTTTCGAGATTACGGTTTAGATATTCCTGCACTTGGACTGTATCTTGGCTCCGGAAATAAACCCAGGGGACCTTTAAGGTTAATAGATTGCTCCGCCATTTACTCTGAAACACCTCCCCTGGGGGACATACCCGGACAAACTGAGCCTGGGGGTCTTTCTTGTCCTTGATCTTTAAATATACTTCGAAGGGAATAACCGCATCCGTCTTCAGGTTGCGCAGGGGCAGGGGCACATAGCCGGAGTCCTCCTCCGCCTCCACAACTACCACTTGGCTGGCCTTGAGACGAGACTCCAAGATCTTATCCAAGTTTAGGTCATCAGAAGTCATTTCAAAACCGAATTTTGCAGCCGTTTTGGTTCATCCAGGATGGTTTTTCGGGAAAAAGTATCACCCCCCTTTTCTAAAGGGGGGTGGGGGGATTATATAAGCGCCTGATAATCCCCCTAAATCCCAGCAGTGTCCGGTTAGGAACTTGCATATGATGACCAGTAAGTGTCATCGAAAAAATTTCACCCGGAGGCGATTTTTTTTCTTG
>JAGVAH010000115.1 GCA_020060385.1 Syntrophobacterales bacterium | reverse complement strand
CTGAGGCCCGCTGCAGGTTGGCCACCGTGCTGGTGGCCTCCTGGGCGATTTCCGGAAGCCTCATGGCCCGAATATCCTGCTGCACCGTGGCCAGTAAGGACTGCACGCTTTTTAAGGCCTCCTTGGACTGGGCCAGGACCTCCTCCATCTTGCCTTGGGCTATCGCCTTGTCCACCCTTTTGGTAATTTGCTCCAGATTGCCGGCGGTGGATTTTAGTTTCACCAGGATGGCCTTCATCTCCTTGCCTTTGAAAAAATCCTCCACCGCTTTGCCGGTTAAGATCAACTGGTTCGAGATGCCCTTGGTGTCGATCTCATCGATTTTGGCCATCACCCCGTCAATCTTGGAGAGGATTTTTTGGATCTCCGAGGGACGGGAAGGGATGACGGGGTACTCCGAGGGAAAGGTGATCTTGGGGGTGTAGTCCTTCTCCCCGGGTTTGGGGCGGTCCAGTTCGATGAACATCACCCCGGTGATGCCCGCGGCCTTGAGTTGGGCCACGGTGTTGCTGGGCTGCAGGTCTCTCAGGTTCACTTTGATGACCACGCCGATGAGCCGGTTATCCGGGGCTACCCTGATGCTCTCCACCCGGCCCACGTCCACCCCCCGGTACTTGACGCTGGAATCGTTTTGCAGGCCCTGCACCGACTCATCGAAATAAGTGATATATTTTTTCCCCTTCTGAAAGAAACCGGTGGCCCCCACATAGATGATGGCCGCCACGGCCGCGAAGAAACCCAGGATCACAAAGATTCCCAGCATAAAGTTAGCGGTTTTTTTGGCCATCTCCCTACCCTTTCGGCTGCCGCCCCAGGCCCGGTTTCCGGTTGAAAAAGTCGGTGACCCGGGGGTCCGGCGAGTGGTCTTTGAGTTCCCGGGGGTCCCCCTGGGCGATGATGCCCTTGGCGCTCTTATCCAGCATAATCACGCGGTGGGCGATGCTGAAGATCGACTCCAACTCATGGGTCACCACCACCATGGTGGTTCCCAGGCCGCTGTTGATGCTTTTAATGAGGATATCCAATTCCGCCGCGGAGATGGGGTCCAAACCCGCGGAGGGCTCGTCGAAAAAGAGGACCGCGGGGTCTAAAGCCATGGCCCGGGCCAGCCCCGCCCTCTTCTTCATGCCCCCGGAAATCTCTTCGGGCAGATGATTACCATAACCCGCCAGGTTCACCAGGGCCAGCTTCATTTTCACGATCTCCTCGATTTCTTCCTGGGAGAGATCGGTATATTCCTGGAGGGGGAGGCCCACGTTTTGGGCCAGGGTCATGGAGCCGAAAAGGGCCCCGGACTGAAAGAGGACGCCGATCCCCATCTTTACCTGTTGCAACTCCTGGGCCTCCTCCGTGCCCATATCGATGCCGTTGAGGATCACCCTGCCGGCCGCGGGTTGATACAAGCCGATCATGTGTTTCAGCAAGGTGGACTTGCCGCAGCCGCTCCCCCCCAGGATCACCAGGATCTCCCCCGGGTAGACCTGGAAGCTCACCTCCTGAAAAATGGTATTCTCCCCAAAGCGGGCCGTGAGATTATCTACTTCGATGATGGGGGATTGAAGAGAAGTTGGCATTGATGACGCCCTAATAGTTCAAAGTTCAAGGTTCAAAGTCAAGACCTTTACGAAGGTCTTAAGGGTGTCATTCTGAACGGAGCGCAGCGGAGTGAAGAATCTTGTATTTTGAGATTCTTCGGTCGCCTGCGGCTCCCTCAGAATGACCTGAAAATTAAAGGGGCGGAGGTCTTATGGGTTCTAGTATCATGTCCCAGAAATACCTTTCAAAAGTAGCGCAGTCTTTTCTCCCTCCCCCCTGAGGGGGGAGGGTCGGGGTGGGGGTGGTATATTTTTGGGTGTTTATCACTACTCGCCCAAAGTCGCCCCCCTCCCCCCAACCCCCTCCCCCCGTGGGGAGGGGGAGTTTTTGGAGCCGATATTTTGATGGTTATTCCTGGGACACAACACTAGTTAAGGTCTCCAAACCTCATCAATTTCCTGCATCCGGTCGATGGTGAATCTTAATACTTTGACCACATTGATGATGTTTTCTTTTTCATCTAAGGAAAGTTCCCGGCCTTTGCGGGATTTCAAGTACTTGTCCAGGACCTGGTAGCCGCCGATATGAAAGTCCCAGACGTCTGCCGGCACGGGCGCGAAATATTGTCCGGCATTGACATAAAGCCTTTGCTGGGGCGCGGCGTACACAGGCTTTTCCACCGTATCCCTGCCTCTGTTTAGCTCCACTTTCAGGGTGTCAGGAATATCTTTCAGCAAATGGGCCTGGACCAGCCGCCAGCCCAGCCCGGCAAGTTTTTCAAAGGTCTGGCGATCAGCTAAAAAGGGAATGCGGGGAAAATCGATCTTCAGAAACTCGGCGTATTTGCGGCGGTAAGTGGGACTGTGCAGCACGGCATAGATATAGCCGAGGATTTCCTCAGGCTCATAATGGTGTCCGTATTTTTGGTCGATGAAGGCCCGAAACTTGGGAGCAAGGTTTTCATCGCGCTCGTTGTATTGAGCCTGAGGTTCCTGGACGAACAGATGGTTATTCCGGTTTTTTTCCGGTTCTTTGTCTCCGGGATTGTTGTAGAGGTAGAGGGGGGCTATGTAATTCCCTTCTTTAAGAGATACTGTGTGCAGATTTATTGGCATATCGGAGCAATGTACATGTTCCCAATCACGTTTAATTTCGACGTTTCGTGAAAAAATTAGGCCTACATTTTTAGCAGAAAGCATGTGCCGTTGGAGTTGATAAACTGGGTATGCTAAAAAGCCTCTGGATTTATCAGTGTAGTATGTAAATCTCACATCAAACGGGCGGTATAGAATCGGTTGAATATACTGTTCATTAATACCATACTTAATCACATTTTCTTTTGCAGATTTAACTTTCCAATCTCTGCTATCAATTCCAGTTTTATATTTCGCTTTAATTTCTTGCTCTCCTCTATAGAAAAAATCTTTTATAACTTTCAACAATTCATCCTTTGTATACTGAAAAACTACGGCATCCTTTTTACTGCATATTCCAACTGCTTTTTCATGAAAAATATCCGTGACTTTCCACCCCTGCTCATAGGTTGAACGCAAGGCTTCATTTTGAGGTATGAAAAGATAGAATGGCCTGTGCGGCAGAACTTCGCACCATGTAACCTGGCCAAAATCCATCTCCAGGCAAGAGCGATATTTCTCCTGGCGCTTGCCCCAAAGGTCGGCATGAAAGATTTTTTGTTCTAATTCTGGTTTTCGCACCAAAATTGAAATGCACACGCCCTGCTCAATATCGAAGACGTTTTCGTCTTTGCCGCCTTCCGGGGTTTTTTCCTTTTTCTTGGCGCTCCCATGCAGATCAAGCACGTAAATCTGATTGAAAGTCTGCATCAGGCTGCGGCGCATACCCCGGAAGGTGGGATTATCCAGGAAGGAATGATTGGTGATGATGCCGACCACACCTTCCTCCACCTGCTCCATCTTCCATTGGGCAAAACGGATGAACTTTACATAGTCATCTTGCAGCCACTTGGGGTTTCTTTCTCCCAAAGGCTGGCCGTCAACCTGCTTGTAGGTATCGATTAGTCCGGTAATCCATTTGCCCTTGTTCAATGAATGGCCGGAATAGGGGGGATTGCCGGTGATTACCAGAATCGGCTTGTTCTTGACGTTTTGCGCCTCTTCCACTTCTTTGGACAGGGCCGGCAACAGCCAGTTTTGTTGCGGTTCAATGGGCTCCAGGGTGTTGGTCAGATAGATTTGCAGCCGTTCCTTGGGCTTCATCTTGAAGCCTTTATCATGGAGATATTGTGACAACTTCAGGTGGGCAATAGTGTAAGGCGCGATCAGATATTCAAAGCCGTACAGATTTTTCAAGGCGTGCTCGGAAATCAGTTGATCCCGCAAGCCCTCCGGCGCGGCCTCCAGGATTTGCTGCAACACCTCCAACAGGAAGGTGCCGGTGCCGGTGGCGAAGTCCAGGACGGTGACCCGCTTGCGGTCGGCAAACCCGTCCTTGATCCCAAACATGCTTTGCAAAATATCATTGAGCGCGCGCACGATAAAATTCACCACCGGCGGCGGGGTGTAGTAAACGCCCCGGCTTTTGCGCATGTGCCTGTCGTAAGCCTTCAGGAACCCTTCGTAAAAATATACATAGGGGTCTTTGGCGAACAACAGCCGTTCTTCCTCGGTCTGGGCAAAAAGGCGGCCCTGGCGTTTGCTGAAGGCCAAATCCTCCTGGAGCGCGGCCAGGTCCAGGTTATTCATCATGCTCAGGATTTCTTCCACCAGCCACTTGATCTGCTGGTATTCCTCCTTGTCCAATTCGTCCAGAAAATCCACCAGCTCCCGAATGAGTTCGAAATTCGTTGGTATATACTTCTTAGCATTGTTTAGGGTGATGGGCGCGCTGTTGCCGCGGTTCAGGCGCGCCAGAAATAAACCGTAACCCAACATCTGCGCGAAGGCGTCGGCAAAGCCCGGGATGCCCAACTCATGAAAAACGTCTCTCTTGAAGACCCCAAAGAGGCCAAAGAGTTTTCCCTGCTGATGCTCCCGCTCTTGCCTGATTAATTCCTCGGTGAGAAATTCCCGCAAATAATGGCAACGTTTCGCCAGTTCCAAGGCCAAATCCCTGGCCCTGCCGATGCCCTGGGGCGGGGTGGATAAGAAGGCGGCGATTAACGCCTCGACCCATCTTGCTTTATCATGATCCAGGCGGGCCTTGGGATAGCCCACATCGCTGGGATATCCCAGGGTTTCCCGCCTGGCGATCTCTCCCTCCTTCAACCAGATCCATTCCAGGTAGTTGGTCAGGATCAGATTGCCGGACAATTGGTTATATTTGACGATTTGTTCAGACTTCAGAAATTGGTCAAGATTTTCCCCGATTTTCTTGTTTTCCAGATAACCCAGGATGCGCTCGTCTGTGGTCTTGAATTTGAAATCGGGCGCGCCTTTGCCGGTTTCGTCACGCTTGGGTTCGTGAATGACTTTGATGTTTTTCCCGGCCAGGGCGTTCAGAAGGGCATCCAGGGCAGGACGCAAGGTGTGCTCGGTGGCCTCTTGGACATCGAGCTTTTTGATTTGCTCAAAATATGCTTTGAAGTCCTTGATCATGCCTCGATGCTCTATATCCCCAAATAGTGAAACGCCAAGGCAAAGGCCGAGTCGGTGACGATGATCAGGAACAGGGCCGCCACCACCGCGGAGGTGGTGGCGGTGCCCACCGCCTCGGCGCCCCCCCGCACCTGGAAGCCCCGCTGGCAGCCGATGCCGGCGATGAGCAGGGCAAAGACCCCGGCCTTGATGAGGCTGGGGATGATGTCCATGAGGGTCAGGCTGGCCTGGGTATCCTTGAGGTAGGTGTAGGCGGTCAGATCCAGCCCCAAAACCCCCACCACCAGGCCCCCGGCGATGGCGAAGAGGTCCGCGTAAATGGTGAGGAGCGGCACCACCACCATGGCCGCCAGGACCTTGGGCACCGCCAGGAAGGCGATGGGATCGAAGCCCATGGTGGTCAGGGCGTCCACCTCCTCGTTGACCTTCATGGTGCCGATTTCCGCGGCAAAGGCCGAGCCCGAGCGGCCGGCCACCAGGATGGCGGTCATGATGGGCCCCAGCTCTTTGACCACGGCGATGGCCAACAGGGGGGCCACGTAGACATTGGCTCCGAACTGCTTGAGCTGCAGGGAGGACATAAAGGCCAGGATGAGACCCAAAAGGAAGCTGATGAGGCTGACTATGGGCAGTCCGTCCAGGCCCGCCCGCTTCATATAGGAGGCGACGTCACCCCAGCGCACCGTCCGGGGATGCAGCAGGGCATAGGCCAGGGCCCGCAAGAGTGCTCCCAAAAACGTGGTCACCTGGGTCAGGTCGTCCGTGAACCTGCGGGCCCCTTCCCCCAGCTCTTCCACCAGGTTGCCTTCATCCCGGCCGCCCACCAAGGGGGCCGCGGCCAGGTCATCCCGGTCCAGCAACTCCATGATGCCCCGGGCCGTCTCCGGGAGATGGGCGAATTGAAAAGTGATGGACCGGGACAGGGCCTCCTGCTTCAGGTTTAAGAGTTCCAGGGCGCCGGCGCTGTCCAGATACTCCACCTGGGACAGATCCACGATCAACTTGGCCGGATACATCTCCTGGAGGCGGGCCCAGACCTCGGTGTTAAAGGAGCTCAGATCCTGGAGGGCGATGCGGCCGGCAAAGGAGAAAATCACCTCTTTCCCCTTCTCGCCGGCAATCTTCAAGGAATAGTGCGCTGCGGCCCCAGAGCTTCTCTTCATTTCTGCCCAAAAGCGGCCCGGCGCGTCCTGATTAAAGTGGCGCCGGGCCTCCGCCATGAAGTTAACAATTTCTAAAGATCACCGGTTAAAATTCAAGACCAGAAACTCTTTTTCCCTCAGGTCCCACCTTTTCTGGGCTTCCCCGGCGTCCAGGGCGATGGCCAGGATGCCGATCACCTCTTCCCCTCGCAGCAGCGGCACCGCTATGGCATAAATTCTGGCCCCATCCTGGAGAAACAGGCGTTGCTGCGCGATCTTCCGGGTCTTGAGCACCTTTTGCACCACCTCATATTGATAGAAATCCAGGTTGGCAGCCTGGCGGGGCGGGTAAATGGCCAGGGTGTCCCCATCCTTATTCATGACGCCCATGCGGAAAGGACACATGCGGCAGAGTTTAATGGCCGCGGGCTCGGTTTTTTTCAGGACCTTGATGATGGCCGCGCTATCTCCTTTTAATACCGGCTCGGTGAGGGGTTGGGCCAGCCGGTCGATGCATTCCTTCATCTCCTTTTTGAACGCGGCCGCGGCCGGGCTCAAAGGAGGTTCCTGGGATTGGCAGGCATACATCAGCCCTGGGAGCACAAGGAGGAGGAGAATGACCCAGAGCCGGCTAAATGGCGGCTTTTTTTTAAGATGACGGCTTTCCATGTCCACCTCGCCCGGTTAAGCCCTGAATTATGCGGCGAATGGCCCCCGGTTGCTCCCATTTCAGGTCCGGGAGCCACTGGCAGGAGTTTACATTTTTACGCCCCTCTGTTCCCGGGGAACCCTTTCTGTATTCGGCATAAAAACATAAATACTATAAAGAATCAATCCCCTGGACTGCAGGAAAACACCAGCCACCGCCACCGGGCCGCCCCCCGGTGACACCCCCCCATGGGAATTTCCGAAGCGACGCCTGGCCCCCCGGGTTGCAAACAAAAAACGGCAGGGCCGTTGCCGACTCTGCCGTGGTGATATGGCCTTACCTTTTGGGCTAATTGTCCAGCTTTGAGAGACGGCGCGGCGCTCCCTGGTTTTGGGCCACCAGGGCGGACAGGGCCCTGACCTGCTCCTTAAGGGCTGATAATTCTTTGGTTTGCTCTTCCAGGGCCTTGATCTTTTTCTCCTGCTCCCGCGCCAGGCGGTGCTGCTTCTGCACCTCGTTCAGGAGCATGGCATTGACCAGGTGGTAAGCCACCGCCTGCGGCTGGCCGGTCTTGGGGTCGTACTGCACCAGCTCCGGATAAACTTGGGCGACCTCTTCGGCTATCAGGCCGTATTGCCGGGTTTGCGGCCCGCGGGCATATTCAGGCTTAAAATTGAAGGTCACCGGCCGCAGCCGCATCAGGCTGCTGCTGGCCTCGCCCATGTCCTGTATATTATCTTTGTAGCGGTGTGAGGAGGTAACGGTGCCCAGCTGGCCATCTGATTTCACATAGACGGGAACCGCGCTGCTGACATAGGTGGAGGCGATACCGGCAACGAAGGTTTTGGACTGGTAGCTGTTGCCGATCCTGATGGTGTTAGATTCGGTGAGGGAGCCCGGGCCGACGTCCTGGCCGATATAGATGTTGGCATTGCCCGTAAATAATTCTGCAGGGTTGCGGTTATAGCCGGCATTTTGGCCCAGCGCGGTATTGCCGTGGCCACGACTCGTGTAAAGCGCGTATGTTCCCACCGCGGTGTTGTAGTTGCCGGTGTCGTTAAGACCAAGGGCTGCATATCCCGCAGCGGTATTCTCGTTTCCAGTGGTGTTGCTAAAAAACGCAGCGTACCCGCAGGCGGTGTTGTTATTGCCGGTGATATTGTAGTAGAGCGCATACCCTCCGCAGCCGGTATTGTAATTGCCGGTAGTGTTGTAGTAGAGCACATTCAATCCGCTGGCGGTGTTGTAACTGCCGGTGGTGTTGCAGTGGAGCGCATTTGCGCCGTTGGCGGTGTTGCTATTGCCGCTGGTGTTGGCGTGGAGCACATACGTGCCGCTGGCAGTGTTGCTACTACCGGTACTGGTGGCATTAAAAGCGCCTTTGCCAATCGCGGTATTGGTGTCAGTCGTAATGATATTGCGATTTTTTACCGGGATCACATAGAAGCCATCGTCACCCCAAACTGAGCCGCATAACCCCGCCAGCACCAGCGCCGCCACCGCCAATTTCCAAAGCCGGTTTCCAGGTCTCATGGTTTGCTCCTTCCTTAACAATGAAATCGGCCAGACTGATTTGCTGATCCGGATAATGATAGTCTGGTGTTACGTTCCACAAATAGTGTGATATAAATTTTGCCCCTCTTGATTGCCAGGCATTTTAAGTCCCCCTTTCCTAAAGGGGGATTTAGGGGGATTATCAGGCGGTTATATAATCCCCCCTTACCCCCCTTGAGAAAAGGGGGGGAAAAATCGCATTTTTTAGCAATTGCCAAAAGTTCTTTCCTCTTATCCCCTCTCCCCCCAGCGGGGGGAGAGGGTTAGGGTGAGGGGGGGCGGAAAAAACTTTTGGCAACCAGTATAATTG
>JAGVAH010000138.1 GCA_020060385.1 Syntrophobacterales bacterium | reverse complement strand
TTGCCAAAAGTTTTTTCCGCCCCCCCTCACCCTAACCCTCTCCCCCCGCTGGGGGGAGAGGGGATAAGAGGAAAGAACTTTTGGCAAATGCTATAAAAAAGAGTTTTAAAAGAGAAAGGGGACCGGATTTACTGGCCCCCTCTTCAATTTCCTGAAAATTACCGGGGTCTGATGGGAGTTGGGAACAAGGCGGCTAAGGCAGCAACCAGTATCTGGTTATCAATCGCCCTTCTTTAACTGGCCACTGACCACTGACCACTATCTCCCCCGGCCCTCTCTCCGTAAGTTTTCCCCTCCATCTACCCCTTGGGAATCTCCACGGTCAGGTAGAGGTTGTGTCCCGCCCGTTTGAGGTAGAAGCGGGCCACGGTGCCTTTTTTCAGTTGCTTAATGATCTTCTGGTAATCTTTCAAATTGCCCACGGCCTGGCCGTTGATCTCCTCGATCAGGTCTCCGGGGCGGAAGCCCGCGTCCGCGGCCGGGCTGCCTGATTCCACTTGCATCACCACCACGCCCTTGCTTCCCTTGATCCGCAGGCGCTGGGCCAGGGTCTGGTCCAGGTTTTTCACCACCAACCCCAGGGGACTGCTCTCCTCCTCCTCACCCCCGGCAGCTTTGGCCTGGCGTTCTTCCTTCAATTCGGTGATGGTCAGGTTGAAGGTCTTTTCCTTGCCCTGGCGCAGCACCTTCAGGGTCACCGGGGTGCCGGGGGCAGTCTCGGCCACCAGGCGGGGCAACTCATTCATCTCGTGGATGGGGTGCCCGTTATATTCGATGATGATGTCCTCCCGGTGCAAGCCGGCCTTTTCCGCGGGCGTGCCGGGATTGACCTCCGCCACCAGGGCCCCCTTGGGTTCCGGAAGGCCGAAGGACTTGGCCAGTTCCGGGGTCACCACCTGCACCTGGACGCCGATCATGCCCCGCACCACTTTGCCCTTGCTCATCAGTTGGGGGATGATGCCTTTGGCCAGGTTACTGGGAGTGGCAAAGCCGATCCCCTGGCCGCTGGCCAGGATGGCGGTATTGATGCCCACCACCTCCCCTTTGAGATTGAGGAGAGGCCCGCCGCTGTTTCCCGGGTTGATGGAGGCGTCGGTTTGCAGAAAATTATCATAGGGACCGGCGCCGATGACCCGGCCCTTGGCGCTGATAATGCCCTGGGTGACGGTATGGCTGAGACCGAAGGGATTGCCCACGGCCAGCACCCAGTCTCCCACCCGAGTGGCCTCGGAGTCTCCCAAGACCAGGAAGGGCAGGTCTTTAGGGGGGTTGGTGATCTGGATCAAGGCCAGGTCGGTTTTGGGGTCCCGGCCTTTGATGGTGGCCTGGTATTCTTTGCCTCCCACCAGTTTGACCTTGATCTTGTCCGAGCCTTCCACCACGTGGTTGTTGGTGATGATATGGCCTTCCGGGTCAATGATGAAGCCCGACCCCAGGCTGCGATGCTTGAAGCTCTTGGGTATCTCCCCGAAAAATTTCTCAAAGAAATCCTTAAACGGGTCATCCGGGCCAAAGGGGGAAGGCCCCCTGCCGAAGAATTCCCGCATCCGGCCCGCACCCCGGTCATTCTTCACCTTCTTTTCCGTACTGATATTGACCACCGCGGGGGAGGCTTTCTGGGCCAGATCCGCGAAAGTCTCCGGCGCCAAAGCGGCCTGGGCCGGAGAACCCAGCACCACGCCGGTGGTCATGGCTCCCAAAGTGAACAGGGCGCCAATTACTAAGCTAAGGATGAGTCTGCTTCTTAACATCTTTCTTCTCCTCTCCCCCCGCCCGGGGAGCAACCCCGAACGGCGGAGGCATTGCTGACTTTTTTCCCACCACTACCAGGAGATATTTGTCCGGATGTAAATACTTTGCCGCTACTCTCTGAATATCCCCGGGGGTCAGGTTGCGGATCAGGTCCGGATAACGCCAGGGGTAATCCAGCCCCAACCCATAAAATTCGGCATAAGCCATGAGCCAGGCCCGCTTGGCCAGGGAATCCATCTTCCGGGGAAAGCTGCCAATCAGGTAGGACTTGGCGTCACTCAGTTCTGCGGCCGTGACCGGCTCCTGGCGGATGCGCCGCATCTCCGCCAACACCTGGGCCACTGCTTCGGCGCTGCTGGCATTTTTGGTTTCCAGGGACACGGCTATGGGCCCCGGTTCCAGTCCCGGGCTGAAACCGCTGCTGACGCTGTAAGCCAGCCCCCGGTTCACCCGGATATTATCCATCAGACGGGAGGCGAAGCCGCCCCCTCCCAGGATGTAATTCATCACCTGGAGGGCGTAAAAATCCGGGTTGGCCCGGGAAATCCCCAAATTCCCCAAGATGATGTTGGCCTGGCTGATATCCTTATCGATCACCACCACCCGGTCTTCCTGGAGACGGGGGATGGGGGGGAGTTGGGGCGGGGGAATTTCCCCGGCCGGCCAGGACCCGAAAATCTGGGTCACCCATTTCCGGGCTTCATCCAGGGTCAGGTCGCCCGACACACTGAGGATGGCGTTGTTGGGCCGGTAATAACGACGGTGGAACTCCTTCAGGGTCTTGGGGGTGATGGCTGTCAGGCCTGCCTGGGTGCCCCGGATGGGATGGCCGTAGGGAAAGGCGCCGAAGAGATCCTTGTTGAAGGCGCGGGAGGCCACCACCATGGGTTCATCTTCATCGCTCTTCAAAGACGCCTTGATTTCCGCCACCTTGCGGCGCACCTCCGGGGGGGCGAAGGCCGGATGCAGGAGGATGTCCTGGAAAAGGTCCAACCCCGCGGCCAGGTCCTTTTTCAGGATCGTGAGGCTCACCTCCGCGAAATCATCCCCCCCGGCCGCCCCCAGCCTGGCCCCCAGAAAATCCAGTTCCTGGGCGATCTGGGTGGCGCTCCGCCTTTGGGTGCCGCTTAAGAGCAGGGAGGCGGTGAGGTTGGCCAACCCTTCCTTCCCTTTCGGGTCTTGGAGGGTGCCGGCCTTAACCAGGAGCTTGAGGGTCACCAGGGGCAGGCCGGACTGCTCCGAGAAGAGCCAGACCAGGCCGTTGGGGAGTTTCTCCCGCACTCCCAGGACCCGGGGGGAGGCAGCGGCCAGGGCCGCGCCGCTCCAGACCAGGATGATCAGCAGCCAACAGGAAAAAGTCTTAATTAATCTGTCCACCGGGACTAAAACGCTCCATTTTGGGTTTATCGGTTTTAATGGGGGAGAGAATGCCCACATTGCGGTTATTGGCCACCAGGTACTTCCGGGCCACCCGCCGCACGTCCTCCCGGGTCACCTGCAATATCTTGGGGACAAACTCCTTGATCAGAGTCCACTTGGCCACGGTTTCCAGCCGGCCCAGGAGCATCCCCCGGTAAAAGAGGGAGTCCAGTCTCATATAAAAACTGGCCACCGTCTGATTTTTGGCCTTCTGCAGTTCTTTTTCGCCCACCAGCTCGGTCTGCAGGCGTTTCACTTCCCCTTCCAGGGCGGCCTCCAGTTGGGGCACGGTCTTTCCCGGCAAAGGCTGGCCGTAAAGGGTGAAGACCGAGGGGTCGGTACTGTCGAAATTGTAGTCCGCGCCCGCATCCAGGGCCAATTTCTCTTTGTAGACCAGGTTATGGTAGAGCCGGGAGCTGCGCCCCTGGGAGAGGACCCGGGCGAGCATCTCCAGGGGATAGGCGTCCGGGTCCCGCCAATTGGGGGTATGGTAAGCCATGATGAGAAAGGGCAGCTGCGCCTCCCGGTGCACCACCACCCGGCGTTCCCCCCATTGGCGGGGCTCCAGGGCCGTGACTGGCGGAGGCGGGGGCCCCGCAGGCAAAGCCCCGAAGGTGGCCTCTATCTGTTTCAGGGTCTCCTGGGGGTCGATATCGCCCACCACCACCACCGTGCAGTTGTTGGGCGAATAATAGCGCCGGTAGTACTGGAGGAACTCATCCCGGCTGATGGTCTCGATGTCATGGAACCAGCCGATGACCGGCCACTGGTAAGGATGGGCCTTGAAGGTGGTGGCCATCACCTCTTCCATGAGGAAGTTCACCGGGTCGTCTTCCGTGCGCAGGCGCCTCTCTTCCAACACCACCTTCTTTTCGGTGTCGAAGTCCTCCTGGCTCACCTTCAGATTCCGCATGCGGTCGGCTTCCATTTCCAGCCAGCGGGGCAGTTCCGTCTTGGGGCCGTTTTCGAAATACGCCGTGTAGTTACGGCTGGTAAAGGCATTGTCATTGCCCCCGGCCTTTTGCACCAGGCGGGAGAAATCCTTGGGCCCATACTTCTCCGTGCCCTTGAACATCAGATGCTCCGTGAGATGGGAGATCCCGGTCTTGCCCAATTCTTCATTCCGGGAACCCACCCGGTACCACACCTGGAGGCTGATGATGGGGGCCCGGGGTTCCTTTAGCAGCAGCACCTTCAGGCCGTTTTTTAATTGATGCTCCACCACCAGGTCGAAGAGATTCGGACCTGCCGCCCCGCCGGGAGCGGAGAGAATGGCCAAGAGTAGGAGGCAGGCCAAAGCCATAACGGGCAGTAGCGGCCATGGAAATCTTCCGGGCCGGCGCCGGGAGCGGGCCTCCTTCTTCGGGGGGTTGAGAAACCTGGCTTTTATCATCTTAGTGATTAGGGTCACTCCAATATTCTTAAAATTCCGGACCATCATTTAAAACTATATTCTCTTCAGAGAGAATGCAAGGGCTGCCAGCAGGGCCGCGCCGAAATCCAGGGCCACATCACTGAGGCTCCCGGTCCGGGACGAAAAAAAAGATTGGTGGCCCTCATCCGCTAAGGCCACCAACAGGCAAAAAGCCAAAGACCAGAGGACCGCCGCCCCCCGGCGAGTGGAAAAACGCCAGAACATGGCCCGGAACCAGAGAAGATATAAACTCCCATAGGCCAGCATATGCCCGGCCTTCCGGAGATAGCCCTGTCCTGCTGGGAACTGGTATTCCCCCAAACCGGGAAACCAGGTAAGCAACCACTGCACCAATTTCTGGGTGTTGGCAGATGATCCCAGGTCCCCGGAAAAGATGAGAATCCCGGCAGTGAGGGCCAGGGGTGGCAGCCAATATAAGGATAATTGCCGCAGTGATAATGCCTTCAAGCCTGTCCTCTAAGGGACTGATTAGCGTAGGGCGGGAAAGCGGAGCGCATCCCGCCTTTAGTTAGTTCCACTAGTTGCCGCAGGCGGGATGCGTTTCTCTTTCCCGCCACTACATGCTCACCCCACCTCATCTCCCCCCAAAATCGCGGCCACGAAGGCATGGGCGTCGAAGGGGCGCAGGTCTTCCAGGCCCTCCCCCAGGCCCATATAGCGCAAAGGGAGGCCGGTTTCGTGGGCCACGGCCAGAGCCACGCCCCCCTTGGCGGTGCCGTCCATTTTCGTGAGCACAATGCCGCTAAGGCCCACGGCTTCATGGAAGATGCGGGCCTGGCTCAAAGCGTTCTGGCCGGTGGTGGCGTCCAGGACCAGGAGCACTTCGTGGGGAGCGCCCGGGAGTTTCTTGGCCGCGGTGCGGAAGATCTTCTTCAGTTCCTCCATGAGGTTGACTTTGGTATGGAGCCGCCCCGCGGTGTCGATGAAGACCGTATCCACGCCCCGAGCCTGGGCCGCGGCCAGGCCGTCAAAGACCACGGCCGCGGGGTCGGCCCCGGTTTTCTGTTTAATGACCGGGGCCCCCACCCGTTCCCCCCAAATCTCCAGTTGCTCCACGGCCGCGGCCCGGAAGGTGTCCCCGGCGATGAGCAGGGGGACCCGGCCCTGGAGCCTTTCCAAGTGGGCCAGCTTGGCAATGGTGGTGGTCTTGCCCACGCCGTTGACCCCCACCAGGAGCACCACCCAGGGGCGGGCGGTTCTTTTAAGTGGGGGCGGACCCTGGAGCAGGTTCAACATCTCCTCCCCCAATGCTGCTTTGAGACGCTCCACGTCCGCCAGTTCCCGGCGTTTGAGGCGCTCTTCCAGGGCGTGGACCAGATGCAGGGTGGTGTCCATCCCCAGGTCTGCGGTGATCAGAATTTCTTCCAAGTCCTCCAGCGCCTCGGCGTCCACTTCCCGGCGGCCCAGGAAAACCCGGTCCAGACCCCCGGCCAGGGCCTCCCGGCTGCGGCTCAAACGCTCCCGGAAGCGGCGGAAGAGGCCCTTCCGGGGCTCCTCTTCTGCAGGGGAGGCCGTGTCCGGGGCTTCCACCCCGGATTCTGAGGCGGCATCCGCAACTTCTGTGGGAGGGACTTCCTCGGGAGCGGCAGCTTGGGGCTCCATCTCGGCCCCGGCTGCAGCCGCGTCGGGGGGCGGGGTTGCAGGCTCGGGCTGGGGCTCCTCTTCTTTACGGCGGCGAAACCAGCGGCGCATATGATTCAGTACTCTAATCCTATTAGATATATATTTCCGGCAAATTCATTAAGGGGAGCAGCAAAGAAATTTATAACCCCCTCTCCCCCCGCAGGCGGGGTGAGAGGGGGTGGCAGTCTGAATCACCATCGACAAGGAGATGCTCAGGTGGAAATGCGCGAAAAATCAGCCATCTGCAAGAAAGTGTTGCTGATGCTCACCAGCAAGGCCAGGCGGTTGCGCCGCAGGTTCTCGTCTTCGGCCATTACCAGCACCTTTTCAAAAAAGGCGTCCACCGGCCCCTTGAGTTTGGCCAGGGCCCGGCAGGCCCTCGGATAATCCCGCTCCTCCAGGGCCTGGCCCACTTCCTCCTCCATCAGGGCCGCGGCCTCGAAGAGCAGCTTTTCCTCCGGGTGCTCAAAGAGCATGGGCGAAACCTCTCCCGCCTCCGCGCCCCGGGCGATGTTGATCACCCTTTTGAAGGCCACCGCCAAGGCTGGAAAATCGGGGCTCTGGCGCACCTCTTCCAGGGCCCGGGCCTTGTCCGCGGCGTCCACCACGTCCTCGCCTCCTGTGGCCAGGACCGCGGCCACGGTTTCGTTATTATAACCCTCCGAAATAAGGAGGTGCTGCAGCCGGGTCTGGAAGAAGTCCAGCACTTCCAGGCCGGTCTCTTCCGGAGTGCGGGAGATTTTGCCTTTGAGCAGGTCCAGGGCCGCGCCCACGGCCTCCGGCAGATTGAGATGCAGGCCCTGATCCCGGAGGATATGGATGATGGCCAGGGCGTGGCGCCTCAGGCCGTAAGGGTCCGCGGCCCCGGTGGGGATCAGGCCCACCCCGAAGCAGCCGCAGATGGTGTCCAGCCGGTCGGCCATGCCCACCAGGGCGCCGGTCAGGTCCCCGGGCAGCAGGTCCCCGGCATGGCGGGGCAGATAATGGGTGAAGATGGCCTCCGCCACCTCCGGGGCTTCCCCGGAGAGCCGGGCGTACTGGCGGCCCATCACCCCCTGGAGGCTGGGGAATTCCCCCACCATTTCCGTGACGATGTCCGCCTTGCACAGATACGCGGCCCGGCGCACCCCTGCCGTCAGGTCCGGGGCCAGGCGCTGGGCCAGAAACACGGCCAGCTCCCGGAAACGCTCCATCTTTTCATAGGAGGTGCCCAGGAGGGAATGGAAGACCACCCCTTTGAGGGCCTCCCCCCGGTCTTCCAGGGGCACCTTGGAGTCCACTTCATAAAAGTACATGGCGTCGCTGAGGCGGGCCCGGAGCACCCGTTCGTGGCCTTTCTTTACCACCTCCGGGTTCCGGGTCAAGGTGTTGTTCACCGCGATGAAATGGGGCAGCAGCTTGCCATCCTTGCCCCGCAGGGAAAAATAGCGCTGGTGCTCCCGCATGGAGGTGATGAGCACCTCATCGGGCAGGGCCAGGAACTTATCCTCAAAATTGCCGCAGACCACGGAGGGGTATTCCACCAGGAAAGAGTTCTCCTCCAGGAGGCCGGGGTTGGGGACCACTTCGCCCCCCACCTGGGCCGCGGCCTGGGCCAATTCCTTTTCCAGCTGCACCCGCCGGGTCTGGGGATCGACAATCACCCGGGCCTTTTCCAGGGCCGCCGCATAATCCTCGGCATCCTCCACTTCCACGGGCTGGGGGGCCAGAAAGCGGTGGCCGTAAGTCATGCCGCCGCTGGTCACGTCGCCCACGGTGAGATGGAGCACCTCACCCCCCAACCGGGCCAGGATCCAGTGAATGGGCCGGGCAAAGGTGACGGTTTCTGCGCCCCAGCGCATGGACTTGGGGAAGCTGAGGCCCAGGATAAAAGACGGCAGAATCTCCGGGAGCCTTTCTTTGGTGGGCCGCCCGGCCGTGCGCTTGCTCACCGCCAGATAGATGCCCCGGGGAGTGTCCACTTCAATGAGATCGCCCACCGCCACCCCCTGGTTCTTGGCAAAACCCTGGGCCGCGGGCGTGGGGTTGCCGTAGGAGTCATAGGCCACCGCCTTGGGAGGGCCGATGATCTCGGTGCTGGCTTCGGATTGGACCGGAGCCACCCCCTGGGCCACCAAGGCCAGACGCCGGGGTGTGCCCCAGGTGGTGACCTGCCCCACGGCAATCCTTTCTTGCCCCAG
This sequence comes from Syntrophobacterales bacterium, assembly GCA_020060385.1. Classification (GTDB taxonomy): domain Bacteria; phylum Desulfobacterota; class Desulfobaccia; order Desulfobaccales; family 0-14-0-80-60-11; genus SURF-52. The sequence goes on along the minus strand of JAGVAH010000138.1, from coordinate 28,456 downwards.
CAGCTTCTGGAAAGAAGCGGCCAACTCCTCCAACACCGGCGGGATAAACCGGGCCGGGATCTCCTCAGTGCCGATCTCCAGTAACAGTTCGCTTCCCATATCTTTCCTCTTTGAAGAAAATGTCAGCTTTCTATCACCTATCAGCCGTCCGCTTTTGGCTTTTGGCTTTTGGCTAAAAGCTAAAAGCTAAAAGCGAATAGCCAAAACCTATCTTTTAAGCCGAAAGCTGACAGCTATCTTTTTAATAACGGAAAACCCATCTCTTCCCGCTGCTTCAGGTAGCCTTCGGAGCACAGCTTGGCCAGATTCCGCACCCGGCCGATGAGGCTGGCCCGTTCCGCCACGCTGATGGCGCCCCGGGCGTTCAACAGGTTGAAGGCATGGGAGCATTTCAGGCAGTAATCATAAGCCGGGAGCACCAGGCCCTGGCCGATGATGCGGAGGGACTCCTGCTCGTACATGTCGAAGAGCTTAAAGAGCATGTCCACGTCGGCCTGCTCGAAATTGTAAACGGAATGCTCCACTTCCCCCCGGTGATGCACGTCGCCGTAGGTGATGTCCTTGGTCCAGGCCAGGTCATAGACGCTTTCCACCCCCTGGAGGTACATGGCGATGCGCTCCGGGCCGTAGGTCAGCTCCCCGGACACCGGGTGGAGGTCGATGCCCCCGGCCTGCTGGAAGTAGGTGAACTGGGTGATCTCCATGCCGTCCAGCCAGACTTCCCAGCCCAGGCCCCAGGCCCCCAGGGTGGGGGATTCCCAGTCATCCTCCACAAAACGGATGTCGTGGTCCAGGGGGTCGATCCCCAGGGCCCGCAGGCTATCCAGGTATTGTTCCTGGATGTCCTTGGGGGAAGGTTTTAGTATTACCTGGTATTGGTAATAATGCTGCAGGCGGTTGGGGTTTTCCCCGTAGCGGCCGTCGGTGGGGCGGCGGCTGGGCTCCACGTAGGCCACGTTCCAGGGCTCCGGTCCCAGGGCCCTCAGCAGGGTGTGGGGGCTGAAGGTGCCCGCGCCCACCTCGATATCGTAAGGCTGCACGATGATGCACCCCCGATCCGCCCAGAAGCGCTCCAGGGTCATCAGCAGTTCTTGGAAAGTCATGGAAGCCTCTCCTTTAAGGCTAAAAAATATCTGAGTAAACTAACAGTTAACCCCAAGGTTGTCAAGTTTTCCTGGCGGTTGGTAGTGGATCAGTTTGAAAATTTGGAGGAGGGAAATTGGTTCGCCTGGCCAATGAATTGTATGACAATGTCATATAATTCCTGAAGAATCAAAAAAGGGGCCTGGAGGGAGCCGGATTAATCAAAAACCAACCTGAATCAGGCCACTTAATGATCTTCAAATCGTTGCTTTATTTGATGAAATTCCCCCAGCTTGCCTTCAACCTGAGACCACCGTTCTATCTCATCCAAGTCTATTTTATTATCTTGCGCCACTGACACTGCTTGCTCCAGGCTCTGTCGGTCCCCCCAATGATAATACGCAGCCAGACGGTCTTTCACACAATCAGTGGGAGAGATAATTCTTAATGCACCTGTTGAAAAATTTAACACTAGAACTTCTTTTATCGGCTCTTGCCCCACAGAGGGCGGGCCTGAAGGAAATTCCAAGAAAATATCTGTTTCTGAACTGATGAAATACCTGTTTTTTTCATGAAATCCTATTTCCTGGAGCACCTTTTTTAATTTCCTTCTACTTACCGAACCAAATTCAACAAAATCTAAGTCCAGAGAAGTATACTTGTTGCCAGTATAAATCGAGACACAACTTCCCCCAGATAATACCACATCAATACCATTCCGTCGGAGATGGCCGTCTATAAATGCCGCCAATTCACCAATGGACATATCCTTAATTGATTTCATAGTGGTTTTCCACTTCTTCTCGGTCTCCGTCGATTCATTAACAGCGCCTCACGTTCATTGGCGGGATAAAAAGTCAAAGCCTTGTCCAGGAGGTTTTCGAGCTCCGCCTTAAAGGGGTATCTGGGATTAATTGAATATAGGCGGGTCCTGCCAGCCAGGCGGCTGGCTAAAATTCCCCCGGCTTCCAGCCTTTCCAGCTTCTTCTGGATAGGACTCAAATCTGTCTTGAAAAAGCGGGCAATTCCCCGGGCGTATCCCTCTTTCCTCGCAAAGAGATAAATTAAAATCCGCTCGCCACTTATTGATCCCAGCAAAGGAGCCAGCACTTGGAAGACCTCTTATATAGGTCATATGACCTATTTATTATATTATTTAACCTATTTTTTAGGTCTATTTTTCGTAAAATGCAAGGATAAAATGCAGCGATTCTTTGAAAAAAATTAGTTGGGAATGGATGATGTTGATTGGGGGCTTTCCCCTGTCCCGCAAAAGTTTTGCCTAGAGTCAAGGAAGATGCTAAAGTTCGGGAAATCTTTATCTTAGAGAGAGCCTATGCAGCCCCGAGAGCGTCTCATCTTCCCCTTGGATGTGCCCAACCAGGCAGAAGCGCAAAAGTTTATTGACTTGTTAAGGGGGGAAGTGGGGCTGTTCAAGGTGGGCCTGGAGCTGTTCATGGCGGAAGGCCCGGCCTTTTTGCAATTCTTGGCTGATCGCCAGGTCGATTATTTCCTGGATCTCAAGTTCCACGACATTCCCGCCACCATGATAGCCGCCCAGGCGAAAGTCATGAAAGGGGCCAGGCTGGCCACGGTGCATATCGATCAGGGGATCAAAATGCGCCGGGCCATCGAGGCTTCCAAAGACGGGTGCAAGATACTGGGGGTCACGGTTCTCACCCACTTAGGCCCCGATGACCTGCTGGCCATGGGCGTTGCCCCGGAGTACGCCCATAATCCCACCAAACTGGTCCTGCTGCGGGCCGGGCTGGCAAGGGAAGCGGGGTGCGACGGTGTGGTCTGCGCAGGGAGTGAAGCCCGGGCCGTGAAAGAGGCCTTCGGCGCGGATTTCCTGGTGGTCTGCCCGGCCATCCGGCCCGCGTGGGCCGCGGTGCCCGGAGACGACCAGACCCGCATCACCACCCCCACCCAGGCCATCCAAGCCGGGGCCGATTATCTGGTGGTGGGCCGCCCCATCCGCAAGGCCCCTGACCCGGCAGCAGCCGCCCGGAAGGTGGTGGCGGAAATAGCCGCGGCTCTCAGTTAATCGCCTAATCCCAGGTATACCTAAAAGCTATTGCAAAACCTATTTCCCCTGTCACCCTGAGCCGCAGGCGAAGGGTCTAGTCTTTGAAATTACTAGATTCTTCGCTTCGCTCAGAATGACAATTTGGTTTTACTCCCCCTCCCTGGTGGGAGGGGATAATTGGGGACACTCGCCAAAAAATCACCCCCACCCCAGCCCTCCCCCCTCAAGGGGGAGGGAGATAATTTCCCAGATGTCGGGGTTCGACCAGATACTTGTTGCCCAAAGTTTTTACTTTCCCCCCTCACCCTACCCCTCTACCCCGCTGGGGGGAGAGGGAGTATAAGGAAAATACTTTTGGCAATCGCGATGAATGCAATTCAGGAATTGGGGGACTGGGCGATTTTTTGCTGCAGCAGGGGCAGGATTTCCTCCCCCATGGCGTCCCGCACCTGGCGAAAAACCGTGAGGATTTCCTCTTCCGTGCCGGTGGCCCGGCCCGGGTCCGGAAAGCCCAGGTGGATCTTTTCCGTGGGGCCGGGGAAAAAGGGGCATTGCTCCCTGGCCTGGTCGCAGACGGTGATCACCAGGTCAAATTTTTGGTCCGGCAGGTCCTCCAGGGACTTGGAGCGATGCTTACTGATGTCTATCCCCAGTTCGGCCATCACCTGGATGGCCCGGGGGTTGACCAGGCTGGGCCTGACGCCCGCGGAATGAGCCCTGACCTTCCCGGCCAGGTAATGGTTGACCAGGCCTTCCGCCATCTGGCTGCGGCAGGCGTTTTCAGTGCAGAGAAATAAGACCTTGAGCATCCTGGTTAGCCCCCTCCCCCAGAAACATCCAAATCCAACTCCCATCCCAGCCCGGCCACCAGCGCGGTAAACGGCCCGCGCGCCTCCGGGGCCAGAAATGCGGGCCATTCCCCGGGGGCCAGTTCCAGGCGGGCCTGGTCCCCCCGGATCCGCAGACGCACATAAGTGAAGCCCCAGCGGCGCAGCCAGGACTCGGCCCGGCCCACCCGGGCCAGGGCTTCTATTGTTAAAAGGGTATCATATGGAAAGCGAGTGGCCAGGCAGCTTTGGGGGGACTTATCCCCGGGCAGGCCCAGTTGCCGGCTTAAGTGCCGGATGGCCGCTTTCCCCATACCCGCCTCCAACAGGGGACTTTGTACCCCCAACTCCCGGGCGGCCTGGAGGCCGGGGCGGAAGTCCGCCAGGTCGTCCACATTGGTGCCGTCCCAGACTTCCTCAATCCCCAAGTCCGCGGCTATCTCCCAGGCCTGTTCGATGAGGGCCTTTTTGCAGGCATAGCACCGTAATCGGGTGTTGTGCCGAAAATCGGGGAGGGAGAAAGGATTTGTCTCCCTGATTAGGTGCCGCACCCGGAGGTGCCGGGCCAGGGCGAAGGCCCCGGCCAATTCCCCGGGCACGGTCTGGGGCCCGGTAAAGGTGAGAGCCACCAGGCCCGGCCCCAGGACCGGGGCCGCGGCCGCCAACAGCAGGCTGGAGTCGAGCCCCCCGGAGAAGAGCAGCAAGGCCCGGGAGCGGCCCCGGAGGAGGGTGGTTAGGTCAGTGATGAGGGTATCTTCCATGTAGTGGGGATGATCCCAGACAGTCAGACATATTCGCAAGTAATCAGTAGTCAGTATTGGAAAAGAGAATTTTTACCAAAAACCAAAAACTGACCACTGTCCCTTCAACTATCCCGGCTGGCCGTGGGCACGCAGTGGATTGCGTCGCTGCCGGGGAGCAGTTCCACGGGTTCTCCCAGGAGGAACTGGCCTTTCTGTATCCATTCCTTCAGAAGTTGGGCCACTTCCCGGGCCCTGACCAGGCTGGAGAGGGGGACGGTAAGGACTTCCTGGCCGTCCAGGTCCATCTTGCCGCTTTTTAGCTGGGTGTAAGTGACGTGGCCCAGGATGCGGCCGGTGGCCTCCGGGTAGTCGTGGCCGTAGTCCACCACCGGGGCCAGGAGCTGATCGTCCGTCACCGCGCAAAAGTGGGCGATTTCTTCGTTGAGCAGAGGAATGGGGATGCCCAGGCCCACGGTCAGGGAGCAGCCATAGCCCAAGAGGCTGACGCCCACCAGGTAACGGGCGCTCATCTTTTGCAGATCCCCCATGACCATCAGGGTGCCCGCGGGGCCTAAAGGGATGCCGTTTTCCCCCCGGGGTTTGCCGGGATTGTGCTGGGTGCCGGGAAAGCAGACGTATCCCACCCCGCCCCCCAGGAAGATGCGGGTGCCGATGCCGATGGTGCGGTAATAGGGATCATTGAACAGGGGGCTGAGCTGGCCGGCGGTACAAAAATTGGCGTTCCCGGCCCGGGGCCTGAGAGGCCCCATATAGGTATAAATGGTGCGGTTGGAGAGGTTGACCGCACAGTTATAGTTCTGGTAGCAGTTGCGGGGGTTGAAGAGCACCGCGTTGGGCAACTGCCCTAAGGTGACGTCTTTCTCCACCCGTTTGTTGGGGTAGCAGTCGGTGCCATAGGCCTCCGCCACCAGGTGGACGGCCTTCCCGGCCACCAGGTCCTGAATCACATGGCCGCCGCCGTATTTAAACTCCCCCGGGTACACCTTGTTCAGGGGATCGTCCCCAGCCGGTTCGGTGGCCCCCAGATAGACGTCCACCGCGGCCAGGCCGGCGTACGCCGGAACGTTGTTGAGCCACACCCGGGAGGCCTTGATGGGCGGCTTGGTATGGCCGAAATTGAGGATCGCGCCCGAGGAGCACATGGGGGAAAAGGTGCCGGTGGTGACCACGTCCACCGTGCGGGCCGCCTCCGCTTCCCCTTTGCGGCGCACGATGTCGATGATCTCTTCGGCGGTGACCACCACTGCCTGGCCTTTTTTGATCTTTTCATTAATTTCCTGGTAAGTTTTATTTACCTGGTAGTTGGCCATGCCTTATCCCCCCGGGCCTGGGCGCCCCTGTGAAAACGTCTCCCCAAATATTGATCTTTTTCAGTTCTTATCGGCTGCTTCTCCACTTCACACCGCCTCCCGGTTGAGCCGCACCTCCATGGCGTGGGCCGGACAGACCTGGCAGCAAAGCTCGCAGGCGCTGCATCTGGCGGCGTCGAAGGCCACGGCCATTGCGGGTCGCTCGATATACAGGGCCCTGGTGGGGCAGACTGCGGTGCAGGTGCCGCATTGATAACAGCTTTCCTCGTTGCGGCCCACCTCCCGGGCCACCTGGCGCACCTTGACGCCGGCTTTCCGCAAGTACTTGAGGCCCCGGCGGAAATCCTGGGGATGGCCCCTGAGTTCCATGACGATCAACCCTTCTTGCTGGGGGTTGATGGCGGCTCTGAGGAGATTGAACTCCAGGGAGAAATCCTTGACCAGCCGGTAGATGATGGGCTGGTCCACCACTTCCCGGGGAAATTGTAACACCAGCATTTCCGCGTGCATGGCCCTATCCTCAATCCTTTGCCCAGAGGAGAAACCAAATAAGAGCGGCCCGTCAGGTCGCTCTTGTTTTCTCCCGGCGCCGCGGCCGGAGAGTCCTCCCTCCGGCCCCCCATCTTACGGCAATTATCTCAGAAAGATGCGGCGCCTGTCAAGCTATATCCTACTAAAATTGTATATAATATATGCTCCTATCTGCTCCCTGACGGCAACGCCCTTGACCTTTTCCCTGGAGGTCCTTATTTTGCCATTATGTTCACGGGATTTTCCGGGTCTGCCATCTCCTTTTTGATCACTGCCCTGATCTCCCTCTTCGTCATCATCGATCCCTCGGGCAATGTCTTTCCATACCTGGCCCTGTCCCAGGCCGCGGCGCCCCCGGAGCGGCGCAAACTGGCCCGGCATGCCTGCCTCTATGCCTTTTTGATCCTGAGCCTCTTCATTTTCGTCGGCCGGGTCTTCCTCAACTTTTTCGGCATCAGCCTGCCGGCCTTTCAAATCGCCGGGGGCCTCATCCTCTTCCGCATCGCCTTTGACATGCTGGAAGGCCGGGGACATTTCAACCGCCTGGACACCTCCTCCAGCCTGGTAGCTACCGACTACCGGGATATCGCCCTGGTGCCCATGACCATGCCCTTGCTGGCCGGTCCCGGAGCCATCTCCACCATCCTGGTGCTCACCAGCCGCTCCCACTCCCCCCTGGAAGACGGGCTCCTGGTGCTGGCCCTGGGTCTCATCATGTTCTTGACCTATGTGGTCTTCAGGTTTGCCGAGCAGCTTCTCAGCCATCTGAAGGAAAGTGGCCTGCGGCTGCTGACCCGCATCATGGGCCTGATCCTGGCGGCTTTGGCGGTGGAATTCGTCATCCAGGGGCTGCGCACGGCCTTCCCGGGCTGGAATTAATAAGTAACTTTAAGAAAGGAACGCTATGGGCATCCGGGATCTGTTTTCGAGAAAGCAAGTCTGCCACTTTCTGATCACCGATGAAGGGGTGATTGCGAAGAAATACAACCATTTCATGGACTTTCTCGCCAACAACCGGGCCGCACTGGGGATCATCTCGGAGTTGGAGCAGCTCTATTACGGGAGCGGCCCCTTCACCATGGCCGGGGTGGAGAAGCAATACCGCCAGCTCGCGGCGGCTACGGACAACCTGGTAAAGGCATTGAACGGATTGGCTCCGGGGAAGTACGAAGAACTTTCCCGGGTATCGGACCGCATCGACCGGGAAATTGAGCCGATATTTGCTGCCGCGCCTCCCCCGCCGGGGGGGGAACTGGTGCTGCCCCTGGAGACCCTGGGCCCCGACCAGGTGACCGTCGCCGGCAGCAAGGCCACCAATCTGGCCCTCATCCATAAATATCTGGATGCGCCCATCCCCCCGGGGTTCGTGGTTACTGCGGGGGCCCTAGAGCTTTTTCTCCAGGAAACCGGTCTGGCCAAAACCATAGCAGAGCTATTGGCGGGGCTTTCCCCCGACAACCTGGAAGACCTGGAAGAAAAGAGCCAGGCCATTCGGGACCTGATCATTCAGGCCCAGGTCCCCACCGGCTTGGCCGCGGAAATCTCCCAGGCCTACCGGGAACTGGAAGCGAAAACGCACCCCGGCGTGCGCCTGGCCATGCGCAGCAGCGCGGTAGGGGAAGACACGGAGGCCTCCTTCGCCGGGCAATATGCCACCGAGTTGAACGTTACCCAAGACAACCTCCTGGAAGCCTATAAGTTGGTGGTGGCCAGCAAGTATGCTCCCCGAGCCATTTCCTACCGGTTGCGCTATGGTTTAGAGGACCGGGACACGCAGATGTGCGTGGCCGGGATCGTCATGGTTGACTCCCGGGCCAGCGGTGTCCTCTATACCGTGGACCCATCCCGTCCGGACTCCAACCTCCTGAAGATCAACTCCGTCTGGGGCCTTGGGGAGCTCCTAGTGAGCGGCGAAGCCGCGGCTGATGAATTTTACGTGGACAAGGCCACCGTGACCATTGGGCAACGGGTCATCGGCAAGAAAACGGAACGCCTGGTTAATCTGAAGGAAGGCGGCACCCGTCTGGAAGCAGTGCTGGCCGGGGAGCAGGAACTCCCATCCCTGGACGACGACACGGTACTGGCCCTGGCCCGGTATGGCCTGCGGCTGGAGGAATACTACCAGGGCCCCCAGGATGTGGAGTGGGCCGTAGACCAACAGGGGAAGCTCTATTTTCTCCAATCCCGGCCCCTGGGGCTGATCCAGGGCAAACCCGAAGCGGAGGCGCTGCCCCAGGACTTCCCAGATCACCCCCTCCTGGTCTCCGGAGGTCAGGCCGCTTCCCCCGGCATCGCGGTGGGCCGGGTCCATCTGGCCGGGGGTGACCCATCCCGTCCCCTGCCGGAGGACGCCATTCTGGTGGCCCGCACCGCCTCCCCCGATCACGCCCGCCTCATGGGAAAAATTAAGGGAATCATCACCGACATCGGCAGCGTCACCAGCCATCTGGCATCCGTGGCCCGGGAGTTCGGCGTGCCGGCCCTGTTCGATACCGGACTGGCCACGACCCGGTTGTCCGAGGGGGAGCCCATCACCTTAGTGGCAGACCGGGCTACCGTTTATCAGGAGATCGTCCCGGAACTCGCGGCTGCGGCCAAGCCGATAAAAAGGCACCTGTTCGACAGCCCCCTGCACCGGCGGATGCGGGCCTTCTTGGATAAGGTGGCGCCCCTGAACCTCACTGACCCGCAGGACCCATCTTTCGCGCCTTCAGGGTGCCAAACCGTCCACGACGTCATCCGGTTCGCACATGAGAAGGTGGTCAGAGAGATGTTCGGGCTTTCCGGAGAGGGAGTTGAGGGTGTTATCTCCGTTAAACTGACCACCGACATTCCCCTGGTATTGCACCTCGTTGACCTGGGGGGAGGGCTGAGGCCAGGGCTTACCACCTGTGACGAAGTCACCCGGGATCACCTGGAGTCTATCCCCATGCGCTCCTTGTGGAAGGGCTTCTGTCATCCCGGCATCACCTGGAAGGGCAGTGTAGCCGTGGATGCCGGAAATTTTATGCAACTCATGGCCCGGGGGGTCATGACGGGACCTGAGAATCTGCCGGGAGGAGACAGTTACGCCATTCTTTCCAGAGAGTACGTGAACCTGAGCGCCAAGTTCGGCTACCACTTTGCCAACCTGGATGCCTTTTTAAGCGACATTCCCGACCAGAACTACATCTCCCTGCAATTTGCAGGGGGCGCGGGCACCTACTATGGGAAGTCCCTGCGCCTCACCTTCTTAGGCAATGTCCTGTTCATGCTCAACTTCAAAATCAACCTTACGGGGGATCTCCTGGAAGCCTCCCTGACCGGCCTCGACCGCAGCTCCATGGAGAATACCTTGGACCAGGTGGGGCGGTTGCTGGCCTCCAGCCGCCTGCTGGATATGGCCATCGGCAACGAAGCCGAAATGACCCGGATAATCGAGGCGTTTTTTGCCGGCGACTATGATTTTCTTAATCGGGCCCAGGAGATCAGGATACCCGGGTTTTACACCCACACCGGCAACTGGAAGCGAGTCCAGGAGGTGGGGCGCGTTCTCCTCTTGCAAGACGGCTCCGATTATGGCAACAGCCTCACCTCGGGAATGGCCAATTTTATGGGCAAGATGATGGGAGCCAGGTATCAGGAACTCCTGGATAATATCGAGGCCTATTATTATTTCCCCCTGGCCATCGCCAAGGACAGCGAAGTCGGAGACGCGGTTCTCAAGGTGCGAGCCAAGCCCGCAGCCGGCAGCGTGGACCAGGCCGGGGGCCTGGCCTTCGGCATCCGCAACATCAACAACTACTTCGTTCTCCGGATAAATGCCCTGGAAGACAACGTCATTCTCTTCGAATACGTCAATAACAAACGGTTGACCCGGGCCACCGTGCAGCATGAAATCAAAAAGGATCAGTGGTACCTCATCTCCGTGGAGATCAAGGGCATTACCCTGAAAGGTTATCTGGATGACCAACTGCTCCTGGAATACACCGCCGAGAGGCCGTTAACCGGCTACTTAGGTCTCTGGACTAAGGCCGATTCGGTAACTTTTTTTGAAGAGTTGACAATCGAAACCCACGGGAAAAAGAGGATCGTTGGATTTTAAAAAATTCGGCACTTGCTCTTCCCAACACCGATTAGCAACTATAATAAACGTGATGAGCTGTAAACAGTGAGCAATAAGCAGTGAAAAAGGGGCCCGAGAGGATTTTTGCTGCTTACTGCTTGCTGCTCACTAATAAAAATCCACCGGGTCGATCTTGCGGGATGCCGACCAATGGAAGAAGAGATTGCTGGGCAATCCCTGGAAGAGATAGCGGTTGGGGGGCATCAGCAGGCGGCGGCAGATGGAGGAAAAGGAATAGAATTTTTGGAAGCAGCGCCAGACCCCGGCTTCGCATTCCTCCGGGGTCATCTGTTTGGGGATGAAATTGCAGATCATGCCCAGATATTTTTCCGCATCCGGGTTGTGCACCCGGCCTTCCTGGTGGAGCTGCTCCCACATGGGGGTGCCCCGCCGGGGGGTGGCCACGTTGAAAAAGGCCATGGGGGCCTTGATGCGCTGCAAAAAGTCCAGGGTTTCGTCAAAGAGTTGCCGCTGATCGCCATCCAGTCCGAACATGAAGTTCAGGGAATAAAAGATGCCCCGGTCCCGGAGGCGGCCCAGGAGCCATTCATATTCCTTCACCGGGTTTTGCACCTTCTCAATGGAGGCGATGGACTCCTGGCAAACGTTCTCGATGCCGATGTTCACGTGGTAGCAGCCGGATTTTTGGGCCAGGTCCAGCAGTTCTTCATCCCGGGAGGTGTTGATGGTCCACAGGCAGCTCCAGCGCAGGTTCATGGGGATGAGGGCCTGGAACAGCTCCCGGGCGTATTCCCGGTGGCCGGTGAGATTGTCATCAATGAAATAGATCTTTTTCCGGCCGGTGATCTTCACGTTGGCCTTGATTTCCTCGATCACTTCTCCCAGGGGGCGGCGCCGGTAGGTATGGCCGTAGACTATGGGCACCTCGCAGAAGGCGCAGTGATAGGGGCAACCCCGGGAGGTCTGGGTGGGGATGATCTTCACCTGGTAGCGCCGCAGATCCACCAGCTCCAGGCGGGGCCGGGGCAGGCCGGCCAGATTGTGAAATTCCGGGGCCTGGTAGCGGGGCTGAAGCCGCCGCACCCGGGCATCCTCCAGGACCTGGCCCCACACCGCTTCCGCCTCCCCCACCACCACCGCGTCGCAGTGCTCCAAGGCCTCTTCCGGATGGAGGGTGACGTGAAATCCGCCCATCACCACCTGCACGCCCAGTCGCCGGAATTCGCCGGCGATTTCAAAGGCCCGCTTGGCCGTGGCGCAGGTGGCGGTAATACCCACCAGGTCGTAATGGCGGTGAAAGGGAATGGGGGAGAGGCGGTCGTCCACCAGGTCCACGTGGATGCCCCTGGGGGTGAGGCCCGCCAAATAAGGGAGGGTGATCCCCAGGAGCCAGCGTCTGCGGCTGCGCAGGGGGCGTTTGTCAGGATAACAGGTCGTGGGCTGTACCAGTAATATTCTCATTGAAAACCTTAATCCATCCGGATAAGCTTGGCGGTATATCTTTAATTTAATGCAATCACCGGCCTGATGCCAAGCTAAAAGAACAGCCCCGGCCCCAGGCCCTGCTGGAGATAGCTCCCAAGACCGCGTCCATGCTCACCATTACCTGTCCCATCTGCGAGACGGACCATACCCGCCTCCTGAAGCAACGCCGGGAGCGGGGCCTGCAGCTCAATACCGTGGTCTGTGTGGACTGCGGCCTGGTTTATCACTATCCCCCGGTAGTCGACCAGCACCGGCAGAAATTGGAGATCAGCCCCAGCCAGTGGCATACCGGCGCGGGCATCACCCCCAGGCAACGCCGCAAGCTGGAGCGACGCTGGGCCGGCCAGTGGCCCTTAATCCGCCCCTTCTTCCGGCCGGGCTTGCGGGTCTTGGAAATAGGGTGCAGTTGGGGCCTGGCCCTGGGCCAGCTCCAGGATCGGGGAGCGGAGGTGCTGGGGGTGGAGCCCGACCCGGAACAGGCCGCCCACGCCCAGAGGCAGGGAGGCCTGCCCATCATCCAGGCCCGCTTTGAGGAAGTGGACCTCCCCGGGGAGAAGTTCGACCTGATCCTGGCCTCCCACGTCATCGAACACTTTCCCCAGCCCCTGGAGTTTCTGCGGAGCGCCCGGGAGATGGCCCGCCCGGAAACCCGCCTCTTTCTGGAAACCCCCAATATCCTGGCCCCCAAGGTCAGCCCCCGGCGGCTTTTTTCCCTGGCCCACAACTTTTATTTTTCGCCCCAGACCCTCAAGTGGCTGCTCCTCAAGGCCGGCTGGCAGACGGATAACCTCCAGGTGTGGCGCCGGGACGCCTTCCAGATCCTGGCCCGGCCTTGCGAGCCCCAGACCCCGGCCATCCCCCCCGGGGCCGCCCAGGAAGTGGTGCGGGCCATCGCCCGCCACCAATACCACTACTACCTGAAGATGCTCTTTATCTGGCGCAAGATTCCCTGGTGGCAAAAATACTGGATGTACACCCCGGATCCCCGTTACGGGCGATAGGGGTGGAGAATTGATCAGTGAATAGCAGGCAACAGGCAGTTACTCAGGGCTTTTGGGGCTTTAGGTTTTTCCTGCAGGATTGACAACTGGCCACTGACCACTGTCTACCCCCTCACTTCCGCACCAGGGGGATGATCTTGCCTTTGCCTTCAGGACGGGGGGTGTCGGGCTGGGAAGGGGATTTGGCAGGAATTTCCACCAGTTTCATGGGCCGGCCCCCCATGGTGAATTCTTCACCTTGCAGGTGGGCCCCTTCCAAAATCCAGACCAGGGTCTGGGGCGGCAGGGTGAGAACCAGCAGTTCCACCTGATACCAGCCCCGTTTGACATCGGGGTTGATGTCATTGATGCGGGCATAAAACGCAGGTTTCTGGTCCATGTAGACCAGCACCAGGTCATTGATGGTGGCCATGATGATGATCAAAACCCCGGGCAGCAGTGATGGAAAATAATCCCCCAATCCATGCTGATCATAATACAAGGTGACCCCCCAACTCCATAATTTTCTTAGGCCAGGCGGTGAGGCGGTCATGAAAAATAAGGTTCCCGGGGTTATCCTGCTGGCGGCGCTTTTGCTGCTGCTCTTAGCCCCCCTTGCCCGGGCCCAAAGTCCGGGGGCGGCCAGGCCCGTGGACTATGCCTTGGCCACTGGCGCCAAACTTACCGGTTACCTGTCCCTGCCCCCGGATTATCAGCAGGGGCAAAAATATCCTGCCATCCTGCTGCTGCACGGGGGCCGGGGTGATGACGTTAAGGAACTGCGGAACCGCACGGCCGGTCTTCTTAAGGCCGGACCGGTTAAGAAGCACTTATGCCGGCGCTATGTGGTCTTTTCTGCGGCCTATCAGTCCCAGTACCTCGGCAGCCCCCAGGAGATCGACAGCCTGGCCGCGGCCCTGAAGACCCTGGCCGGGCTGCCCCAGGTGGACCGGACGCGCCTCGCGGCCCTGGGAGTGAGCCACGGGGGATATCTGGCCCTGATGTGCGCCGGGCATACCCGGATGCCGGTGCAGATCAAGGCCGCGGTGAGCGTCTCCGGGGTGGTGGATGTGGCCGCCTTCTTACAGCATCGCCACCGGCCCAGCCTCTGGGGCAAGTTTGCGAAAGGGGGGAACCCCCCGGAACTGGCCGCCAGCCCTGCGGTCCGGGCCCTGGGCTGGCCCCCGGAGAAGGACGCCAAGACCCAAGGAAATTACGCCCGCGTCTCCGTGCTCACCTACGTGGACAATTTCCAGGCCCCGGTCCTGGTGATTCATGGGACTAAAGACCACCTGGTGCCGATCAGCCAGGCCCGCAAATTGAAAGAGGCCCTGGAGCAGCGGCAAAAAGTCTTCGAGTATCTGGAGGTCCCCACCGGCCAGATCGGCGGGCACTTTATCTTTGTGACCAGCCAGGCGGTATGGGCCAAGATCGATGCCTTTTTGCAAAAGTACCTCTAATACTGGTGCGCTGACATAACTAAAACCGGTTTCAGGGCGTCTTCCCCTCCCCCTTGAGGGAGGAGAAAAGGCTGGGCAGTTTTTGCAAGGTATTTCGGGGACACGACACTATCGCAATCTGGCAAAATCGAAGGTGCCAGACGCCAGCTCCGATTTGAAGGGGCTGATATCGGTCTTCTTTTTGATGGCATTGAGGATTTCGGTGCTGCCCCTGAGGTCCCCCAGGAGGATGACGCCGATAATGACATTATCTTGCACCACCAGCTTTCGATAGGTCTTTTGGACCTCATCCTTACTGACCAGAGCTTCCAGCCGGCCTTCCGGGTCGATCTCTCCCGCGGCCATAAGGTCGATACCCACCACTTTCAAGATGTTGGAGGGCACCGTGCCTGCGTACCTGGCGGGCTGGCCCGCCATGGCAAGGCCGGCCACCCGGCCCTGTTCGGCAGCCGCAGTCCAAAGTCCATAATAGCGGCCCTGGTGCTCGATGAGGTCCCCCGCGGCATAAATATCGTCCAGCCCGGTTTTCAGGGTATCGTCCACCTTGACCCCTTTGTCGATTTCCAGACCCAGGGACCTGGCCAGGGTCAAGTCTGGACGGGTGCCGGCAGAGATCAGGACCAGATCCGCGTCAATGGCCGCGCCGCTCTCCAGGTGGACCCTGAGGCCGTCATTTTGCCGCCCGATTTCCCGGGTGGTGGCGCCCAAGTGAAAGTGGAAGCCCATCTCCTCCATTTGCTGCTGCAGCAGGGCCGCGCCGGGAATATCCATTTGCCGGGGCAGCAGCCGGGGGAAAAACTCGATGACCTCCACCTCCAGGCCCAGCTTGCGCAAGCCGTTGCCGGCTTCCAGGCCCAAAAGTCCGCCGCCGATAAGGGCCAATCTTTTGGATTGGGCCGCTTTCTCCCGGAGGGCGTCGGCATCGCCAATGGTCCTAAGGGTGAAGACCCCCGGGAGGTCCGCGCCCTTGATGGGGGGGACGAAGGAGTTGCCGCCGGTGGCCAGCAGCAGCTTGTTGTAGCTGCAAGTCTCGCCTCCAGAGGTGAAGGCCTGCTTCCGGGGGGCATCAATCCGGGTGATTTCCGTTTCCAGATTAAGCTTGATCCGATTATCCCCATACCACTTTTCATCATGGATGATCAGGCGCGGCAAGGGGCGCTCTCCGGAGAGGTATTCCGGCAGGCCCGGGATATAATAAAAGGGATATTTTTCCTTGGTGAAGATCAGGATCTCCCCGGCTGCATCGTACTTACGGATGGTTTCCGCGGCGGTGTTGCCCGCCACGCCATTGCCCACAATCAGATAGGTGGTCATCATCATTTCCCCTGGGGTTAAAAAAGGATTTTTGCCGGAGATTTGCCAGTTTCTCCGGGGCCGGCAGCAAGAAGGCGATCAATAGGAATTGCCGGTCTCCAGGGCTGGTCTCCGGCCAGTTTCTTCACTGCTTGATTGAATTTAAGGCCCGCAAGACTTCCTCGTAATCCGGCTCCTGGGAGAGTTCCTTTACCAGCTGCACGTATTGCACCAGGCCGGCTGCGTCCACCACGAACACCGCCCGGGCCAGGAGGCGCAACTCTTTGATCAGGACCCCGTAAGCCAGGCCAAAAGAAGCCTCTCGATGGTCGGAGAGAGTCTGCAGCCGGTCCACCCCCGCGGCGCCGCACCAGCGCTTCTGGGCAAAAGGCAGATCCATGCTGATGGTCAGCAGGGCAATATCAGGGCCGAAGTTGGCAGCTTCCTGGTTAAAGCGGCTGGTTTCCAGGTCGCAGGTGGGGGTATCCAGGGAGGGGACCGAGGCCAGCACATAGACCTTTTTCGGCAGTGAAGAGAATTTCACGGGTTTGAGATCGTTGTCCAGCACCTCAAAATCCGGGGCTTTATCCCCCACCTTGACTTCCTGACCCATGAGGGTCAGGGGGTTTCCATGGAGAGTGATGATTCGCTCTGGCATCTGTGCTCCTCCTCAGCGATCCTGCTGGCCAGGAAATATTTTGGGTTGCCCCGGAGATCAGGGGTCAATATTTTTGATAAGCACTGGCCCCAGCCTTGTCAATCAATCCCCCAGCTCCGGCGGACCAGCGATCAGGGGCAGGCGCCAGGCGGCGGGGCCTAAAGACGGTTGGCGGTTTTTTGGTTTTCCGGGGAGAGATGGGGGGATAAATAAGGTACTGATGATCTTGGGGGGTATTGGTCTTGCGCCCGGAGGCCGGGGTTCTGGGGCTGGGCTTCCTGGACCTACCGCCTGCCTTCCATTACTTCCATGAGAGTCTTCTCCGGGAGCCGCGTCAAACTTCTGATGACCAGGACTTCCAAGTCTTCCGAGCCGGTATTGAAAAACTGCCGGGTGACGTTGGGGGGCAGGATCAAGGAGGTATGGGGGACCAGGTCCAGGCTGTCCCCTTCCACCTGCACGCGTCCGGTTCCTTGAAGCGTCATAACCACCACTTCCCCATAGTGGCTGTTGGCAGGGGTTTCAGACCCGGGAGGCATGAAGATGCGCCAGATTTCCAAGGTTTTGAGACCTTGCTTTTCTCCGGCCAGGGTTTGGTGCTCCAAGCCCATGACCTGGAATTTCTTGACCTGTTCGTGTTCGACTAATATGGGCTGGTCCACGGCCATGGATCATATCCTGCCAAGTTAATCCCTTCCCAAAACCTCGACTCGCTCAACATCTTGGCCTCCTGGCCACTTGCCGTTGCCCACTATTTCTTTTTGACCACCAGCACCGGGCAGGCAGTCAAGCCGATGACCCGTTCGGCCACGCTGCCCAGGAGCAGGCGTTTAAGGCCGGTGCGGCCGTGGCTCCCCAGGATGATGAGGTCCACCTCTTTCATGGCCGCGGCATTGAGGATAGCCTCAAAAGGCCGCCCCCGCAGCAGCTGGGTCTCCAGGGAGATGCCGGCCTGGGCCGCGGCTGCCTGCAGGCGCTGCAGCGTCTCTTCCGTCCGGGGGATGGCGCCATCATCCCGGGCCACCGAGACCCCCAGGAGACTGCTGCCGGCGATGCGGGTGATGCTCAAGGCCTCTTCCCAGGCCGCGTCGCTGAAAGGGGAACCATCACTGGCGATGAGCAGGCGGCGAAAATTCAGGGTGGTTTGCCCCGGCACCACCAGGACGTTAAAATGGCTGTGGCCGATGATCTTGGCAGTGACGCTGCCCATCACCATCCGGTCCAGGCCGGTGCGGCCGTGGCGCCCGACGATGATCAGCTGTGGCTGAATCTCTTCCGCCTCTGCCAAGATGCCGCTGGCTGCGGCCGTATCCACGTGCACCCGGATTTCCAGGTCGATGCCCTGGTTGGCCGCCTCGGTCTGCCATTTCTCCAAGCGGCTGCGCACCGACTTTTCCCGCAATTTGAGAAGCTCCAGGTCCGGTTGGGGCGGTGGCGGCATCAGGTCGGGGCCGAGAATTTCATAGGCCGGGATCACCTCCACCACCTGCAGCAGGAAAAGCTTGCTTCTACAGGCTCGGGCCAGGGTCAGGCCGGCGGTAATGGCCGCAGTGCTGTCCGGTGAATCATCGACACAGACCAGCAGTTTTTGCAACGCCGCAGGACAGGCCAGATTTTGCAGCTCCATCGTCTCCCTCGGAACTCCGAATTATCTACCACCAAGGTGCAGTCAAAAAGTCTCTCGGGCAGATTTCAGGCCTGGACCGAGATTAGGCCGCATTTCCACCCCTTTTCATCCAAAATCATCAGTTAAGACTTTTTCCCGCCTTTTCTTAATCCCAAACCCCACCTCTCTGCCAAGGCGATCTCGCGCGTGGAAGACAAGATATCGCAAAATTTCCGGAGACGCCAACTTTTTCCGGAACTTAAGTTATACCATGTTCCCTTGGAAATGAAACAAATCAGCAGGCTAACAAATTGATATCACTTGTAGAGGCGCGTTTAAAACCCGCCCCTCCAATGCGAACATGGTATTAAAGTCCCTGCGGCCCCCAGACACTGGCCCAGAGGGGTGAAGCAGCGGCCAAACGCAGGCCACCCACGGGAAAAACTGCCATGGCCCGCAATTATCGCAGGCGCGGTAACAACTTAAGATATGATCCGAAATTTTAATAATGCCCCATTACTCCAAGAGGAGCCAAAGGCAGGGCATTCCCCCGGAGGTTTGGCGCAGTTCAAAGGCTCCCAGGTCGAGCTGGCCAGCTGCGGGCCGGGGTTCAGAGAGGCGGTGTTTGACGTACTGGCGGGCCAGGGCAGAGGCCCCGGGATCGAGGGCGGCCCCGGCGTCGACGCAGGGAGACTGGCGCCCCAGGTGGAAGTCCTGATTAGCGGCATCCACAAATCCCGGGCCCTCCCCGGTGAGGTTCCCGCCGCCGTTGTCAATAGTCCCGGTGAGGCCGCTATGGCTGGCGACCCAGCCCGCTTTCAGCCAGTTGTTCTTGAGGCGCAGCATCCCGGCGCTGTTGACCAGGGCGAGATTATCCCCGGAAGCAGCCGTCCAGATGATGTTATTGCGGCAGTCACACGTTTCGTCATTGGTGGAGAAGCGGAAGAGCGTGGTATGGTCCGTGCGGGTGGAAATAATGGTGTTGTTGTAGAAGTAGAGAGTTCCTTTGCGGTAGATGCTGGTGTCGCCGCTGTCGCCCCCGTAGTGGACCATCTGACTGTTGCCGGCGCCAGCGGGTTCAATAAGGATATTGCCGTACACGAAGGTCTGGCGGTAGCTGGGGTCATTGACCAGGGTGGCGCTATCCTCGGCATCCACCAGGTCCAGCTGCCGGTTGCCGCCCTCGATCCAGTTGTACCGCACCACCAAGCCGGCCGACCGGTCTTTCAGGTTATTGCCCAAACAACCGGCCCGCAGGGGGCCGAAGTAGTTGAACTGATAGACCAAGCCCAGGGCCGCGGTATAGGTGTTGTGCTCATAAATGCTGGACTCGATGCCGTTATCGTAGATCCAGCAGCCCTGGATGAGGACCTCCCGGGAGGCCGCGGACACAAAGAGGCCATTCCCCGAATCATGGAGGATGCAGTTGCTGATGGTCACCTGCTGGCCGTTTTCCACATACACCGCGGCCGCGTTCTTTGTGTAGTTGGTGAGCCCGTTGCGTCCGGTAAACTGGTATGGCGTCCTGCCGCTGCGGATCTCCAGGTTTTCCACCACGATCCAGGCGGGTATAGCCACCGCAGGTTTATTGGCCCCGCCGATCTTGATGACCCCCCGGGCCTCGTTCCAGAAGTTGAGATTATCCCGGGTGGTGGCGCCGTTGCCGTCGATGATGGGAAGTTGGCCGTTGGCGTTGGCCACTCCCCGCACCGTGAAAGGCTGCTGCTGCGTCCCTTGCACGGCGATGACCCATTTTTCCCGGTAAGGTTCCGGCCGCCAGGAGATCAACACCTGATCGCCCGCGGCCATACTTTCCCAGGGGACATCGCCGATATTGAGGTAGGGTTTGTCCGGCCCCACCTCATAAACCGCGGCCCAGGCCTTTAGAGGGAGGCAGCAGAGGAAAAGCCAAAGAAATAAAAATTTCCGGTTCATAAACCCTCTTTGGGCTGACGGCCTCCACTTCAAGGGAGTAAGGTGCACTTTATGATTTATATATCGGCAATAAGAGGGAATGATTTGAGAATGGTTCCGGCGGGCTGCCGCCGCGGGGCTTGCCCGGATTCCTGTCTGGGGACATGGTAAGTCTTAGCGTATCCGTGTCTTCGCACCTCACTTGAATTCCCGATGGCAGGCAGCCATGCGGGCTGCCAGGTCCCGGAGCTCGTGCCGCACCAGCTCCGGCTGGCCGTTTTCCACAGCCAGTTGCAGATTGTGCACATGGTCCAGGTACTCCTCCATGGCCCCCTGCCATTCCGGTTCCCCCAACCTGGCCATGGTTTGGGAACTCTCCACGAAATCACGGAGTGCGGCTTCCCCAGGCAACTGTCCCTGGGCCGCCTGCCGCTGGAGTTCCTTAAAAGCTGCGGTCAGATGACCTTTGACCGTCTTGAAGGAAGTCTGCCATTTCTGGATTTCCTTAAGGGCGGTCTGGTCGTACTCTGCCAGGGTGGGCCACTGCCACTTCAGTTTGGCGGTGATCCGCCCCTTTTTTTCCTTGAGGTGGATTTCCGCCTCCACTGCCTCGGGCACCGGCCAGGTTCGACCCTCAGCCTGGAACGACCCCTTCCGGATTTGCTCCCCCAGGGTGATGAGATAATCACCCAACTCCCGGCGGTTGAACTTTTTCGGCTCCCAGTCTTTCATGGCCACTCCGTCCGCCCGCGGCCAGGAGTTCATACCCGCGGCCTCGCCAGGCCCCCCTGGCCCGGGGGGGATTAGGACATTTGATCCTTCTCCTGCTCATAAATCAAAGAGATGGTTCTGGCTACCCGATTAGCCCAGTTGGGATCATCTTTGTTCAAATCCACCTCATCGTAGAAATCGCTAAAATCGTGGTCGATCAATTTGTAGGGATTTTTACTGTCCGAATCATAGAAAATATGTCTCAGCTCGTGTCTTAACACCCGCTCAATGTCGCTTTCATCGCAATGGTGCACCAGTTTAGTATCCAAATACATAATATAATCATAACCATCGTCAGGGGCTTCATTTCTACTCAAATACTTCACCAGGGCGGAAGGTTTGACGATCTTGCCCAGGACGATCCTGCCCTTACTCATCATTTTCTTTTTACTAATAAGGAATAATATTTTGGCATTGGCTAAATAAGGGAAATATTCTTTTTTGATTTTCTCAAACGATATCTGGATAGTTTCAGGGACTTCCTCATATTTCATGCTGATTCTCCTGTTTCCATGGTTTCCTGAGGGGCCGCGGCGGCCTGGGCCCCTCCGGGGGAATTGGGAGCGCCTGCCGTCCGGGGGTGTTTTCCCCAGAAATTCCCCTTCTTGGGACCCCGCTGTCTGGCTGCAGGTTTAGATAACATAAACTTCCCTGGGGATGCACCCTTTTTCCATCCTCCTTCTGGTCCCGAGGTAGAAAGGTAAATAGATTCCTATAAATTCAAAATACTCCCCTTGGCATAATTTCTGCTGCCATCTACCAGCAAGGTCAGGGGGCAGGAATCCAGCTTCTCCAATTTATTCGGCTCCTCCGGTCCCGGGGCCGCCCCGGGGGGTTAGTCTGAGCGTAGCGGTACTCATTCCCGAGCGGCGCCGGTGTTGCACTGGCAGGAAATGCCCGGCGACCGGCTAGGGGCCGCAACCTGCCCCCGGAGGGAATCATTAGGGGAAGAGATGGCGGAGAGGGGCTCCCTGAGATAGACTCTAAGCGTCCGGATACTGGCAGAATCCGGCGGCAGCCCCCAAGACCTGGCAGGGTGAATTATCCATAAGATTCAGAAAGATCGCCCCTTATCCCTTGTTTGGAGTCTGACAATGACCGGAATCATCTTTCATCCCATTGGCACGGTTTATACTCCTTTTAAAGAACCCCAGGGCACGCCGATCCAAGGGGCCGCGTCCCTTGAGGCCCAGGGGATTATCGACTTATTGCCCGAATTTCAGGAAGGGTTGCAAGACCTGGAGGGTTTTTCCCATCTGATCTTGCTGTACTTCTTCCACCTGTCCCCGGGTTTTTCCCTGAAAGTGACGCCCTTCCTGGATGAGCAGCCCCGGGGAGTCTTTGCCACCCGGGCTCCGGCCCGGCCCAACCCCATCGGCCTGTCCATTGTCCGCCTGGAACGGGTGGAAGAAAGGCGGGTTTATATCCGGGAGGTGGATATCGTGGATGGGACCCCGCTGCTGGACATCAAGCCCTATGTCCCCCGGTTCGATTGCCGGGCCCAGGCCCGGAGCGGCTGGATAGAAAAGAACCTGGATAAGCTGGATCGGGCCCGGGATGACGGCAGATTTTTAAGATGACCTGCGGCTTTTCGTCACCCTGACCCTGCGGTCAGATCCACAGTCCCTTTCCTGCTCCGGTAACGATTTTGGCCTAGCGGGCTTCATAGACATTGGGAGCGGTGGCCGGTATGACTTCGCCGCGGCCCAGCCTCTTCAAGGCCTGGCGCACCGTGCCCCGGGTATCCAGGATCACTTCCACCCCTGCCGCTTGCAGGACTGCGAAGGCTCTGGAGCCACATTTTCCCGTCATGACGGTCTTGATGTTCTTCCGCACCAGATTCCGGGCCGTGGTGACCCCCACCAGGTGGTTGGCGTCCAGACTGGAGAGGTTGTCCAGGGCTTCCCATTCACCGGAATCGGGGTCCACCAGGATAAAAAACCGGGCCCGGCCGAATAGCCCTGCCACCGGGACATCCAGGCTTTTTTTGGCGGCGCTGACGGCGATGGTTTTCATCCGACCACCTTTAAGTTTTAATAAAGGAACGTCATAATTAAGGGCCTAACTGCCGCCAAAACCTCGGATTAAATTTAGATCCCTAACCCTAATGGCTTTTTTTTTTCATCTTGGAATAATAACTAACCAGACTTATTACTTCCCATCCCTTAAAAGGAGCCATGATACAAGCATATACTCCAATTCCCAAAATTTCCTTGATCAATTCTCTATGCTGCTTATCTGCCAGGTGCGATTTATCACAGAAAACTATAATATGGCTATGACGGCAAACTACTTTCATTTTAGATATTATACCGACGCCATTAATATTTATGGCCCGGCAATCGATCAGTACAGTGGAGAATGGTTTATTTTTAAGCACTTTCAATAGCTCTTTTTGGTCAGCAATTAATATGGGCGAGAGATCGTTTTCCGACAGCAGGTTACATAAGGAATTGCGCGTTTGCTGATCAGAAATGAGCAATAAAATGGGCGTGGATTTATCTTCGTGGATCAATTTTTTTCCTTGATGAACCGGCCTTACGAGGGTACTCCGCCCGGTGGTTTTCTGGTTATTAAGGGATAGGTTCGAAAATGCCTTGGGATGGGAGCAAACCCAAAAATTTTCTTCGGTGCAAAACAAAAGGCCCCACGGGGAACCGTCCGTGGGGCCAAAACGTGAAAGTGTTGCACGTAAGGAGGAAAAAGCGTCCGATGACTTTTTCTCTTACGCCTGTTTTTATATGCAAAGACTGAGCCAATTGCCAAATAACATAACTATCTAATATTTATCAATAAAATTATTTGAGGATTAAAAGGGAAGTTTCATTATTGTATGAATATCGACTCTTAATTAGCAATATTATGTTCAATAATCGACCCATATTTTCCCCCTGGGAATGGAACAATCAAGCATTTCCGGAACTTTCGCTAGGTTGCCTTTACTCCTGATAATGGAGGAAAATAGACGAGATAGATTGCGACCCGGGAAGATTGGAAAATTATTGGTCCCCGAATTTCCCCTCACCTGGCGCCGGATTGCACTCCATCCCGCCAGCCATCCATGGCCGGGGCCCAGATGTCCGCCCCAGGGCGCAGGACTCCCTCCCTCCAGTGTCTCTCCCGGCAAAGGCGGGGGGGTAAATGGGCTCTAGTTTTCAGGAAAAGTCATCGGACGCTGCACTTGTGGGAAACGAGACTAGAAGTGGATAAATGGGGACTCGGTTAAACACCCGCCTGCCTCCCCGTGGGAAGGAGCAGGATGGGCTAAGTGATTATTTGGGATAGGCGAAGAGATGGGGAGTGGAACCGAGGACCGCCAAATTCCCCTCCTGGTGGCTCAACAACTCCACATTTCCCTCCCGCATCCGGGCCCCGCACAACGGGCAGACAGCCGCCGCGGCCACCTTGATGGCCATCTCCCAGGAATCCTCCGGGGCCGGCTCTCTCCAGAAGTGCTCGCATTCCAGGCATTGGAAGGTTGCGAACATAGTCATTCTTGATCACCGTCCTTCTCCAGCCCCTGACCCCATGTTCCCAAAGGAAAGCGAAAGCCGATCTGGAATTGCGCCAGGGCCAGTAACTGGATAATTTCCTTGGGGTTACCATAAAAAAAGACTTCCTCCGAGCGGTCTGCGAATTTGGTGACCACCACCATTTGGTCCACCGGTAGCGATTTCAGGTAATGTAGCGCCTTTTCGATGGCTTCTTTTTCCCGGTCCAGCCGCAGTATCTTTCCCATGTTTGCGTTCCTCCCCCCTTCCGGCTAGGAGCCCGCATCTGGTCTTTCCTGCTGAATTCCCGGTTAGGCCTGGTCCGGGCGGGTTGGGGCCTGGGCCCCCGGCTTGTTGGCAAATTGCTGTTTTACCCGGTGGGCAAACTCCTTTTGAAAGATTTCAATATCCATGGCCTCATCCACCTTACCGCCCAGATACAGCGCCATGCCCTTGTAAATCTGGGGCTCCTGGAACTCGGGATTGAGGGCCAGGGCCTGGTCAAAAAAAGGCACGCTTTCCAGGTAGCGGCCCAACCCCAATAAGGCATGACCCTTGGCCGTCAGGGCATGGATATTGGCATGATCCCGGGCCAAAACTTGATCCAGGAGGATGAGGGACTCTTCACAGCGCCCCATATCCGTCAGGCAGTAGGCTTTCAGTTGGATGGCCCTCAGGTTATCCGCCTGCCGGGCCAGTTCCCGGTCGCAGCAGAAGACCGCCTCTTCCAACAGTCCCTTGGTAACCAGGGCTTGGGCCCCCTCAATCCAGGGGATCTCCTTCTCCACACCGATGATCTTCAGCATCAGGCTCTCGTAGGTCTGCTCCACCACCCGGTTGCCCAAGGAGGCCACGGGTACCCCATGTCCCGGGAGCAAGTGGGCAATATCTTTCTGGAGCAAGACCTTGATCCCGAAGAGATAGTGGTCCAGGCGGCCGCCGGCATTGTGGTCGATTTCGGCCATGGCGTGGGGGAGAGCTAGGTCTCCGGTAAACGCGGTTTTGCTGGGTGCGTGATAGAAAGAGAGGCCGTCGACGGTGTGTCCAGGGGTGTACAGCACTTCCCATTGCTGGCCGCTCAATTCCAGGGTTTCGCCACCCTGAACCTCGGTCACCTGGCTGCCGAACTTCCGCACCACTTCCTTGAGCTCCCCGGGACTCTCTGGATGGAGGATCAGCTCAAAGCCGCCGCTCTCCACCAGGGCCGGATAGGCCCGCAACAGTTCGAACGCGCCCATGCAGTGGTCCCGGTGGCCGTGGGTGAGGACGATTTTCTTGATATCTTCCGGCTTGTAGCCCAACCGGAACAGGTCCATAAACCCGGTGTAATCATTGCCCGGGTCCACAATGGTCAGATAATCTCCCTTGATTACGTAGATATTGGAAGAGTAGTCATAGGCCAACAGGAAGAGGATTTTCTCGAAAAAGGGGTCCGCAGTCTTGAAGACCTGGGCCAGGGTCAGCCAACCCGGGTGTTTGGGCTCTTCTTGGGGCTGCTCCGCCCCATCCGGGGATGGTTCCCATTCTTCCCGGGCTTCCCGCCTGTCTTCATCGTGAGCGTCTCTGGTCATGGTTCCTCGCAGTATTGCTTTATTTCCTTATTTTTCAGGCCAAAAGTCTCCTCCTCCCGATACTTACTCAAGGGATTTGGGGAGGGTTGGGGCTAGGCCATTTTCGGACTTTGGTTGGGGTCCCCTTGCCCCGTGGGGACCTCTTGTGGTAAACCGGTGACAGAGGAGGGAAACTCTTAAAGCCCATGAACTGCCCCCGGTGCGGCAACCTGATCGATCCCGTGCAACATGGGGACCTGGTCTTTGACGGCCAGGTCTGGTGCCAGGGTTGCCATCACTATGATGAACGGCTGTTGGAGTTGCGTCCCTTCCCGGAGCTGGAGAACTGGGCGCAATTGATCTGCGGGGCCTTCGGCCAGGAGCCGGTCCGGCTCCTACATGATGAGGCCTTCCTCCCCGATCCCGCCAAATATTGGCACGGCGCCACTTTTCTCTTGGCCGAGGCCTGCCATGGCTCCCGGGGGATCATGCTTCATCCTCCGGGCCACCGTCTCACGACTCTCTGCCATGAACTGGCCCATCTCTTCACGGGCCAGGACCATACCGAAAATTGGGCCCGGGCCTGTGCGGCCCTGATCGCCTGGGTCAAAGCCCGGCTCTAAGGGACTTTGGCGGCGATTGATCATGGTGATCGCCCGGCCCCATCCCGGCGGCCACCCCAGCAACGCTGCGGCCAGGGACCCCGGTCCCTCGGGGGGCCGGCACCCATGGCCCCAGACCGCACTCCGGTCCGAATAAGGGTAGATCCCCCTCCCGGGGTAACGAGAGGATGGTGGGAGGGGGATCAATCTTGGCAGTGCGGCCCCGGGCACAGCCGGGGCCTGAGTCGTCCCGGCCGGGCCAGGGAGAATCCCCTGGCCTGACCGGGGGGCAGGGTCATATCTTACGGCGCGATATAATCCGCGGTGTAGCCCAGTTTCATTTTGTCCATGGGCCACATCTTGGTGCTCTCCTTCTCTTCACCGGGCAAGACCGGCTGATCGTTGATCTTGTCGATGAGCACCTCGATGAAATGGAACTCCGTGAGTTCGTATTTCATGATGGTTTCAGCCGGCAGCAGGACCGCCAACCCCGATTCCTTGGAGAAGTTCCAGTGGAACGCCTCATTGGGCTCCTGGGTCATCTGTCCGGTCTTGCCGGCATATACTTTGAGAAGCTTGCCGGAGATATGATCATTGGGTTTCACTTGGAATTGTTCAAATAACTCATCAGGGATGTGCCACCACAGGGCGCGGAACCCGGTTTTGACATAGCCCCTGACGAGCATGGGGTCGAATCCGCAGACACCAACGCGGGCTCTTGCTGGCATACGTGCTCTCCTTTTCGCTGAAATCGCATGAGGGTGGTTTCCCACCTGAGCCATACCCCGGCCTGGTTAAGGGAGGCAGACCCAGGTGGAAAAAGCGCCCCTACTCTTGCCAAATCACTTTGGTTTTGAGGATCATTTTTTGCCATACCCCCGGCTTCGCCGGCGGCGTCTCCACTTCCTGGATCAAGCGCCGCAGATCATCCACCTGGCTATAGCAACTATCCCGGAACTCCGCGACCTCCATCTCGGTGAGGTATTCGCATTCAAACAGCCGGCGGAGGTAGGGGGTGACGTATTTGGTGATCTCCTCTTGGAACTCTTCCACCAGGAAGTCGTTGTTGCCATCCGGGGTGGCATACTCCAGGTAATTGCGCTTCCAGTTGAGCAACATCTCTTCCAGGGCGTTGAGTTCCCGGCGGACGTTTTCTTCCATGCTAGGCTTTCTGCTTAAAGGCGTAGCACTTGGTCACAACGTTGAAGTCCGCCACGCACCAGTAGTAGGGCCAGTGAATCTTCATGCACCAGCCGATGATATCCGCCGGAGGAAAACTGGAGCCTTTGATCACCGGTTTGAGGAACTCACACTGCCAGCAGATATGGTCCGATTCTTTCTCCGGCTCCAGGACCTTGTCCAGGAATTGACGCGGGGTTAACCCTTTCGCTTCAATCATGAGTCACTCCTTCTCTTTATTCACCGGGTCCCGGTTACCAGTCTTTCACTTCGCCCTTGGCGAGCTTCTCCTTGTATTCCGCATAGACTTCCGGAGACAGGTTCTTTAAATCCCAGTTGAACCCGAACTGTCCGGCGATGCCCGCGGAAGGCGGCTGGGGGCGCCAGCCCCGCAGCGGCTTCCCCCGGATGCTGAACTTCACCATGTCCGGCACCCCCAGGTAGATGTGCCGGGGCAGGCATTGGAAGGGCCGGGTCCGGCCTTCGGTGCCCATGGTGATGAAGCTATAGCCGTCCAAGGGTTTGTCGGCGTAGAGAGGGCTCGTGTCCGGCTTAGTCCCCGCCGGCTGTTCATCGGGCCCCATATACATGTGCCCCTGGATCATGTGGATCGCATAGACCGTGCCGCACTCGGCGCAGTTGACCGTGCCCTTCCAGTTCCAGAAGCAGTAGGGATCCAGGTAATTTACGGTATCGCAGGGCTTGCCGCCCACGTCTTTTTTGCACCAGATGATATCACACACAGCGGTCTCCTCCTTTTAGATCCAGGCCTTGTCGTACCACTCTTTGACCTTGGAGATGGGATAGCCCAGCAGCTCGTGGTAGAACTTGACGTTGTCCGCGCCCACCGGCCGCCA
>JAGVAH010000039.1 GCA_020060385.1 Syntrophobacterales bacterium | reverse complement strand
TTGCCAAAAGTTCTTTCCTCTTATCCCCTCTCCCCCCAGCGGGGGGAGAGGGTTAGGGTGAGGGGGGGCGGAAAAAACTTTTGGCAACCAGTATAAGTCTCCCCTGAACCAGGGGATGCCAGTCCGGCCTAATACGTGCGATTGTACACCGCGTAGCAGTTGCTGCCGACGGTCAACCCCTGGGTGCAATTATTGGTGATAAGGCAATCATTACCGGTTTTGATTCCTTCCTTAGTATTGCCGCGGCACGTATTGCCCTTAACGGTGACACCATAACCTGTCAGGATCCCGTATCCGTCGTTGTCCATAACTGTATTGTCCAGCACTGAGGAGCCCGCACCAGCACCTATACCATCTGTACCACAGGATTTGACCACATTGCCGGATACGGTGGAGCCATTGTTCGTATTCAAACCTATGCCACCAATATTGTATACCTGGTTGCCCTTTATCAAACCTTGCCAGATGAATATTCCCTGTGCGCTATTCAGGACCGTGCAGCCCATGACCAGGTGGTTATATCCCAACAACTGAACTGCGCTCCCAACATCCCTGACCCGCAGCCCGATGACCCGAACTCCATAAGGACTTGGGCCATAAATGCCATAACCGCCTGCGTCGGTAACAGAGCCGTTCCTGATTTCTACGTCACTTACCCCCGAAGCGATATAGATTAAATTACTGGAGCCGGAGGTCTTCCCCGGTCCGCTCAGTTTGAAGCCCATGAGGTCTAGGGTAACGTCGCTGACATTTACAGTGATGGCATTGCCGGTGGTGCCAGAGTAAGTAAGATTCCGGGCCAGGCAATATAAACCCGACGAGTTGATCTCGTAAGGCAGGCTGGTAATCTTGGTCCCCACGCTGCCGCCGCCGGCGATGACATAAAAGCCGTCTTGGGCCAGAACCGGGGTGGCGCCCAGCAGCAGCGCACTCAGCAAAGCAACAATCAACCATATCCTTTTCATGTTCCCGTCCTCCTGCCAGAGAAAGAGTTTGGTGGTGCTGGACGAAGCCTTACGGCCGCAGCCGGCCGACTGGCGGCGGAGTCGCCATGCCAACCGTGCTGCCTGATTCGCGGGGTGGTGGTGTTTATTTGCTAACATTGAACAGCCCCTGGGTAGGATTGTGGGTGATGGGGCCACAAGAGGAGGTTTGGATTACCTGGCAAGGTTGGCCATGCCGTATTCCAGGTAATGATGCAATAATTTGAGGTAATGATTCTGCGGGCGGTGTTGTTCATCACCTGATTGTCCAACACCGGGATGACCCCTGGGTCGAGGGTCAAAAATCTAGCATCTTTCAGCAGAAATGTCAATTAAAAGCGAGGATTTTCCCCTTCTGGCCCCCCACTCTTCTGGTGGATGACCGGGGTAAAACCAAGGTAAACAAAGCACCGCTCACTTTCATTTGCCTTCTCTGCCCACAAAATTAGCCAAACCCAGCACCAGTTCCGTCATGGCCTCCAGGTCCAGGTTCTCCATGACGTCCCCGGGGCCGTGGTAGTGGGGATTGCGCAGATAGGCGGTGTCCGTGAGCATGATGGCGGGGTAGCCTTCGTCCCAGAAATTGGCGTGGTCGCTCAGGCGCACGTCCGGCAGGATATACCCCCCCAGGGGCACGGCCAGGGTGACCGTGGGCAGATTGCAGCCCTGCTTGACGGCCCGATCCAGCCTCTCCAGGAGCGGTTTGGAGCGCCGGTCGCTCACCATGCCGATGAAATTGCCGGTGGTGGGATAACCCATGAATTGCAGAGGGAAAAGCAGTTGCTGGCTCCCCGGCTCCTGGCGGTAGTAGCCCACCATTTCCAGGCAGAGCATGCCCAGGATCTTCTCCCGATTCTTCCGGGCCCTCTTGGCATAGACCCGGCTGCCCATGTAGGGGGTGAAAAACGCCGGGGGCTCCTCGGTGGTGAAGCCGATGAAGGTCCAGGGCCGGGACGGTTTTTTGTTCTGGGCCAGGCGGGCCACTTCCAGGAGAACAGCTACGCCGCTGGCGTTGTCGTCCGCGCCGGGGGTGCCCGCCACCGTGTCGAAATGGGCCCCCAGAATATAGTAGCCCCCCGGGGACTGGTCCCCGGCGATGACGTTGCTCACTTCCTGGCGTTGATAGATGAAGGTCTGGCGCCGGGGAGCGTAGCCCATCTCCTGAAAATTGCCGAAGACATAGTCTTCAGCTTTCTGCAGATTTTCGGGCCGGTAGACGGAGCGGTCCCCCAGGGTGACGCTGAGGTACTTGAGGTGGGCGGTCAAATTGGCCCGAATGGCTTCACGGTTCATGGGTTCAGCGGATCCCGGAGTCGTCAATGATATAAGCAGCAAGCCAATAAAAAACCAGGATAATCGAGCGATTAAACATCCATGAATCAAAAGGATTTCTCACCCCCCGGGCCTGAGAAATCCCCCCTACCCCCCTTTAAACAAAAGGGGGGTTTTCTAAAGTCCCCCTTTCATTAAAGGGGGATTTAGGGGGATTTTGGCTCCCACGGTAAGGCCATGAAGAGCCATTTCCCGCCCTCACCCGGTCGTTGCCGTCTTTTCGGTTTTCTCCCGGAAATGCAGGGCCAGCCACACGGTTTTTTGCTCCGGGTCGGTCCATTCCACCCGGTGGCGGCAATGGGCCGGGATGAGGACATAGTCCCCGGGGTGGAGGGTCCGGACCCGGTCCTCCCCCGCGAATAACAGGGCGGCCGCGCCGGCCAGGAGCAGCACCCATTCATGGGTCTCCTGGTCGTACCACACCCCCGGCGGCGTGGCCTGGCCGGCGGAGACGATGCGCTCCAGATGGAAATCCGATGTTTTTACGAGAACTTCGATGATCTCTTGGGGGATTTCCCTGGGAATCCCGGAAAATAGATTGTTGGTCGACGACTGGGACAATTAATCTCTACCTTATTGCCGAAACAGGGGCACACCCGCCCGGGTAGCGGCCTGACGCAGGCCTGCGTCGGTGGTGGCCAAAGGAAAACCGCGACGCATGGCCAGGAGGAGATAGGTGGCATCATAGGTGGAAAGCCCATGCTCCCGCGCCAGTGCCAGGGTTTCTCCTAACATCTGCTCCGGTCTCTCCGTCTCTACCATGATGGGAAGCTGCCAGAGAAGAGCCAAAAACTGCACGGTAGCTGCTTGATTGAGACGCCCGCGCCGTTCTGCGACTAAGAGGGCGTTGCCCACTTCCAGGGGCCAGATGGCGGGCACGAAGGCTTTGACTTCGGCCAGTGATTCCAGAACCGTATCGGTGTAAGCGTTGCCTTCGTCTTCAAAGGCCCAAGCCAAAGCCATGGAGGCATCCAATACTATGGCGGACAGTGACATTAAAGACGTCCTTCATCAATCATTTGCCGCACTGACATTCCAGCCAACCGATGCGACCGGCGGAAGGTCTTGATGGCCGCTATGGCCTCTCGAGGATTCTGTGGGCGGGAACCAAGCACAGGCGTTAAGGCCGCCACCGGGACGCCATGCTTGGTGATGATAATTTCTTCCCCCCGGGCCACCTGCTCCAGCAATTGGGACAGACGGGTTTTGGCCTCATAAGCCCCTATTTGCGTCATATTTAGCTCCATTAAACTAGTCTGAGACTAGTTTAATATAAATAAATGCCAACTTCAAGCAGCAAGTCTGGCAAATTAAGACCCGCATTCGCATTCATTCATTTCTCACCTGGCACCGGCCGATCTCTCCCTGCAGCAGATTCCCCTCCCCGTCCAGGCGCATCTGCAAGACAAAGGGAAAGGGCCGGCCCGGGACGGTGAAGCGCAGGTCCACCCATTCCAGGAGGAGGTCCGCAGACTGGCTTTCAGCCCGGGCCAGCAAGGGGAAGCGGGCGAAATCCAGATAGATATCCAACAGCCGCCGGGCTTCCGGGCCAAAGACCGGCAGCGCTCCGGGCGCGGCCCGCCAATCCTGGATGATCAGGCTCTCCGGCGGCTGGTAGCCCCCGGCAGGCACCCGGGGACAGGGGATGTTGGCGGCCGCCTCCTGGACCTCCCTGATGCTGCCATGCAGCCGCGATGGCGCCAGATAGGGCAATTCCACCAGGGCCTGCTTGATTTCCCGGGGTTGCGCGGCGATCAGCTGCCAGCGGCGGCAGGAGAAAGGCTGGGGCAACGCGGCCACCGTGGCCCCGGCCCGGGTTTCGGTATTAAAAACCTGCCGGGCCAGGGAGAGGGCCTGATGGTGGTAGTAGCCGCAAATAAAGAGGTAGAATCCCGCGGCAACCAGACAGACCATGCCCACTTTTCGCCCCCAAGCCGGAGAAATGAGCGCGGCCAGGGCCCCGGCCGCCAACATGCCGGTCATATAGGGGTCGATGATGAAGACCAGGTCCAGGGTGAACTTGCGCCGGGAAAAAGGACTGAAGAGTTGCGTGCCGTAAGAGGTGGCCAGGTCCAGAAGCAGGTGTACGGCCAGAACCGCCAGCCCCAAGAGCAGCAAGGGTTGAAACCAGCGGGGGCCCCCCAGGACCCGGCCCACTCCGGCCACCAGCAGGGCCCACAGCGGCACGGCCAGCAAGGAGTGGGTGAAGGCCCGGTGGTAGCGGATATAAGCCAGCCGGTCACTCATCCCCAGAAAATAATCCAGGTCCGGCAGCACTGAAAGGATCACCCCGGCCAGCGCGGCCCACCACCGGGAGGGCGCAGGAATCAGCTGGGACAGCAGCAAGCCGCTGGCTACGTGGGTTACTGGATCCACGGCCACCTCCCGGTCTGGGTGCCGTAGTGGGGAAACTGGCGCAAGAGGTCATCCCTCAGGGCCAGGGCGTGGGGATAGCGTTCTCCCACCTTTTTTTTCAGGCATTTCAGAATAATTTCCTCCAAAGGCGGAGGAATTTCCGGGTTTTCCTCCCGGGGCGGTACGGGTTCCTGCTCCAGGATCTGATCGATGAGAAGTTTCTCAACCTCGCTGTAGAAGGGCAGGTCCCCGGTATAGAGCAGATACATGAGCACGCCGATGGCCCAGATGTCGCTGCGGCGCTCGCTTTCCCCCATGATCTGCTCCGGGGCCATAAAAGGCCGAGAGCCCACCACCGTGGCGCTGATGTCTTTGTCCTTCAAGATCTTGGCCGCTCCGAAATCCAGCAGTTTCAAGACCCCATCCGGCTGAATGATGATATTGTTGGGCTTGATGTCCCGGTGCATCACCTGGTGCCGGTGGGCATGGGCCACCACCTCGATCAGTTGCAGGACGATGCGCTCCACCAGGGGCCGGGGCAGCTCCTCCCCCAACATGTCCGCCAGGGTCTTCCCGGCCGCGTATTCCTGGATCAAGACCAGCTTGCCGTCCTCCTCCAGGGTGGTCACCAGACCCACCACCCCGGGGTGGGGGGCCAGCCTCTCGCAAATCGCGGCCTCCTTGCGGAATTTGGGGTTCGCCGCCCTCAGAAAGGGAATCTTGGCCACGAACTGGCGCTGGGGGCCCAGCTCTTCGGTATCCACCACCAGCCACACCTCCCCGAAGCTGCCCTGCCCCAATTTCTTGATCTTCTCATAACGCCCCCCCAGCAGGGGGGTCAACTGCAGCAGGGCCAGGTAATCCCGGGCGCTGGGGAGAAGATGCTCCACCAACCCCTTCAGGGCCTTTTTCAAAGGGGAAGGGGAACCCACCGGCGCCACCTGGAAGCCGTGCATCTCCGGCCCCGCAGCTGGCAAGGTCAGGTCATTGAGCAGCACCGGCACCGGTCTTCCCTCCCGGCTCTTGAGATTCACCTTGACATGCTTCACCTCTCCCTCCCGGGCCAGAATCTTGTCCAGCCGTTCCCGGTCCCCCGGGCCGTAGAGCAGATCGGCCGTGGCCAGGGGCAGCTTCTCGTTGCCTTTGGTAGAGTAGCCCAGGAGACGGGCCAAGGTGGGGTTCAGGGTAAAGGACTCTCCCTGGCGGTCACAGAGAAACAGGGGATGGGGAGTCTGGTGAAAGATGCGGTTGAATTCTTCCTGGGAGGCCACCAACAGGCGCCGGTCATCCTGGAGGCGCAGCAGCACCGCCACCCGGGCCAGGACCTCTGGAGCCCGGAAAGGCTGCACCAAAAACTCGTCCGCCCCGCTTTCCAGGGCCCGGGCCGCGGCCGCGGCTTCAAACTGATCCAGGGTGACGATCAGGGGCACTTCCTTAAAGTCTTTCTGGGACTTAAACCGGTGGACCGCGTCATACGCTTCCGGGGATTCATCCAAAATGATTAACAGGTCCGGCCTCAGGCCCTCCCCCAGCACTTGCTCCAGAGAAGAAAAAGTTACTTCGTAGCCGTTCCCGGCCAGGATCCCGGCCAATTCCCGGGCTGCGGCGGACGCCTCTCCGGCGAGGATAATGCGTGGGGTCACCCTGATGACCTTCCTATTTCCGAGATACCGATATTTTCCCAGGATTCCGAAGATTTAGCAAGAAAGGTTTTTATGGGCGGGCAGTTTCCTTGATTGACAAAGTTTTTTAAGAAATCTATTATCTTCACCATCGTCGCGGGGCGGCCGCGACCTGCGTTAAAAGCTAGGGCAAAACCTTTTTCTCCATCATTCTGAAAGCGGTGAAGGATCTCAACGCCTTGGGAATGCGAGATTCTTCCCTGCGCTCAGAATGGCAGTTGCGGGGAAATTGAGGTTTGGCAATGACTTATAATTCCGGATTTGCCCCCCAGGGGAAGGAGGCGGCATGAAATTATTCAATTTACCGGAAACAGCCAAGTTCACCGCAGATAAACCTTATCGGGAACTGCTCTTCGATTCTCCCAACCTGCGGCTCCTCACCTTCAATTTTGAGCCTGGCCAGGAACTGCCGGTGCACTCCCATAACGCCGACTCGGAAGTAACCCTCCTGATCCTGGAAGGAGAAGGGGTCTTTACCGGCGGCCCCGAGGAAATCCCGGCCAAGACCGGCACCCTGCAGATTATGCCGGTCTCCGAACCCCACGGCCTGCGGGCCCTCACCCGCGTGCGGCTGCTGGTGTTCATCGCCCCCACGCTGTAGTACGGTTTTCTGTTTTCTGTTAAAGAATTAGGTAATAATGAAGTCTCTTGAATAGATGTTTATGAGGGCAGGGAGAGAAAACATGGGGGTGGGATTTTACCGCTCCCAGACCTCGGCCAACTATTCCAAACCCCAGGAAGTGGTCACTGACTGGATTATTGTTATCTGACAACTGGCCACTGATTATGCTGCCTATCTACCTGAAAGACCAGGATTTTACGCCCCCTAACGACCCCATCTATTACCTCCTCACTCAAGACGGTCTTTTCTTGGTGAAGAGTACTCCTTTCTTTACGGCTGCGGTGCCCGCCCGGGGTATCCCCTGGCTTGAGGGACAAGAGCCGGAAGTGCGCCTCACCGCCCCCCCGCTGCCCGGGGCCCTGCTCCTCCAGTCCCTGGCCTTTTTCCAGGCGGTCTACTCCCGCTATAAAAGCGAGGCCGTGGTCCTGCTGGCCTGGCGGCAGGCCACCCGGGCCTATGAATTGGTCGTTCCCCACCAAACCGTGGGGGGCGGCCATTGCGACTACGAAGTCAAGGAATTCCCCGCCGACCTCACCCGCCTGGGCACCATCCACAGCCACGCAGGGGTGGAGGCCTTCCACTCCGAAAGGGATGAGAATGACGAACGCCATGAGGACGGTTTTCACATTACCCTGGGGAACATCGACGCGGAGCTGACCATCTCCTGTTCCGTGGTGGTCCAGGGCCTCCGGGGCCAGATCCCCCCGGAGCGCCTCTTCACCCCCTACCCCATCCCCTGGGGGCAGGCGCCGCCTAAAGAAGACTGGGCCCAAGAGGTGGAGAGCAAAGTCACCCCCCTGCCCCGGCCCATCGAATTTGGGACGTGAGAAGTATGCTTGCAGCTGTCAGCCTTCAGCTTTCAGCTTAAATATGGTATTTAAGTTTTTTTCTTTGCTGAAAGCTGATAGCTGAAAGCTTTTAGCCCCTTCCATCTAAGGACCTCTCTGGGAGACTTTATGCTGGAAATCAAAGCTGTGGGCATCGGCGGCATCGGCTGCGCCTTGCTGCCTTTTCTCTGCCGCTATTTGCAGTATTCCAGGGAAAAGGCCCGGATCACCCTCATCGACGGTGACCGCTTCGAGCGGGCCAACGCCTCCCGCCAGTCCTTCAGCCGTCTGGGGAACAAGGCGGAGGTGAAGGCCCAGGAACTGGCCCAGGAGTTCGAAAATCTGTCTCTCCGGTCCGTGCCGGAGTTTGTCACCGGGGCCAACGTCTCCCGCCTTATCCGGGCCGGGGAGGTGGTCTTCCTGATGGTGGACAATCACGCCAGCCGCAAGCTGGTGAGCGATCATGCCGCCACCCTAGCCGAAATCACCCTCATTTCCGGGGGCAATGATTTTGTGGACGGCAACGTCCAGGTTTTCGCGCGGCGGCAGGGCCTGGACCTCACCCCCTCCTTGAGCCGCTACCACCCGGAGATCGCCCAGCCCCAGGACCGGCACCCCGCGGACCTCTCCTGTGAAGAACTCATGGCCGCGGGTGCCCCCCAACTCCTCTTCACCAACCTCATGGTGGCCGCCATGATGCTCAACGCCTTTTATGCCTGGAGCCAGGACCGCCTGACTTACTCCGAAGTCTACCTGAATATCCAGGAAAACCTCACCCGCCCGGTGACCCGGCCGGTTTAGGAAGAGAAAGTTGAGGGGAGAGCCGGGGGAGCAGTGGCTCCCCCGCACTCCCCTCAAAATCCCCTCCCAGCCCCCTCTATTTTTTAGGCCGGGGAAGTCGGGGTCAGAAACCTCGACTTCCCCGGCAAGATATCCCGACTTCTGAGCAAAAAAGAGGGGAAAGCCGGCGAACTCCGGCTTTCCCCTGTAAATCCGCAACGAGTCAGGGACAGGAAAAAACGTCGCTCCCTACCCTATCCCTGCCGCTCCCTCCTTTTGGGCCGCCTGTTTCCTCTTCTTTATCGCCCTTTTCAACTTTCTCTTGGCCTTCGGCTCTGCCTTCACGATTTCCACCATGAAATCG
Source organism: Syntrophobacterales bacterium (assembly GCA_020060385.1). Lineage (GTDB taxonomy): Bacteria > Desulfobacterota > Desulfobaccia > Desulfobaccales > 0-14-0-80-60-11 > SURF-52. The sequence continues at coordinate 44,431 of JAGVAH010000039.1, read as the reverse complement.
TATTTTTGGCACATGAAGGGATAGCTTTTGGGGTTGGCAAAGATTTTCATGCAATAAAAGGGCTTGCCGTCCCGATAAGCGGTAAGATCGAACCTGGGCACCCAGGAGTTATATTCTATCCAGCCTCTGGCCGGGATGATCAAAGTAGCGTCGCTGTTGCCTGAAGGGACCTCCACGTCATACCTGGTCTTATTTTTAATGATGCCGGTATAAAGGCGGACCTGCTTCCCCTTCTTCAAGCTCGCGGGGATGGGCAGATCACGCATATCCGGTAAGGCCGCCTCCACATCCTCCTGGGGATTAAAAGCCAGGGCGTTATCGCCACCCAGGGCGGCGATGGGATTATCATATTGAGCGGAAGAGGTAAGCGGCACTCCTTCCCGCACACTGGCCCCACAGCCAAACGCCAAACCAGTTATGATAATTAAGCAAAATATCTTTTTTCCCATACCCCCCCCTTTATTCCACGGGTTGGTAACCAAAAGAAGAAGGGAGCCGGGGTTGACGGGAAACCGCGGCGGAGCTGCTTCTCCCGGGCAAAGGCGCTTGGTCGAACTCGTACTCGATGATGCCCCCGGTTTCATCATATTTGACCGATTTTAATTTCTTGCTGTAATTGATCATGGCCACCGCCCTGGCAAAATTATAGGGGGTTATTTGCGGAGGGCTGGAATTAATGGTCAGGGCGCCGGCGCCGAAACCCGAGTTCCCGCCCGTGCCGATACCCCCGCCGCCGCCGGCGATGGCAAAGGTGCCGGAGGGGCCGGAACTGCTGTTGGTATATTTCCCGGAAGCATAGCCATTGAGTTGATCGGTATCGATGTATTCAGAATGTTGATAAGTAGCGCATCCTGCCAACAACAAAACCATCAATAAGATTGGGCCCATAATTTTCATTGCTGCTCCCCCGCCTGATTAGGGTATTTAACTTCTCGATTAAGAACTTTAAAGCCGTTTGTCAAGAATTTTTTTACAACCTTACCTTATTCCCAACAAAACCCTGCCGCAGGATAATTCTCCAACTTCCTAGATTATTTCGGTAATTGTTCCAAATTCCTGAAATAAAAATTAAAGGACGGCGGTCAGCCGGTGACACTCAATTGGCAGGGAAAATCTTAGAGATAGGGAATACTGTTTAATGCTTAAAATTATGCTTTCTATTATTACCTTAATATCCTAAACCTCACCCACCTTTTCTCCGGTGAGGGCCTCCACCTCTTTAAGGAGCGCGGCCAGCAGTTCCTTCTCCGGGACCTTGCGCACCAGTTGCCCTTTCTTAAAAAGCACCCCCACCTTTTTGCCCCCGGCGATGCCCACATCCGCCTCCCGGGCCTCCCCGGGGCCGTTGACCACGCAGCCCATGATGGCCACCTTCAGGGGGGTGACGATATTCAGGAGGCGGCGTTCCGCCTCTTCGGCCAGGTGGAAGAGATTGATGCCGCAGCGGCCGCAGGTGGGGCAGGAAATGAGTTCCACCCCCCGCTCCCTCAGGTGCAGGGCCCGGAGGATCTCGTAAGCCACCCGCACTTCTTCCACCGGGTCCCGGGTCAAAGAGACCCGCAGGGTGTCGCCGACGCCCGCAGCCAGGAGCAGGCCGATGCCCAACGCGGATTTCACCGTGCCGGCGATGAGGCCCCCGGCCTCGGTGACCCCCAGGTGGAAAGGATAGTCCACCTGGGGGGCCAATTCCTGGTAAGCCGCCACGGTGACCAAAACATCGGAGGATTTCAGGGAAATCTTAAAATCATGGAAGCCCCAATCCTCAAACTGCCGCACCCACCTGAGGGCGCTGGCCGCCAGGGCCTCGGCGGTGGGCGCCCCGTACCGGGCCAGCAGGTCCGCCTCCAGGGACCCGGCATTCACCCCCAGGCGCAGGGACACGCCTTTCTCCCGGCAGGCCTTGACCACCTGGCGGGTTTTTTGTATGCCCCCCAGGTTGCCGGGATTGATGCGGATGGCATCGGCCCCCTGGTCCAGGGCCGCCAGGGCCAGGCGATGGTTGAAGTGGATGTCGGCAATCAGGGGCACGGTGCTGGCCGCCTTGATCTCCCCGAAGGCCCGGGCCGCCTTTTGATCCGGCACGGCCAGACGCACCACTTCGCAGCCCGCGGCCGCCAGGCGCTGGATCTGGGCCAGCGTCGCCCCCACCTGGCGGGTATCGGTGTTGGTCATGGACTGGACCACCACCGGGGCTCCGCCCCCCACCTGCACCGGCCCGATATGGATGGCTCTGGTAACTCTAGGTTTCATTGTCCTGGTTTCTGCAAATTTTCTTAGGATTATACCATTTCCCTTGGCAAATAATAGCCATTTGCCAGGTAACTTATTGACAATCTTTACCCTTTTAACCAAAGACCGAGAACTGAAAACTCAAAACCTTCCTTAAGCGGCATTTTTTGCCGCCACAAAGGGCGGATTTTGCCGGTTTCCAGCCCCTGGATTTTCATCAGAACTCGAATTTTCTTGGATAATCCTTTAACTTGCAAATGGCACAGCCCTTGCTTCCCCTACGGGCAGACTTGAATTCTGCGCCCAGGAGGAGGCATGCAGGCAACCGGCGTTACCCCCCCGATTCTGAATCTGAAGTCCCAGACGGCCACACGGGCCCAGGGATACCCTAATCAGGACCAGTTTCAGTCCATGCTCCAGTCCCGGATATCCTCCCGGGGTTATGGCAGCTCCTCTTCCCGGTCCGCAACCCGCTCCAATTTGAAGTCGCAACTCCTCCAGGCCAAGCCCGCGGCATCTTCCTCCACTTCCTCCGTGATCAACGACCGGTCCAAATGGGAATCCACACGGGGGGCCTTAATCAAAGAAATGCGCAGCAAGAGCTCCCTTTTGCAGGCGGAAGTCCAGTCCGGGCTCAACCGCTTGACCGGAAAAACCACCGGGGATAGCTCGACGCTGGCGGCCGCCGTGGTCCAGCCCAACACCGAGATGCCCGCGCTCCTGAAACGGTTGATGGAATTCTTGCACCAGCAGCCGGGGCAATCCCTGAAGGTGTCCCCAGAGCAAATCCAGGAGTTGAAGGCCTTTCTCCAGCAGGCCGGACTTCCCGCCGCCCAGGTGGATCGCCTGCTCAATTCTGACACTTTTCAGACCAAGGGCTTGACCGCCCAGGATGTGCAGGCCGCCTGGCAGGAGGCCTGCCAGGACACCTCCCAGAAGGCCCTGGCGGCCCAGGTGGCCCAGTTGGCCCAGGAGGCCCAGACAAAAACCTCCCAGCAGCCGCTGGCGGCACAGGTGGCCCAGACAAAAACCTCCCAGCAGCCGCTGGCGGCACAGGTGGCCCAGACAAAAAACTCCCAGCAACCACTGACGGCCCAGGTGGCCCAGACAGCCAACTCCCAGCTGACCAAGGCCACGGTGGAATTGGATATGCCTCCGGCCTTGAAAGCCTTGACGGAGCTCTTGAACCAGCAGCCGGGACAGGCCCTGAAAGTGACCCCGGACCGCGTCTCCCAAGTGCAGGACTTTCTCCTCAAGGCCGGCATTCCCCCGAAGCTGGTGGAAAACCTTTTAAATTCGCCCCAGGTTCAGGAACAAGGCCTCACTGCCGCCCAAGTGCAGGCTGCCTGGCTAAAAGGCGTGCAAACCACTTTGAAGGAGACCCTGGCGGCCTCCGGCTCCCAACTTACCGCGGTCCAGAACCTTACCGGTCAGCCCGATTACCAAAGCCTCTGGGAAAGTCTGACCCTGCCGCCCCAGGCCCTGGGGGATCTGCGCCTGGAATTGCAGAAGTTGGGGGTGCCGGGGGAGTCCTTGACTGGCCTGAACCAGCAAAATTTTCCCAACGGCATTCCCCTGTCCCAGGTATGGGAACTCATCCAGCAAAGTGGCCAATCGTCCTCCGGGGCTGCTAACCCCGAGGCCGCGACCTCGAATAAGGTCAGTAATTCCATGCCGCTTCTGAATGGAGGCACAGACCTGGCAAAATGGCGGCAGCTTTTGACCCAGGCGGGCATGGACCCGGAATTGGTCCAGACCTTGACTTCCGGTCCCACCCCCATCACCCGGGGGGAATTGCAGGCCACCCTGGCCCAGATGGCCCCCACCTCCACTCCCCAAGGGGAGGAGAGCCCCAAACCCCTCTATCTGCCGGGCAGCCTCAGGGTCCGCCAAGTGCCCCTGTTGCAGCAGATGGAAGCGGGCCAGGGCAAAGGGGGCGGCCATGGCAATTTGGGGAAGAACTTGGGCTCCCTCCCCCAGGCGCAGACAGGCAACCTAGGTGGGGGTGCCCAACAGAATACCGGGACTGCCGACCTGGATAGTTATTTGGCCAGCTTTAACAGCAATAGCCCCCAGGCGGCAGACCTTCCCGGGGTCCAGGCGGCAAACCTGGCCGGGGCCCAGAGCCCAGACCATGCCGGGGCCCAGGTGGCTGCCGGCAATCAGACCTTTGCCAATTCCTACCTGACTCCCGAAGCCCGGGAAGCCCTGTGGTCCCAGGTCCAATCCGGGATTTTAGGAAATCTCCGTCCCGGGGAGAACCAGGTCTCTTTAACCCTCAATCCCCCGGACCTGGGTAAACTCGACCTGACCCTGAGTCTTAGGGGCCAGACAGTGGAGGTCACCGCCATCACCAGCCATTCCGCGGTCGCGGAAGCAGCCGCGGCCGGGGTGCAGCAGCTGGCCCAGGCCCTGAACCAGCAAGGCCTGATCCTGACCCAGTTTCAGTTCCACCACCAGGATCAGTCCCAGGGGCAGTATACCCTGAACTTTTCCCAGAATCCCGGGGACCAGAAGGAAACCGGCAAAAAGGATCCTGACAAGTGGGAAAGACCTCCCACCCCACAGCGGCAATGGGCCGGAAGAGCCATTGCCGGAGGCATTGATTGTTTTGCATGATTAACCTTCTAGAGGATTAAGGCCATGGCCACCACCTATTCCGTCGACATTTCCAGCATCCCCACCACCACCAGCGGCACCACCAGTTCGTCAAGCAGCAGTTCCAGCTCGAGCTCCAGTTCCCTCGCCAGCAGCAGCATCAACATGGGCAAGGAAGATTTTCTCAAGCTCCTGACCACCCAATTGCAGTATCAGGATCCCTTGAGCCCGGCGGATCCCAAGGACTTTGTGGCCCAACTGGCCCAATTCAGCTCCCTGGAGCAGCTCATCAACGTCAACTCGAAACTGGATGATTTCAACACCACCATCGCCTCCCTGCAGGGCAGCCAAAAGATCGGCCAGGGAGTGGCTCTCCTGGGCAAGAACGTGACGGCCCAGGGGAACGTCTTCACGGTCAGCAGCGGCACCCCCGGCGAGATGTCCTGCGCCCTGGGATCGGCCGCGAACAAGGTCACGGTTAAAATCTACAACAGCAGCGGCGCCCTGGTGCGGACCATGGACCTGGGGTCCCAAGGCGCGGGCAACTGCGAGATCTCCTGGGACGGCAAGGACAGCAACGGCAACCAAGCGGCCGACGGCACGTATTCCTTCTCGGTGAATGCGGTGGACGCCAAGGGAAATTCAGTAACCACCGCCACCCTGGTTACCGGCGTAGTGGAGGAAGTGCTCCAGGATTCGGACAACGTTTATCTGAAAATCAACGGCCGTCTGACTACCCTGGACAACATCGTTTCCGTGGAAGAATCTTAAACAACGACCCGGGGCCGCCCGGCGGCGGCCCCGTACCCAGGCCTTTGGAGGGGGCCAAACCATGTCTATTTCCAGCGCCATGTACACCGGCTTAACCGGCCTCAGCAGCTTCGGCGAGGCCATGGGGGTGATTGGGGACAACATCGCCAACCTCAGCACCACCGGCTTCAAGTACAGCCAGGTAAATTTCGAGGATTTGATGGCCCAGACGGTGTCCACCGGTTCCGGGCCCGGGCAGGAGGGCCGGGGCGTCCGCATCTCCCAAATCACCCCCATCTTCTCCCAGGGGTCCCTGGAGACCAGCGCCGACTCCGTGGACGTGGCCATCACCGGCACCGGCTTCCTCATCGTCAAGGAGACCAATACCGGTGCGGTCTATTACACCCGGGACGGCAATTTCTCCCTGAACAAGGACGGCTACCTGGTCAACGCCCACGGCTACCGGGTCCAGGGCAAGCAGATGGTCAACGGCAGCGCCAGCGGCACGGACACGGATATCGTCATCTCCCAGAATTACAGCCCTCCCCAGCCCACAGAGAATTTGGAGATGGTCCTCAACCTGGACTCCAACGCCGACGGCACTCTAACTCCCCCTGATTCCTATTCCTCCGCCCTGGCCGTTTACGATTCCCAGGGTAACAGCCATACCGTGAATATGACCTTCACTAAAAGCGCCACCTTGGCCAATACTTGGGAAGTCACAGGCACCCTTGATGGAACCTACGCGATCACCATTACCAACCATAGCGGTGCTGGTTCTACCGATCTAGTATTTGACAGTTCGGGGGCTATGACAAGTGACGGCGACTATGATCTGGCCCTGACCAGCCCGCCAATGTCCCTGGCCGGTACTGTCGAGCTGAAGATGAAAGGAACCAGCGGCGGCAGCACCACCCAGTACGCCGCGTCCTCGGTGACCAATTACGCCTCCCAGGACGGCTACGGCCCCGGTTACCTGGAAGGGGTCTCCATCAATAACGAAGGGATCATCACCGGCACCTATTCCAACGGCCAGATCACCCCCCTCTACCAGCTCACCCTGGCCCGGTTCAACTCTCCCACCAAGCTGGCCCGGGAAGGGTCCAACCTCTACACCGAAACCCAGGATTCCGGGGTGGCCCTCACCGGCGCGCCCAGCACCAACGGCCTGGGCTCCATCACCTCCAACTCCCTGGAGCAGTCCAACGTGGACCTGGGGGAGCAGTTCGTGCACATGATCATCTACCAGCGGGCCTTCCAGGCCAACTCGAGGATCATCACCACCAGCGACACCCTGATGGAAGAGACGCTGGCCCTGAAACGATAGTAACAAGCGGTAAGGCGCTGGAAAACTAAAAGCAAGGCAGCAGGGGCGGGGATGGCGCCCGCCCCTGTTTTTTTGATTTTTTACTGCCCTGATAAGTTCACCGGCCCCATCTTTCCCCCCAGCGGGGGGAGAGGGTCGGGGTGAGGGGGGCCTGCCCTGAACCTCCCGGAAGACAACACTCCCACCCTAACCCTGCCCCCTACAAGGGGAGTGAACTGCGGCTCTGCCCCGCCCTTTTCTAAAGGGGGAAAAAAAACCATAAAAACAAGGCGCTGGAAAAGGTGACAAATGCCGGGGTGACCCCGCATGTCCACCCTTGCCTTTGTTGCGTCCCTACTTCCGGGCCCAAAAGACGTATTGGGGCATTTCCACCCCGCCCATGAAGGGGATGGGCGCGGCGATGGTCTCTCCCCGCAGAACGCGGTAGCCGGGAAATTGCCCCTGGATTTCTTCCGGGGTGGGGAAATGGTGGATCATCTCGCCGTCCGGGGTGTCGATCTCCACCAGGGTGCCGGGCTCCAGTTCCCGGGTCTGGGGCCGCCGCACCAGGTCCCCGAATTCCCGGGGAGAGACGTAGATGAACAGGTGCCCTCCAGGGGCCAGGACCCGGTCCAGCTCCCGGCAATAATTCTGGAAGGTCCGGGTATAACCGTGGTTGATGACGTTGATGGACACCACCCCTTGAAAAGAGGGGCCGGGAAACGGCAAACGGCCCAGGTCCGCCAGCACCAAAGAAGCCGGTATCTCTGAGGCCCTGAGCTTTTTCTGCAAGGCCTCCAGGACCGTCAGTTCCCGGTCCACCCCCCAGACCTCAAACCCTTCTTGAGCCAGGGGCAGCAGATGCCGCCCCGCGCCGCAGCCCGCGTCCAGGACCCGGCGGTAGCCCGCGGCCTGCACCTCCGGCAGAATCGCCAGAAACTCCGGATTGGGCTTAAGGCGCTGCATCTCCGGCGCGGCAAAGATTTCTCCCCAATCGGGCATGGTTCACCTTTTGAGAAAGGGTTGATGGGGGGAGGGGCCAGGGAGCGGACGGCAGGTGGGGACGCCTGCCCTACCGGCCCCCCGCGCCCCCTCTCCAACCCGCATATTTTCTTCTCTTCCCAGAGCCTTCCGTTTATAATCACCGGGTATTCATCTTAAATCCCTGACCGAACCCGGTAAAGCCATTTCTTAAGAATACCGGACCATCTAGATCAATTTTGATGTAAGAGGTGACCAATATGATCCCCCGTTACAGCCGCGAGGCCATGGCCCGCATCTGGTCCGAAGAGCATAAATTCGCCACCTGGCTCAAAGTGGAGTTGGCCGCCATGGAGGCCATGGCCGAGCACGGCGTCATCCCCAAGGACGTCCCGGCCCGGGCCCGCTCCGGGGCCGTCTGCGACGTGGAGGCCATCCTGGAGATCGAAAAGAAGACCCACCACGACGTGGCCGCGTTCGTGGACCAGGTCTCCCAGTGCCTGGGGGAGGACGGCCGCTACTTCCATTTCGGCCTCACCTCCTCGGACGTCCTGGACACCGCCTTGGGCCTGCGCCTGAAGGAGTCCGGGGACCTGCTCATCGCCGACGTGGATGAGCTTTTGGCGGTGCTCAAGGACCAAGCCTACGCCCATAAAGACCTGGTGATGGTGGGCCGCACCCACGGGGTGCATGCGGAACCCATCACCCTGGGCCTGAAATTCGCGCTCTGGTACGCAGAATTTCAGCGCCACCGGGAGCGGCTGCTGCAAGCCCAGAAGGCCGTGGCCGTGGGCAAACTCTCCGGCGCGGTGGGCACCTTCGCCCACCTGCCCCCGGAAGTGGAGGCCACGGCCTGCGACCTCCTGGGCCTGGAGCCCGCGGCCATCTCCACGCAGGTCATCCAACGGGACCGCCACGCCGAATTCTTTGCCACCCTGGCCCTGGTGGGGACCGGCGTGGAAAAGATCGCCCTGGAGATCCGCCACCTGCAGCGCACCGAGGTGCGGGAGGCGGAAGAAAGCTTCGCGGCCGGGCAAAAGGGCTCTTCGGCCATGCCCCACAAGCGCAACCCCATCCTTTCGGAGAACCTCTGCGGCCTGGCCCGCCTGCTTAGGGCCAATGCCCTGGCGGCCCTGGAGAACGCGGCCCTCTGGCATGAACGGGACATCAGCCACTCCTCGGTGGAGCGGATCATCGCCCCGGACAGCGCCATTCTCCTGGACTTCATGCTGGGCCGCCTCACCCGTATGGTCAAGAACCTCCAGGTCTATCCGGAGAATATGGCCAGAAACCTGAACCTCACCCACGGCCTCGTCTTCTCCCAGGGCCTGCTCCTGGCCCTCATCAAGAAAGGGCTGCAACGGGACGCGGCCTACCGCCTGGTGCAGGGGCCGGCCATGCTGGTCTGGCAGGAGGGGGGGGAATTCGCCCAGCGGGTTAAGGACGACCCGGAGATCAGCCAGCACCTGTCCTCGGAGGAAATAGCCGCCATCTTCGACCTGAAGCGCTATTTCCAGCACGTGCCCGCCATCTTCGCCCGGGTTTTTGGGGGAGCCGGATAAGAATATCTCACGCCAAGGCGCAAAGGCGCAAGAGCAAGAGAATAAAGAAAAATGAGGTTGCCCGGCTCATTGTTGATGCCGCGTATAAGGTCCACACAGCCTTGGGGCCGGGTCTGCTGGAGTCAGGAAAATGTAGGGTGGGCATGGCCCACCTTTTTATTGGTGGGCCATGCCCACCCTACATCTTGGGCCTTGGCGTCTTTGGGTGAGAATCTTTTTACGCCAAAGAGATCTTTATTTGGTCTTCCCTCGGCAACACTCGATCCAGGCGCACCAGGACCAGGTCCCCGGGGGTGAGGGTCAAGGTGGCGGGCGCGGGCAGGAAGACTTCCAGGAGGATATCGGCAAAGAGGAGGCGGTAGCGGTGGGGCAGGGCTTCCAGGACCAGGGCCTCTTTTTTCTGCCCCACCCGGGCGGCCAGGTATTTCAGCAGCCAATAGCGCAGGCGCCGGGTCTTGAGGAGGCCGGCCCGTCTCATGGCCGGCTCGATGGCGGTGAGAATCCGTCCCAGCTCTTCGGGATTATAGGGTAAGGGGGCCGCGCATACATGGGCCAAAAGCTGCCGGTGGATCACCAGGTCCAGGTAGCGGCGGATGGGGGAAGTGGCCAGGGTGTAGTGCGCCAATCCCAAGCCCCAATGGGGCTGGGGCGTAAGGTCCATGACCACCCGGCTCAAGCGGCGGCGGTCCCGGTAGAGTTCCAGGAGGCCCTTGGGTTCCTCCCGGTTGATGGCTTCCCGGGGCTCGGGCTGGCTGCGGAAAATCGCGGGCACCTTTTGCTCCGCCAGGAACCGGGCCGCCAGCCAGTTGGCCAGGACCATGGCCTCCGCCACCAGGGAGCGGGCCGGAGTCTCCTGGTCCTCCACGGTTACCTGAATCTCCCCCTGGGGGGTGAAGGCCACCCACACCTCGGGGAGCTTCAGCTCATAGCCCCCCTGGGCCAGGCGGCGCTCCTTGAGGAGAGTGGTCAACCGGGAAAGGTTGGTGAGTTGCGGATCTTGGGGCAAAAGCAGGTCCACTTCCTGGTAGGTCAGCCGCTGCTGGACCCGGATGCGGCTGGGACGGATTTCCCAGTCGAGGATTTCCGCCGCCGGGCTGAGGGTGACCAGGAAGCTCAGGGCCGGGCGTTCCTGGCTGGCCAGGAGACTGAGCACGTCCTCCGAGATCTCCTCCGGCAGCATAGGCAGGCGGTGTTCCGGCAGGTAGATGGAGGTGGACCGCTCCTGGGCCTCCTGGTCCAGGAGGGTGTCCGGCGCCACCAGGGAGGATACATCCGCGATATGCACTCCCAGGCGCCAGCCTGCCGGCACTTCTTCCAGGCTGAGGGCGTCGTCGAAATCCCGGGTGCGCTCTCCGTCGATGGTAAAACAGGGCCAGGCGGTGAGGTCCAGGCGCTGGGCGACATAAGGGTCCGGCGGGGGACGGCGGCAGAGATTAAGGGCCTGATCCCGGGTCTCCCCCGGGAATTCCCGGGGCACCTCCAGGCGGTGGAGGTCCAGGTTTTCGTCTTCCTGGAAGACCCCCAGGCGCACCAGGAGAAGAAAGGGCGCGTCCGGCGCGGTGAGGCGGGCCTTTTCCAGGTAGGCCTTCCCCTGGGCATAGTCCGGGGCCTCGGGTCCCCATACGGCCATGTTCCGTAAAAGCTCCAGTAGCTGCCCTTTGCCCTGGGGCTCCGGGGCCTTTTCCCCGTCCCACAGGGCCCGGAGCCAGGCGGCCGCGGCCTCCATTTCCCGGAGGCGCTCCTGCTCCCGCTGCCACTGTTCCTGGAGGCTGGCCACCGTCTCCGGGGGATTGGGCGCCCAGAGGTCGTCTTTATATTTAAAGAGGAAGCGATCCGCCAACAAGGCCCTCTCCAGGGCCGCCTTTTGATCGGCAGTGGCTTCCCCGGCAAACCAGAGGTCGGCCATCTCCGCCCCGCTCAAGGCCTGGGCCTCCTGGGCCAGCAGTTCCCAGATTTCTTCCAGGCGGATGGAGTCCTTTAAGGCCTCCCGTTTGCGGGCGGTTTCCTCCAGGTGGGCCAGGAGTTGCTGCCGGGGGAGTTGGGGAGAAAGGGGGCTGGGGCAGGCATGGAGCACCCGTTTCCGGGCCAGGGTCATCTCCCGGTTGGTCTGGGCCAGGACATGTAAGCGCTCCCCCTTCAGCTCCAGGATGATCCCGCAGAGGATGCGTCTCTGGTCGAAGAATTCTACTAAATAGCCGGGTTCCATGATAAGGTGGGGCAAAAGTACCAGAATCCCGGGGAATGGTCAAGGAAGGCGAGGGAAGATGGTTTTCTGTTTTCTGTTTTCTGTTAAATTCTTCAGTGATTCTATCTGGCTCGAACCCATGATATAAAGTAATTTAGAAGAAAGAGGCTATTAGCGAATACCATCCGTTGATTACCGTTTTTCGCAGAAAACAGTAAACCGAAAACCGAAAACCTGTTTTTAATATGCGTCTGGCCATCATCGCCGATATCCATAGCAATTTGGAGGCCCTGGAGAGCGTACTCGCGGCCATCCGCGGGGAGGAGGTGGAGGCCGTCCTCAACCTGGGGGACCTGGTGGGTTATAACGCCAGTCCCAACGAATGTCTGGAACTGATTCTGCAAACCCCGCACCTGGTTAATCTGGCCGGGAACCACGACCTGGCCCTGCTGGAGCCGGAGCGGGCCGAGCACTTCAATATCATCGCCCACCAAGCCTTGTTGTGGTCCCGGGAGCAGATTCACCCGGGGCTGCGGAAATTCTTGGAGGCCATGCCCTTGACCCAGGAGCTGGGGGGACGTTTTCTCGCCTGCCACGGCACCCCCACCAGCACCGACACTTATATCGCCTATCACTTTCAGGGGAAACGGGTCTTCAAAGAAATGGCCAAGCAGGCAAAATTGAGAGTCTGTTTTTTTGGACATACCCATCGCCGGGCCTTGTGGATCCGGGATATCCGGGGCACGGTGGCTTTAAAGGAAATAAAACAACCCAAGGTCGCTCTGGCCCGGGACGCCCATTACCTGATCAATCCCGGCAGCGTGGGCCAGCCCCGGGACGGCAACCCGGAGGCCGCGTACGCCATTTTCGACGGGGAGGAGTTTTCCATCCATTTCAAGTCCGTGCCCTATGATATTGCCGGGGCCCAGCGCCGCATCCTGGACGCGGGCCTGCCCCCTTTCCTGGCGGAGAGATTGGCCCAGGGGATGTGAAGAGGATGGAGGCATGAAAAAGCGGGGCTATCTTAAAGAAAACCTGGGGGCGCTATAAATCGTCCTGACCAGGGCCGACCTGGAGCGCCTGGAGGAAGCGGCCCCCCGGGGCATGGTTGTGGGCCCACGCTATCCCGCAGCCATGATGAAGCTGTTGAACCTGTGAGGGGGATCTCACCCTGGTGGTGGCAAGCTGACTGCTAACCGTAACATCCAAACTGAGGGGGCAAGATGGTGCCTTATTCCAAAGAAGGGGTGCTCAAAGACGGCACCCGGGTGACTCTGCGGCCCATGGTGAAGGAGGACCGGGAAAAGCTGCTGGCTTTTTTCCGGGGACTCGACGAAAAAGACCTCCTCTTCCTGCGCAGCGACGTGCGGGATGCGGCGGTCATTGACCGCTGGGTGAACAACATCGACTATCAGCGGGCCTTCCCCTTGCTGGCCGAAGTGGATGGCCGGATCGTGGGCGACGGCACCTTGCATATGCGCCGGATGGGTTGGAAGCGCCACTTGGGCAATGTGCGGGTGGTGGTGGCCAAAGACTACCAGAACAAGGGCCTGGGCACCCTGCTCATCAATGAGCTGGTGGAACTGGCGGGAGAATTCGGCCTGGAAAAGCTGATCGCCGAGATCCACTTCCAGGCCCAGGGGGCCTTGACCGCGTTCAAACGGGCCGGCTTCTCGGTGAAGGCGGTCTTCGAAGACCTGGTCAAGGACTTCACCGGCCGGAGCAGCGACCTGGTGGTCATGGTCTGCGATGTCCTGGGCCGGGACCGCCGCGCCCCGGAATCCTGAGAAAAGCCGCTGCGCCTCTCACCCCCTGCCCTTTAAATTCGGGACCTTGGTGGCAGAGTTCCTCCTGGCCGCCAGGGTCCCGGATTTGCCGAGATCAATCAAGAAGAAAGCGGGAATGCCGATAAGTTGTCCAGGCATGTTTGCTACCGCGACCGTCAAAATTTCGTCTGGGATGAGGTTCCGTCCTTCCGGAGGTTGTGCGTGACATCCACCGACCTTGCCCCCTGGCTGGGCAGTAATGTTTCTTTGCTGCTCCCCCTTTTGCTCTCCATCTGGATGGCCTGGGGGGATATCAGGACGCAGCGCATTCCCAATTACCTGACCTTGGGAACCGCCGTGGCCGGCCTGGGCTTTCAATTGGGGTTTTTTGGCTGGGCCGGGCTCTGGTCCGGATTCCTGGGCCTGGCCCTGGGCTTCGGCCTCCTGATCATGCCTTATCTGCTGCGGGGCATGGGCGCAGGGGACGTCAAGGCCCTGGCCGCGCTGGGGGCCTGGCTGGGCCCCCAACACACCTTCTTTCTCTTTCTCTACATGGGGATTTGCGGGGGACTTTTAATCCTGCTGGTCCTGGGATGGCGGGGGGTCCTCTGGTCCTACCTGCGCCAAGTTTGGAATTACCTGCGCAGATGGGGGCGCGGCCCTGCCCCCGGCACGACACCCCCCGGAGAGTCTCTTCCCCAACAGAAGATACCCTATGCAGTGGCCATGGCCCTGGGCATGGCGGTTCTCTATTGGCGGGGGCTGCATTATTAAAAAGTGTCGGAAATCTGACTAGGGTCAATTATCTTGACATTTTCCCGGTTATTGCCCCTGCCCCCAGCAACCCCCCCAGCTAATCAGTCAACCCCGGTACACCCCAAGCGCCAGCAACAGCCTGCCTCCTCTCCGGCCGGGCACCATTTCCCCATCTGACCGGCCCTTTGGCTCGAATCTTGTATAACTCTCAAGGCGGATAGAAATATCATGGAAAAGGCCCCGCTGTTTTATAACACTTTATTATAATGGCAAAAAACACAACATACCTCTGGAGGAGCGCGGCAGGTGGGGGCTTGATAGTAAAGCATCTACCATCATCGAGGTTGCCGGATGCTATTATGATCCGGGAAAGCAAGACTCCATAAGGTTTAGGGCTAGGCGACCATCACCAAGGGGACGCGGTTATGTCCAAGGGGCAAGCAACTTTCGTATTCTTGGACCAAATACCCTCCGTATCGTGGGGCCATTGCTGCCAGGATTCTCCCGTCCCCAATTTATGTCATTTCCTCTTCAATGAAAGAAAGTATCCCAACCCGGTTGTCATTTTCGAGGCAACTACCAGGGTACGGATTTTCAATTTCCCGTTAACTTTTTCACCCCGGCCGCGCATCAAAGAGGGAAAGAGATGCCAATAGAGAACCCATTTTTAAACGGACAGAATAGCGACAACTGTCATCCGATTTTTGGAACCGAGAATAAAAATATCAAACCAGATTTTAATAATTTTAGTTAGGATTAATAAATTGATTGACATTGAATGTTTACCAAAATTAAAATGGGTTGAGATTTTTTAAAGTTGTTTTATAGAAGGACCGAAACGTCTAGAAATAAATATAAGGAAATGTAAAGATGACTAAGAGAACCAACCTGGAGTGGAAAGCCGCCACGGCCAGGTTATGGGGGGGGGTTCTCCTGGGTATGGTTTTGTGCCTCTGGGCCGGGTGGGGACCGGCCTGGGGCGCCGACCTGCTGGAGAGGATGCGGGACCAGGAGATAAAACAAATATTGCGCCTGCGGGTGGGGAGTTCCAAGGTGGTGAAAACGCCTTTCCCCGTTACCCGCATCTCGGTGGCCAATCCCGATATCGCCGATATCGTGGTGATTTCCGAGCGCGAAATCTATATCAACGGCCTGGCCCCCGGGGTGACCAACATCATCCTCTGGGGAAAAGGCAAACGCTTCACTTCCACCCAAGTGAACGTGGAACTGGACATCTCTCTCCTGAAAGAAAAGCTGCACCAGGTTTTGCCCCATGAAAAGATCGGCGTAGCGGCCGCAGGCATCTCGGTGGTCCTCTCCGGGGAGGTCTCCAGTCCCGCGGCCCAGCAGACTGCCATCACCGTGGCAGAAGGCTTTTTGGGGATTAAGTCCGGTGGGGGCGGCGCGGTGGAAGATCCTCAGGCCAGTAGAATCAGCATGAGCACCACCACCGGGGGCGCCGGTGGTGGAGGTGGAGGCGCCCAGGCATCTTCAGGCACCCAGGAAAAGGGCCGGGTGATCAATCTTATGCATGTGGGAGGCGTGCAGCAGGTGATGGTGGAGGTGCGGGTCGCCGAGATCCAACGGGATGTGGGGCGGCGGATCGGCGTCAACTTCTTTGCCACTGACCACCAGGGCAACTTCGTCCTCAGTATGTTGAACAATCTCACCGGCCTCAATTCCTTTGCCCGGGGCTTCAACTCCATATCCATCGACCAAACGGTTTCCACCGCGGTCAACGCCATGGCCGGCTGGACCACCGGCAGTTGGGTCTGGACCGCATTTTTTGAGGCTTTGAAGACCCAGGGGTTGGGCCGGATCCTGGCGGAGCCGAATCTGGTGGCTACCAGCGGCCAGGAAGCCTCTTTCCTGGCGGGTGGGGAATTTCCCGTGCCCGTGCCCCAACCCGGCGCCGGCGGCTCAGTTATTACCATCGAATATAAAACGTACGGGATAGCCTTGAAATTTCTTCCCACGGTGCTGGATGCGGGCAAGATCGCCCTCAAGGTAAACCCCGAGGTCTCGGAATTGGATTTCACCACTGCGCCGGTAATCATCTCCGGCTTTCAGGTGCCGGGTCTGAGAGTGAGGCGCACCGCCACCCATGTGGAGGTCAAAGACGGCCAGACCTTCGCCATTGCCGGCTTGCTGTCGGACACCCACCGCAACGTGATTAATAAATTCCCGTTACTTGGCGACATTCCCATCCTGGGCACCCTCTTCCGGTCCAGCAGTTACCAGAAGAATGAAACGGAATTGGTGGTCCTGGTGACCCCGCGCCTGGTGAAACCGTTGACCACCACCGCGGCCCGACTCCCCACCGATAAATATATTGACCCCGATGACTTTGAAGCCTATCTCTTGGGGGCCCTGGAAGGCCGCAATAAACAGAAACCTTCCAACCCGCCCCCCGCACCGCTAAACTTACCCGCCGGTTTCGGGCATAAAGCTGTGCAATAGCCAGGGGGAGCAAAGATGACCCAACATATAAGAGGACCACAAAAACACCGCTTCCTGATAACCCATGGCCTGCTTTTGGGTATGCTTCTATGGTGGTGCGCGGGCTGCGCCGGCCCCGCGGACGGCGTGCCCCGGACCATGGAAGCGGATTACGGCCGCTCCGTGACCTACAACCGCTTGGAGATGATGGTCAATCCTCCGGAGGCGGTGGATCCCAAGCCCCCGGTGGGACTGGGGCCCCAGGCCACGCAGAACGAGCAGAATCGTTATGATAAGAGCTTCAAGGAAAAGGAGAGACCGAGACCCGTCCTCTCCATTATTCCTGGCGGCAGATAATAGCAGGACCAACTGATCGAACTTCCCTTTCCCCATGCCCCTGGCAGGGGGGAAGATAGGGCGCAATTACAGGTTCAACCGGGTTACCTCTGGCGCCCTGGTTTAATGAACGACTGGACCTAGTCACCAATAGCGGCCGGCCTTGCAGGTTGCGGCCCATGCAGCTTCAGCCAGTAACAGGGCTTGATTACGGAGGGTAGAGCAGTGATTACACCAAGAACTGGGATAACCGTGAAGTTACTGGCCCTCGCCGCCATTATGGGCATCGGGGTTTTTAGCGCCATGGTCCTCTGGGGGTGTTCCGGCTGCAGTCGCACCACCTCGGAATACGGCCAGCACTCCAATGGCGCAGGCCTTTGGGGACCGGGAATCCGGCCGGCCCAGGGAGATGCCGCCAGATCCTTGCGCAATGCCCATTACCTCAAACTGATGGGGCGGCCGGAGTTGGCCTTAAAGGAACTGGAAGCCGCGCACCAAGAAAACACTGGAAATCTAAAGGTCTTGGATGCCCTGGCGCGCACTTACGAAGAAGTGGGAGAATTTGACCGGGCCCAAAAACTCTATCAACAGGCCCTAGCCCTGGACCCCTCCAACCAGGCCTTGAATAATAATCTCTGTTTCTCCTATTATCTCACCGGCCAATATGAAAAGGCGGAGGCCTGTTTCCGCCAGGCCCTGGCCAAGAATCCCCAGAACCTTACGGTCCGCAACAATTTGGGGCTTCTGCTGTGCCGCCAGGGGCGTTCCCAGGAGGCGCTTCGCCTCTGGCAAAAAGCGGAAGGTGAAATGGCGGCCCAGAAAAAAATGCAGCAGGTAATGGTGGCCCTGGGCATAGGGGATCAACCCCAGTACGCCCAAAACCTGCAACCGGCTGCGGCTGCCGCCCCCATTGCCTTGGACTCAGGCCCTGGATCGCCATCCCTGACACCGGCGCCAGCCGTGCCCGCATCCCAGCCACCGACCCCGGCCGCTTCCCCCATCAAAGTCCCGGGGCCGATTAAACTGGCGGCCCAGCCTGTTCCGGCTGCGGCCTCAAGCCACAATGAGGGAGCAGCCCTGGGTCCCTCCGGGAAATCCGCATCACCGCAGTCTCAGAAGCCCTCAGCGGCGAAACGGGCCAAGAGCGAACCTCCATCTTCCAGGGCCTTGGCAAAGACTGACGCCCGAGGGGTTCAGAAAAAGGCCGCGGCTAAGGTTCTGGCTGAGCCTCAAGCCAGGACCCACCAGACTCCGGCGCCTTCCCAGGAGGCCGCAGCCCCCGTGAAGAATGCCACTCCTGCCCCCACCCGGGAACGGCCCAAATCGTTAAAAACCCAGATGGCCGCAGTCCTTGATAGACTGATCAATAGCGGCATTGAAGTCGCCAACGGCACCGGCGCTTACAGACTGGCGAGCCGCACCAGTTCCATGCTCACCGCAGAGGGTTTTAAGGTGGTGCACATCGGCAACTACCAGGGGTTCGGCGTGGAAAATACGGTGATCTATTATCGCCAGGGATCGGAGGATGTGGCCCGGACCTTGAGCGCCAGGTTTTTCCCCCAGTCAAAAGTGGCAATCGGGGAAGAGTTCGCCCCGGGTGCGGACATCAAGATCGTCCTGGGGAAGGATGGCTCAACCTCTGCTGACCTAGCCAGCGAACCCGAGACTGCGGCTGAGAAGGTTGCCGCCGGCCTTGGCTCTGATCCCCAGCAACTGAAACCGGCCGCGGCCGCCACTGCCCCCGCGCCGGCGGCGGCTCCAGCCAAAGCGCCAGCCCCGGCAGCCTTGCCGGCCGCAGCTGCGGTCCCCACCAAGACTGCGTCCCGGGAAGCCAGTGACCATCCCTATTTGACCGCCGTCGAATTGGAAACCTGGGGCGTCGAAATCCGCAATGGCAGCGGCGCCCAGAATCTGGCCCACAAGGCCAGAGCCATGCTCTCCCAGGAAGGTTTCAACGTCACCTGTATCGGCAATCACATCGACTTCGGGGCGGAAAAGACCATCATCTACTATCGTCCCGGCGCGGAAAAGATGGCCCGGAATCTGAACCAACAGTTCTTCCCCCATTCCCAGCTGGAGCAGAGCGCCAAACTCCAGGGAGAGGTGGCCGTGAAGGTGCTGCTGGGGAAAGACTTGCTGCAACGCACCGATGTTATGGCCAAATTGAGCGATTAACCCATGGCTCTGAGGCTTCACCGGTTCCTGCTGCTGCCGGTCGTGTTGGCCTTGCCGCTGCTTCTGGGGCAGTGCAGCGGCAAGCAAACCCCGGACAGCATGCGCAAGGAATTGATGAAGCGGGAAAACGCCCTGGCGACCGCGGACGCAGAATGGGACAAGAAGCAGGCCCAGGCTCAACGAGGTGGGAAATCCATGCCCCTGGAGCGCCTGGAAGCCCTGGGGGAGATGTCCTTACGCAGCCGGGATTATGAAACCTCCCTGATTAATTTTCTGGAAATCCTCAAGGATAATCCTGCCCGTTATGACCTCCGCTACAAAGTGGGGGTCATATATTTCCTCAATGGACAGTTGGAGGCAGCCCGGAAGGAACTGGCCCTGGTTCTGGTGCAGCGGCCGCAAATGCTGCAGGCCCACGAAGCCCTGGGCCTGGTCCACCTGGAAGAAAAAAAAATATGCCCTGGCCATCGACGAATTTCAACGGGTGCTGAGCCTGGACCCCAGACGGGCCAAAGCCCACCATCTTTTGGGCGTCGCTTACCTGGAGGCGGGACAGCCCCAGCGGGCCGTCTCCCAATTCAATCAGGTCTTGGCCTTGGAGCCCAATAACGTGGACACTCTCACCGTCCTGGGACAGGTCTATCTCCAGGAAAACAACTACACGCGGGCCCTGATCCCCTTGAAAAAAGCGCAAGCCTTGGCCCCCCTGGACCCCAAAGTCAACCGGCAATTGGGCATGGCCCTGGGGGGTCTGAAACGGTATCCTGAGGCCCTGGAAGCTTTCCTGAAGGCCGGCGATGAGGCCCAGGCCTACAACAATCTGGGAGTCTTTTATTTTAAGGACGGTCAATACGAGAATGCCGCCAAATGCTTCCAGAAGGCCCTGGACCTCCGCCCCACCTTTTACCAGGAAGCCAAGACCAACTTGCAGCGGGCCCTGGAAAAACTACAGCAGTCCCAGAAGGATTCCTGACGCCCCCACCACGTCGGTTGCCATCAAGGGGGTATGGTGAACTAAATCTCTTTTAAATGCCGGGTATTTAAGTCTCCCTTTCCTAAAGGGGGATTTAGGAGGATTATCAGGAGGTTATATAATCCCCCCTACCCCCCTTTAGAAAAGGGGGGGATAATATAACATGCTTCAATGTTACTATAAGTCAGGGCAGCAACACTGAGGTAGTAATCTTCCGGCCTCTTTTCTTTTCCCGCCGCCCCCTTCCCCAAAGCCTGATAGATTCCCGGCAATCCCGGTTTGACATTTTGCCCTGCCCTTGATACCAATTAAGTAGATTATTGAGAGCGCGGGGAACTTGATGCCAGCCCCTGTTGGGATCCCGTTTCCCAGAAGCATACTCCTGTTCCCGCCGGAGAACCAGCCATGCTCATCGTCATGGATAAGGACGCCACCCCCGCCCAAATAGAGGCGGTAGTGGCCAAAATTGAGTCCCTGGGATACGCGGCCCAGCCCATGCCCGGGGGTGAACGCACCGCCATCGGCATCCTGCGCAATCCCGGGCCGGTGGACCCGGCCTTGTTTCTGGATATGCCCGGGGTGATCCAGGCCATCCCCGTCTCCCGCCCCTATAAGCTGGTGAGCCGGGAAATGAAGCGGGAAGACACCCTCATTTCGCTGCCGGGCCTGGAGTTGGGCCGGGGGCGATTCGTGGTCATGGCCGGCCCCTGCGCGGTGGAGAGCGAAACCCAGGCCCTGACCATCGCCCGGGCGGTAAAGGCTGCGGGCGCTTCGGTCTTTAGGGGCGGGGCCTTCAAGCCCCGTACTTCTCCATACAGCTACCAGGGTTTGGGGGAAGAGGGCCTGAAAATCCTCCGCCGGGTGCGGGAAGAGACCGGCCTGTTGATCATCACCGAGGCCGTGGACCCCTGCTCCCTGGAGTTGGTGGAGAAATACACCGACATTATCCAGATCGGCGCCCGGAACATGCAAAACTTCACCCTCCTGCGCCTGGTGGGGCAGGCAGGAAAACCCGTGCTCTTAAAACGGGGCATGTCCGCCACCCTGGAAGAATGGCTCATGGCCGCGGAGTATATCCTCTCCGAAGGCAATCCCCGCTTGATTCTCTGCGAGCGGGGGGTCAGGGCCATCGGCGAACACGCCCGCAACCTCCTGGACCTGGCCACCATTCCGGTGGTGCGTAAAGAGAGCCATCTGCCCATCATCGTGGACCCCAGCCACGCCGCGGGCCGCCGGGACCTGGTGCCGCCCCTGGCCCGGGCCGCGGTGGCCGCAGGCTGTGACGGCCTGCTCATCGAAGTGCACCACGAACCGGAAAAGGCCATGTCCGACGGGGCCCAATCCCTTTACCCCCAGCAGTTTGCGGTCCTCATGGAGGAACTCCAGAAACTGCGGCCCGGAGGCTGGCATTGAGGGAGATTTCCCTGCCCCTGCCCGGCCGGGACCAGAGCTACCAGATCCGCATCGACCCGGGCCTGCGCCTCCGCCTGTCCCGCTTGCTGGCGTCCCTTAACTTGCCCCGCCGCGTCTTTCTCATCACCGACACCCGGGTGGGCGGCCTTTACGGCCAGCAGGCGGTCTCAGTCCTCAAGGAGGCCGGTTACTCCCCTACCCTCCTCACCACCCCCCGGGGGGAACGGGCCAAGACCTGGCCCGTGGCCCAGCGCCTGGCCCGGGAACTCCTGGCCCGGGGCGCGGACCGCACCTCGCCCCTGATCGCTCTGGGGGGGGGAGTGGTGGGCGACCTCACCGGCTTTCTGGCCTCCATCTTCATGCGGGGACTGCCCTTTGTGCAGGTCCCCACCACCCTGCTGGCCATGGTGGACGCGGCCATCGGCGGCAAGACCGCCATCAATCTCCGGGAAGGAAAAAACCTCCTGGGCACCTTTCACCAACCCCGGCTGGTGGCCATTGATCCCCAATTCCTCCGGACCCTGCCCCCGGCCCAGCGGCGCAACGGCCTGGCCGAGGTCCTCAAGGCCGGGTTCATCCAGGACCCGGACCTGTTGTCCCGACTGGACCAGGCCAAAGCCCGCATCTTTGGGAACGAGGCAGAATTAACGGAGGTCATCCACCGGGCTGCGGCCATCAAGGCGCAGGTGGTGGCCGCGGATGAACGGGAGGGGGGCCTGCGGCGCATCCTCAATTTCGGCCACACCCTGGGCCACGCCCTGGAACAGGCCTCTTCCTTCCGCCTGCCCCACGGCGAGGCCGTGGCCTGGGGCATGCTGGCCGCGCTCATCCTCTCGGAAAAACTGGCGGGCCTGCCCCGGTCCGAAGGTGCCTGGGGCCGTCAACTCATTCGCCATTTCGGCCTGGCCCGCCGCCTCCCCCGCCTCGACCTGCACGCGGTTCTCTCGGCCCTGGCCCTGGACAAGAAGCGCCAGGAGGACAAGGTGGTCTTCGTGCTCCTGAAGCGCCTGGGGGAGCCGGTGATCCAGGAGGAAGTGTCTCTGGGATTAATTGCGGAAGTGATGATGGAAGTCAACGGGGGTGGGGGCTGATATCGTGTCGCGTCGATACTCCCAAGGGTTGATCTGGCTGGCGGTGATTTTCCTCTTTTTATCAGGCACGACCCAGGGACAAACCGGCAAGGGTCCGGCAAAGGCCCAGAGGAGAGAGACTATCAAAGACTTTCGCCTAAATCCCATCGGTGTGGTCAAGCACCAGGGAAAGAAAACCTTCCTGGAAATCCTACCCCAATACGCCCCGGCCCTGGACGGCCTGGCCGGGTTCTCCCACGTCTGGGTCTTCTATTGGTTCCATGAGAACGACACCCCGGAAAACCGGGCCATCCTCAAGGTCCATCCCCGCCGGGACCCCGCCAATCCCCTGACCGGGGTCTTTGCCACCCGGGCGCCGGTGCGGCCCAACCTCATCGGCTTCACCGCCTGCCGCATCCTGCAGGTGCAAGGTAACACCTTGGAAGTGGAGGGCCTGGACGCCCGAGACGGCTCCCCCATTATCGATCTCAAGCCCTATATCCCCAAGGGGGACTCCATCCCCCAAGCAGTGACCCCGGAATGGCTGAAGAAGCCGCGGCCTGAAGATTAGTTCAAAGTTCCAGGTTCAAAGTTCAAAATTATAGCATTTGCCAAATGTCCTTTCCTCTTATCCCCTCTCCCCCCAGCGGGGGGAGAGGGTTAGGGTGAGGGGGGAAAACTTTTGACAACCAGTATAAAGACCAAGATACCCGGTCCAACTGATGTATCCCTAACTTTGAACCTGCAACTTTTAACTTTGAACTTCCCGAGAAAGAGTCTTACGGTTCACTGAGGGTGGCCAAGAGCCCCGCTGCGGCCTTCAGGCCCCAGGTCAGCCCGGCCTCGTCCGGGTCGAATTCCGGGGAATGGAGGGACTGGACCTTCCCCCCGGGAGGGCGCACCCCCAGGAAGAAATAGAAGGCCGGGACCCGGGCCGCGTAGTACGAGAAATCCTCGCTGCCCATGGCCGGTTGATGCAGTTTGAGGTGGTTCTTCCCCAAGATCCGGGCCAGGACCTCCGCGGCCCGGGCGCTCAGTTGGGAGTCGTTTTTCAGGAGGGGATAGGTGGAGTGGAAGTGGAGCGCGATCTTGGCGCCGCTCCCCTGGGCCAGCCCCCGCATCAGCCCCTTCAGCCCCTGCTCCACGTCCTGGCGCACGGACTCCTGCAAATACCGGAAGCTTCCCTCCAATTCCACCCGCTCCGCCAGGATGTTGAAGCGGTTGCCCCCGGCAATGCGGCCAAAGGTGAGGATCACCGGATGGCGGGCATCGATCCTTTGGGCCAAGAAGCTCTGGATTTGCGTCAAGGCCTGGGCGCTCACCAGGATGGGGTCCACTCCCCGGTGGGGGGTGGCGCCGTGGGCCGCCTTGCCGGTGATGGCCAACTCCACCCGGTCGGCCCCGGCCATGACCACCTCCGGGCTGTGGCGGATGTACCCCACGTCCAGATTGGGGGCCACGTGCAGGGCCAGGATCGCGTCCACCGGCGGGTCTGCCAGAACGCCCGCGGCCACCATGCCCTGGGCCCCTGACTTATCCCCCCGGGGGGGGCCTTCTTCCGCGGGTTGAAAGATAAAGCGGAACCGCCCCGCCAGGCGGTCTTTCATGCCGCTGAGAAGGCGGGCCGCGGCCAGGCCGACGCTCAGGTGAAAGTCGTGGCCGCAGGCGTGCATCACCCCCGGCACCTTTGAGCGCCAGGGCACGGCCGCCTTTTCCTCCAGGGGCAGGGCGTCCATATCCGCCCGCCAGGCCACGGTTTTGCCCGGCCGGGAGCCGGCAAAAGTCCCCACCACCCCGTGGTCGGCCAGGCCGGTCTTCACCTCCAGGCCCAGGTCCTGGAGATACCGGGCCACCACCCCGGCGGTACGCTCCTCTTCATGGGACAATTCCGGATATTGATGAAACTCCCGGCGCAGGCGGATCAACTCCCCCGTCAGGCCTTCGGCCCGATCCATAATTTCTTTAATCAATTCCATGATAGGCCCATTCTAACGCGGGCTTGCCCGGGGAGAAAGGAAATTATTGATTTTGCGGGAGACCCCAAGGTTATCTCGCCAGCTCTTACCGGCGAAAATATTTACTTCTTTTTAATGGGACTTATATTGTCAGCAGTGGCAAAATTCTGCTAAGGGGGTGTTCTCATGGGTGAATACTACCTGGCGTTTTGGAATGTCGAGAATTTATTTGATGTATTCGATTCACCACGCCGGTCCGACAAACTTAAACGTACCCTGGAGGGAGAACTGGCCGGCTGGACCAGCCAGGTCCTAGACCAAAAAATCAGCCAACTGGCCTCGATCATCCGCCAGATGCATGGCGGCAGGGGCCCTGATCTCCTCGGGGTCTGTGAAATCGAAAACGAATATGTCCTGGGATTGCTGGTAAATGCCTTAAGTATCCTTAATCGTAACTACCAGATCGTTCATTTTGACACCAAGGATAATCGGGGAATTGATGTGGCCTTTATTTACGACCGGGATCTTTTGACGGCCAATGAAAATTTTTCCCATTTTATTGTCAAACGCACCGCCACCAGGGACCTGCTCCAGGTCAATTTCCGCACCGCAACCGGCAAGCTCCTGGTAGTTATCGGCAACCACTGGCCCTCCCGGATGGGCGGCCAATTTGAAACAGAGCCTTACCGCATTATCGCCGGGGAGACCCTGGCCTATTTTCATGAACGCGTCAGGGAAGTTCAGAACAACGATAATGTGGCCGTTTTGGCAATGGGTGACTTCAATGATGAGCCCAGCAACCGTTCCCTTACTGATTATGCCCTGGGTGAACGCCTGCGGGCCAGGGTCGCCAGGGCCAAATCCGCCAAATTTCTCAACCTCATGTGGCCCATAATGGGGCAAGGGATCGGCACCCATTACTACGATAATTCCCCCAATGTGCTGGACCAGTTCCTGGTATCCAAAGGTCTTTTGACGGGAAGATCTGGACTTGCCGCCATCCTGGAATCGGTGGAAGTCCTCAGGTTCCCTGAAATGGTGAAAAGCGGCGATTATCCGGCGCCGAAAAGGTTCGGGAGGCAATCATCGCTTGATCCCCACGGTTTCAGCGATCATTTCCCCATCTCTTTACGTTTGCAGGAAACATCTTGAGGGAAAGGAAGCTGACCGCTTACTTGCAGCCCCTGATCTCCCCCCGCTCCCCCAGTTCACCTTGGACCTCGAAGATGGGCCCCAGGAACT
This sequence comes from Syntrophobacterales bacterium, assembly GCA_020060385.1. Lineage (GTDB taxonomy): Bacteria > Desulfobacterota > Desulfobaccia > Desulfobaccales > 0-14-0-80-60-11 > SURF-52. Next base: position 18,695 of record JAGVAH010000039.1, on the reverse strand, counting down.
GCTCGATGACCCAAAGGTTGGTGAGGAGGTGGAGGGTGATTTCCGGGGTGATGAGGCTGGAGGGGCCCCGGGCCCGGGCCAGGTAAAGGACGATCTGGTCCGCCAGATGCCGGTCCACCGCGGCCCGGCGGTCCCGGAAGGAAAGAAACGCGTCCGCGGCTGCGTCGGCCACCTTCTCTGCGGGTTTCCCCCTGGTCCCCAGGGCGTCGAACCCGGCCCGGGGCCCATAGATCAGGACCAGGCTGCCGGGGTCCAGGCCTCCGGCCTCCAGGAGATCCACCGGCAGCTCCTCCCCCAGGCGGGACTTGAGGCGCTCCCCCTGGCGGCGGCGGACGTGTTCCGGCAGCCGGGAGGCGGCGGAAAGGGCCCGGAAGGTCTGGAAATCCGGGGGCGTGAGCCATTCGGCCCCAGACAGTTTGGGGGCCGGCTGGATTTCCAGGCCCACCTCCCCTCCCCCCCGGGGATACCAGCCCCAGCGGTTGAGCGTCATTTCCACCTTGGCCCCCAACTGCGCCAGGGCCGGCAGGAAGACGTTAAGGAAGTAATGGGCGGGGGGGCTCCAGGGCACGTGGGTCCCGCCCCGGAGGATCAAACTGGACGGTTGGCCCGCGGCCAAGAGCGGCGGCAGCAGGGCCTGGGCCAGGAGGGTGACGGACCCGGCGCTGCCGGTTTTTTCCGCCACGTCAAAAAGGTAGGAGCCGGGTTGGGGATGGCGGGGCCGGAAGGTCACCTCCCGGCTATGCAGCTCCGCGCCCCCGACTTCGGCCCTGGTAATCCGGGCCAAAGCCAGAACCGCGGTCAGGTGTTGCGGTCTCAACCCCGGTTTGGCCCGTCCCGCCCGAATATCGGCGATGTGGACCGGCTGTTCCAGGGTGGCGGCCAGAGAGAGGGCGGTGCGCAAAATCTGCCCGCCCCCTTCTCCATAAGAGCCGTCAAGATGGAGCATTACTTTTCCAGTAAGAAGATCACCTCGAATCTGACGCGGTAGGTGGCGATTTTGTTATCTTTAACAGCCACCCTCTGTTCCAGGATACGGAGGCCGGTGATACCCCTAAGGGTCTCGGTGGCCCTTTTGAAACCCACCTGGAGGGCGTCCTCAAAACTGACCGGGGATTCGGCAATGGCCTGGGTCACTCTGGCTACTTGACTCGCCATGATCGTTCCCTCCTTGCCCTAAAGGCGGCCTTATTCCAGGATGAAGATCACCTCCATCTTCACCCGGTAAGTGGCGATTTTGTTGTCCTTGACGGACACCCGCTGTTCGGCAATGCGCAAGCCGGTAATACCCCGCAAAGTGCTGGCGGCCCGAGCGAACCCGACTTGCACGGCGTCATCGAAGCTCTTGGGGGATTCGGCGATGATGTGGGTGACTCTGGCAACATTAGTGGACATAACTCGCCTCCTTTTGGTGATCGGGTCCAGAGCCACCGCCCAGAGTTCGGTTGCGGCGACCCCCAGCCCCAGGTTACCCTTATAATAAGTTCGATTATCCGGGATGCAAGTTCTGGTTCAAAGTTCAAGGTTTAAAGTTATGAGCACGGTTGATCGTTAATCTTGCGACTAAGCAGAAGTCGTAGTGCGGGCGTCCCCGCCCGCCCCCGTCCTGAGGGCCTGGTGCCCCGGGCATACCCTGCTTTAACTGGGAACCTGGAACTTGGAACTTGAGACCTCTGCGAAAGCCCCTTTTCTGTCATTCTGAACGGAGCGCAGCGGAGTGAAGAATCTCGTATCTACTGGGAACTACGAGATTCTTCGGTCGCTCCGCTCCCTCAGAATGACACGTTGGAGGACTTTCGCAGAGGTCTGAACTTGGAACTAAATTTTTTGATATTTAATTGGGTCGATGATGCCCACCGCGGCAAAACCCTTCAGGCGCAAACGGCAGGAGGAGCAAAGGCCGCAGGCCGCATCGCCGTCTTGATAACAGGACCAGGTGAGTTCCAGGGGCGCGCCCAGCTCCAGGCCCAGACGGATAATACCGGCCTTGTCCAGGTGGATCAGGGGGGTATGGATGGTAATTTGGGTTTCCGGCCTGGTGCCCAGGTCGATGACCCGGTTATAGGCGGCAAAATACTCGGGCCGGCAATCGGGATACCCGGGGTTGTCCAGGACATTGGCGCCCACAAAAACGGCCGTGGCGCCAAGCACCTCGGCCCAGGCCACGGCCGCGGCCAGGAAGATGCTGTTGCGGAAAGGCACATAGGTGGGGGGGATGCCGGGGGGCTCCTCCTCCCCGGTGGGCACCGGACAACCGGGATCTGTGAGACTGGAGTGGCCCAAGCGCCCCAGAAAACCCAAATCCGCCTCCAGGGTCCGGTCCACTCCGAAAAACGCGGCCAGGGCCCGGAACGCGGCCAGTTCCCGGGCCACAGTGCGCTGGCCGTAATTGCCATGGAACAGGGCCAGGTCAAAATCCCGGCGGGCACAGGCCGCGGTCACGCAACTGTCCAGGCCCCCGCTGAGCATCACCACTGCCAGAGGTTTGGGGGGGGTATTTGCGGGGGGAGGCCCAGGAGCACAGGCGTCTCGCCTGTGCTCCTCTCCCTGGCCCCCTCCCCCAAAATCATTTCCCAGCATCCGCCTCTTCATACTCCCCGCACCTCCGGGCTCCAGATATATTTATGGAGTTGCAGGTTCAGGCGCAGGGGCAGGCCGCTCTTTAAAATCCAGGCCGCGACTTCCCGGGGCGGAATGGCCCCGAACACCGGGGAGATGAGCAGGGGCGCCCGGCCGGCCAGGCGGTGGCGCTCAATGATATCCATCGCCCAAACGAAATCGCCATGATCCGTGATGACAAACTTCACTTCATCCCCGGAATGCAATTGCTCCAGGTTTGCCCACAGGTTATGGGACTCCATGCCGGAACCCGGGCACTTCACATCCAGGATGCGGCGCACCCGGGCATCCACTTCCCGGATGGGCAAAGACCCGTTGGTTTCTAGTAGCACCGTCAGACCCGCGTCCGCCAGGGAGGAGAGGAGCGGCAGGGTCTCGGCCTGGAGCAGGGGTTCGCCGCCGGTGACCAACACCCGCCGGGCCGGATGGGACCTGGCCGCGGCCAGCAACTCCGGGGCTGTCATCTCCACCCCGCCCTCGTAGGCATAGGTGGTGTCGCAATAACCGCAGCGCAGATTACAGCCCGTAAGCCGGATGAAAAAGGCGGGCAGCCCGGCCAGGGTGGATTCTCCCAGGAGGCTGCTAAAAGTTTCGCACACCTGCAGACTCATGATTATTTTTATTATCCCCGGCCGAAGCAGGGAAATCAACCGGTCATGGTGAAGTGACTGGTTCAGCCTTGACCATCCACCCTCTCCCCCTGGTCCCTCCGTCATCCCCCGGCTCCCCTCCCCTGCCCAGGATTGATCAAACGATTATCTCTTGAATTATTCGGATGTTAACGGCGGCGATGGAGGCAGGAAAGCCGCGGGCTCCCAGACTCCATTCTGCCTGGGCACCGGGCTGCGGCCACAGAATTATCGTCCCGGGCATGTCCTGGCCCTCAATGGGTCTGGGACAGGACCAGTTTTTTGGATCTGGTTTTCTTTTTGGCTTCTCGGGGGGGCCGGTGGCTGGAGCTTCGCTTCTGGTGGCCCTTGGCCTTGCTATACTTGACTCCACCTTTCTTGGTCACTCTGGCAACAGATCGTTTCTTGCCTTTACCGGTTTTGGCCGCCAGGTGGGTTTTTTTCTTATGGGATTTAATGGCGGCCGACTTGACGGCTTTATGCTGGCCCCGGGGGGTGGGGGCCCCGACTAGGGAACCCTGATAGATTTCCCCATCCCCCTTGTGCCCGGCCTGGGCCACCTGGGTTCTTCCCTTTCCCTGGGCTAAGCGGATCTTTTTCGGGTCAGGAGATTTTAATTTTCTGGGGATGTCTTTCTCTTCTTTGGCGGCCAGGGGGGACGGTCGACTCCTTTCCGGCGCAACGGACGACCGGCCGCTTTTCGGAGGAGGCACACTTGCGGTCCCCCCCAAAATTCCCGCCCGGGCCAGGGGTTTTTCTTTTCCCGACTCTGCCATCTCCCAGTCACCCCTACTCAAGGGTTGCTGATAGGGCACATCGGTGAAACCAAACTTTTGGGGGTTCTTGGCAATGATGATGGCGGCAATCATCTGGGGCACATAATTCTGGGTCTCATTGGGAAGACACTTGTTGGCGGATAGTTCCCAAAAGTTCTTATTCCGGCTGTGGTTCAACTTCCGCTGCACCCGTCTCTCCCCGCAATTATAGCTGGCGGCGGCCAGATACCAGGACCCAAACTGCTTGTACAGGTCCCGGAGATATCTGGCGGCCGCGCGGGTGGATTTCTCGGGGTCCAGGCGCTCGTCCACCTGGTTGTTGATGGCCAGGCCGTAGCGCTGGCCGGTGGGTTTGATGAACTGCCACAGGCCAACGGCCCCGGCGTGCGACCGTGCCCGGGGGTTGAAGCCGCTTTCGATCATGGCCAGATAGGCCAGGTCTTCCGGGAGTCCATAATCTTGAAAGATGCCCTTGATCATGGGGAGGTAGCGGGTGGAGCGGGCCAGTTGGCAGGCGATGATCTTTTTGCGGTCCGTGGAGAAATAGGTGAGGTAAGCCCGCACCTGTTTGTTCATCTGGATGGGCATGTTAAATTTGGATTGATGCTCCCATTTCTTCAGTTCAGCTTCCAGGCTTGGGTCCCTGCCGGCAATGCCGCTTTTGGCGTAAAGCTCTTCCAGATGTTGGGCGCTCAACTCATCGGCCTTGGAGGCATCTTCCACCGGGCACACGGGGGCATCCTGGTAAAAATGGCCCCGGTACCCCCTGGCTCCCCCACAACCCGCCAAAAGCAGCAAACAGGCAACTATTACCCACATCTGCATCTTCATTAAACTCTTTCCCGGGGAATGCGCCACCTGTCGGTTGACACCTGCATCATCGCTTCCCCATACTTCTTAACCCCTCAAGCAGCCCGCTATGGTCCCTAGAAGCTATTGCACAACCTCATATTTCCCAAATTATCATTATGAGCGAAGAATCTAGTATTTTCAAATACTAGACCCTTCCCCTGCGGCTCAGGGTGACAAGAAAAATAGGTTCAATATCTTCCAGTCTTCCCCCAAGGGGTTTTCCCCGCTGCGGCAAACATAAGGGAGAATTTCTTCATAAACAATCGGTAACTTGTTGGTTTTTCCCTCAGGGAAAACCTGATATTTTCCAGAAATCGAGGGGAAAAATAGCAACAGGCCGCACGAAGGAGGGAAAAGCACCCTCCAAGAAGTGCATAAGTAACTGATTAACTAAGCATTTGCTGGCAAGATGAGGGCAACAGAAAATCTTTAAGACAACTATCCCGGGGCCAAAATTATTTTTGAGAAAAAATGCTCAGGAGATTAAACTTAGAAAAGAGCCGCGCAAACCATTTCTTTCTGCAGGGACTTCGAGGGCTGCAGAATCTCGGTAAAAAACATATGTCTACTTTCTTTAGTAAAGATATGCAGTCTTGTGAAGTCATCGCCTCCGTGCTCACCAAGGAGGCGGAGCAATATGCCCCTTTGCCCTTAAGAAGTGTGCGGGTGGGAAAACCGGTAACCTTCGACCTTTATCTGAAAACGATAGGCAAAGGGAGCTCCGAGCCCAAGATTGTCCGCTGCTGCGCCCCCGGAGACAAGTTCCAGGAAGATTGGTACCGGAAACTGGAGAAATTGCACATCCAGTGGCTTTATTTCTCCTTAGAGGAGGTGGACCAGGTCTTTACCTATCTGCAGGGCCATCTGGAAAGCTTCTTAAAGGATGAAAATTATAGCGAATTGGAGAAGGCCCAGCGCGTCTGCGACGCCACCCAGGTGTGGATCCTGCACTTCTTTACAGCCGAAAAGAACCGCACCGGCAAGCAGATCAACCTGGCTTTATCCCTGGTGGATGATTTATTGGGGGCCGTTAAAAACACCAGTTACAATTCCTTGCTGTTACTGGAGCTCAGGAAACAGGACTTTTTCATCTACACCCATTCCATTAATTGCTGCATCCTGGGCCTGGCCTTTACCAATTATTTAAGGTGGCCCCCAGATAAGGCCCGGAACTTCGGCCTGGGGGCCCTGATCCATGATATCGGCTATGCTCGCCTGCCCCGGGAGTTATTCGCCAAGGAAGAAGGGCCCAATGAAGACGATCTGGCCAAGATGCAGCGCCATACCATCGAGGGGTTCCGGATGTTGCAAAGTTTTTCCCATATTCCCTGGGAGGCTTTGCAGATGGTGCTGCGCCACCATGAAAACGGCGATGGCTCCGGCTACCCGGAAGGCCTGAAGCTGAGCGCCATTCCCACCTGGGCCCGGATCATGCGCATCATTGACAGTTACGAAGAATTGACCTCCGAACGCCCCTGGCATCCGCCCCTCCCTCCCAAGGAGGCGTTGTGGACCATGCGCCAGCATTGGGAGAAAAGCAAGGTGTACGATTACCAATACTTAAAGGCATTCATCGGTTTCCTGGCTGGCTACTCCCCGGGAGCCAAGAAGAGCGCCTAGGGTGGAGGGAACCGGGATCTTCCCCGGGGGGCCTTTGGAGATTGGGGAGAAGGGCTGCTTCTTAAATCTTCCGGCGCAGTTGTCACTTCCCGGATAAAAATTTAATAAAATCTATCAGATAGTCGGCATCGAAAACGCCTCTATTCGACCAATCTTTGCTCATTTCCTGCAACGCGTCCACGGAGTCAAATCTGTCCCGCCAACTGCGATTCGATATCATTGCTTCATAACTATCGATGATCCGCAAGATCCGCGCCCAGGGACTGATCAAGGGCAGCTTGAGGCCCTGGGTATACCCGGAACCATCACCCATTTCGTGATGCTGAAAAATCATCACCATGGAATTTAAACTTAGAGGCGCTATTTCCTTGATAATCAGACAACTATTCTTAGGATGCTTTTCTATTAATTGCCTTTCTACTTTCGATAGGCGACCTGGCTTATTTAATATGGCCGATGGAATTTCAATCATACCCAGGTCGTGCAGTAAGGCTCCTTGCGCAAATTCCATTATGTCCTCATCCTGCCAGCCGAGATACTTGGTAAAGGCCAGTCCCAGGATGCAGACATTTAAGCTGTGGGCATGCAATTTGTCCCCATATCGGCGGATTTCCTGAAGCCATTGGCGATGATACTCATCCTGATTAAGGGTGTTCAACAAATAACCAACTAGCTTAAAACCTTCTGCCATTTCTTCCGGAGTCCTAATATGGGTCCCACAATAAAAACGTCGCGTCCACAGGAGAGCAATATTATAGATTAGTTCTGCCTTTTTAACAGATATTAATCTTTTGCTTTCCAATATTAGATCTATATTATAATAAAGGTAATTAAGTACCTTAGCCTCATCTTGCTCACGAAAATAAATAAAATTAATGTTTTTTTCTTTCAGATCTTCAATTAATGCAAACTCCCATACCTCCCCCGCCACAATAAGGATTTTATAACTATAATCCATCTTCCCAATATTTTTATATTTCACAAAGACGTCAAAATTTACTCTCATTCCCAATTGTATATTTTTAACAGATAGGGGAAGAAAGACATCTTCTTTGGGTACCAGCGTCGCGCCCAACCTTTTCTTCTGCTTGAGGAATTGCAAATCTCCCACGAGGGTAAAATCTGGATCAAGATAATACTCCACTTGATCTTTATCCCGGCGGTGATAATAGACAGAGTTAATGTGATTAAATTTTATCCTGGCCAAATGCCCCGGCTTAAAGACTTCTCCCCGCCGGCAAAAGAGCGAATACTCCGGTTTCTCTGGCCCCGGATTATCTTCTTTGACGTAGACATTGAAATTCACTACGTCACCGGATCTTAATTTCTCGGGATTTAATGGCAGATATATTCTTCCCCGATGCAACATTCAGCTCTCCTGCGAAGCCTGTCCCCAATTTTTTGGCAAGGGGGAGACGGCAAAATAATTAATCAATAGCATGGTACCCCTTTTTCTTCCCTGTCAAATTTGTTCTCCTCTTGTTGCCCATGCCTGATTCCTGGCCGCTGCTTCCACGCCCGGCAATCGTGCTCAATTGATATAACCTCCTAATCCTGCGGCCAAATCCATAAATTCCTCAACAGAAAAAATGCGGGCAAACTAAAACCCCAAAGATGGAAATATCTCTAATCAACAATATCGGTGTGTAACTAAGTTATATTAAGATTTTTTTTGCCGGGTTGCCGGATGAGCAATTAATCTCGTGAGAGCCAGGACCATAACCCGCCAGAGGCAACGCCTGGGAAAGACTGCGCGAACATTGATGGCCGGGTTAAGGATCGCCGGGTGCAGAAAGAGGGGCAGGAAGCGTTTCCCTGGGGATAGACCATCTGGGGCCAGCGCCCTCCAGGGGGAGGCTGATAAACCTGGCGGAACCAGGATTTTTGCTGTATCCACCCAGTACAAAACCTGATAGAATCCTTATAAAATTTTCCTATGATCCTCAACCCCCATCCCGGACATGGCCCAGATAGTCGACCCCAGGACTTGGCACTGTGAAAAACAGGGGGATGGCCCTCCCCTTCTCCTCATCCACGGCCTGGGAGCTTCCAGTTTTTCCTTCCGGGGGAACCTGCTGCCCCTGGGAAAGCAATTCCGGGTGCTGGCCCCGGACCTGCCGGCCCACGGCTACTCCCCCGCCCCCAGGGACGGGGATTACCGCTTGGAGACTCTGACCCGGGGCCTGAACGATTTCTTGGAACTCCACGGCATCCGCCAAGCGACCGTGGCCGGCAATTGCCTGGGGGGCAGCCTGGCCCTGATGCTGGCCCGGGATTACCCGGAACGGGTTAAGGCCCTCATCCTCCTGGACCCGGCCGTAGCCCTGACCCGGATGCCCTGGATCTTCTACCCCCTGCGCCTGCCGGTACTGGGGGGACTGACCGCAGCCTTGATGGGTCCCTGGATCATCCCTTGGGCCGTGCGCCTGGCCTACCATCGCCGGGAACTCATCACCCCGGAGGTGGTGGCCGGATACGCCCGCCCCTTACGAGAGTTGCCCCGGCGCCTGGCCTTCAGGAGCTTCTGCCAACAGCTGCAGATCCCTCCTCTGCCGGAAATCGAGGCCCTGCTCCAAAAAATTCACCAACCCGTGGTCCTTATCTGGGGTCAGGAGGACCGCATCCTGCCGGTGCGCCAGGCTAAATGGGTGGAGGCCCGCCTGCCCCATCTGGCCCGGCCGCCCCTGATCCTCCACCAGGTGGGGCACGCGCCCCAGGAAGAGGCCGCCGGCGTGGTCAACGAAATAATCATTGATTTTTTGACCCATTCCGGAAAAAATTAATTTATTGGAGATGGTACCGCAAAACCCCTTTTGGTCATCCTGAGGGAATCGAAGGAGCTGGTGGCCCAGGCTTTCCAGCCGGTGCGAATTTTTCCCCCCGGCCTGACAAGGCTGGGCCACCAGAAATGAGATTCTTCGGTGGCTCCCCGCCCTCAGAATGGCGGAAACCCCCCTTTTGCATGAGGTATCACCACTTCCATCCCTAGGGGAAATTTCAATACTGGAGGATGACGGGTTGTTGGTAATCCGCCGCAATGAGCATGAAAAAAAACATTATTCCCTTTGCCCGCGCCAAACGTTCCGTGAAGGAGGTCATCGAGAAATTCTATACGGACCTGGACGACATCGAAGAGATCGTGGTCATCGCCAAGGACCGGGAAGGCGAATGGATCTTCGCCAACTCGGAGCTGGAAAACGAACTGGAATGGATCGGCAGCCTCTATAAATTCATCAACAAGGCCATCATGGAGGACGGCGAGGACTTTTAAGGATCCTTTGGCGTTTGGCGTTTTTCGTTAAAATCAAAAAGGGACCGGGGTTCCAACCCTGGTCCCTTTTTTCAGCCGGTGCCGGCGCAGGCTAAAGCCTGCGGCTACCAAAACCGATCACTGATTACTGACCACTGATCACTTTCCTTTCCGGCCCTCCCCTCAAAAATCTATGCCCACCTCCCCGGCCATCGGGCCCAGCAAGGCCAGGCCCCAGTTTTGGGAGTCCAGGAGTTCCCGGGCCAGGTCCTGAATTTCTTCCCGGGTTACGGCCAGCAGGCCGGCGATGATTTCTTCCAAAGGGATATAGTGGCCAAAGTGGATTTCGTTTTTGGCCAGGCGCATCATGCGGTGGTCGCAGTCCTCCGCGTGCAGGTAGATGGAGCCCTGCAGATATTCTTTGGCCGCGTGCAGTTCCTCTGCCGGCACTGCCCCGGCTTTTAGTTTCTTCAGTTCCTGGCAGGTCACCGCCAGCAGCTGCTCCAAATTTTTGGGGCTCACCCCCGCGCATACGCCCAGTAAGCCGGTGTCGCTGAAAAAGCTCATAAAGGAGTAGATATTGTAGGCCAACCCCAGTTCCTCCCGCACCACCTGGAAGAGTCGGGAGCTCATGTTCCCCCCCAAAATCAATTGCAGGAGGGTTGCCGGGTAGCGCCGCAGATCCCCGGCCCCGGGGCCCCTGGTCCCCAGGCAGAGGTAGACCTGCTCCAGGTCCCGGGTCTGCCGGTACACCCCCGGATGGGTGGTCACCGGCCCCCGGGGGCGAAGAGGAGAGCCGTTGTGGAAGTCCTGGAACCGGGGAGTGAGCAATTCCAGCAACTCTTGATGGTCGACCCGGCCCCCCGCGGCCACGATGGTGCCTTCAGGCCGGTAGGCGATTTCCCGGTAAGCCAGCAGTTGGTCTCTGGTGGCCTGGGAAATGCGGCCCTCTTCCCCCAGGATGGGGCGGCCGAAGGGAGCGTCCCCCCAGAATTCCCGGGCAAACTGCACCTGCACCTGATCCTCGGGATTGTCTTCCTGGGCCGCGATCTCCTCCAGGATCACTTGCCGCTCCTTTTCCAGGTCTGGGGGGTGGTAACAGGGGTGGAGCACCAGGTCACTCAAGAGGTCCACGGCCCGGGGCAGGTGTTGGGCCAGGACCTTGCCGTGGAAGCAGGTGTTTTCCTTGCTGGTGAAGGCGTTGCAGGAGCCGCCCAGTTGGTCGATCTCCCGGGCGATATCCAGGGCGCTGCGCCCCGGGGTGCCTTTAAAGGCCAAGTGTTCCAGGAAATGGCTGAAACCGTTTTCCTCCCGGGCCTCGTCCCGGGAGCCCACGTTCAGCCACACCCCCACCGCCACGGAATGGAAGTGGGGGTCTGCTTCGGTGACGACCCGCAGGCCGTTAGTCAGTACGCTTTTTTGGAAATCCACGGCCGGGTCTTTTCTCCCTGCTTTCCGGCTCCCGGGGCTGCATGCCTTCCGGCACCGGCAGCAGGACCCTGCGGGAAAGACGGATTTTGCCCTGTTTGTCCACGTCCAAGACTTTGACCGTCACTTCGTCACCTTCCTTCAGGACGTCGGTCACCATCTTGACCCGGTGGTGTTCCAGTTCCGAGATGTGAATCAGGCCGTCGGTGCCCGGCAGAATCTCCACGAACGCGCCGAAGTCCATGATCTTCTTCACTTTGCCGCTGTAAATCTGCCCGATTTCCGCCTCCGCGGTGATCTCCTTGATGATGCGGATGGCCTCGTCCGCGGCCTTCTGATCCGGAGAGGCGATGTGGATGCGGCCGTCGTCCTCGATATCGATCTTGGCCCCGGTCATGGCCACGATCTGCTTCACCATTTTGCCGCCGGGGCCGATCACGTCCCGGATCTTATCAGGGTTGATGGTGATCACCACGATCTTGGGGGCGTGCTCCTTGAGGGTGGTGGCAGGCGCGGCAATCACCTCCCCCATCTTCCCCAGGATGTGGAGGCGGGCTTCCCGGGCCTGGGTCAGGGCCTGGGCCATGATTTCCCGGGTGAGGCCGGTCATCTTGATGTCCATCTGCAGGGCAGTAATGCCGGTGGCGGTGCCGGCCACCTTGAAGTCCATGTCCCCCAAGGCGTCTTCGTCTCCCAGGATGTCCGAAAGCACGGCCACCTGGTCCTCTTCTTTAATCAGGCCCATGGCTACCCCGGCCACCGCGGCCTGGATGGGCACGCCCGCGTCCATCAGGGCCATGGACGCGCCGCAGACCGTGGCCATGGAGGAGGAGCCGTTGGAGGCCAGGATCTCGGAGACGATGCGGATGGTGTAAGGAAAATCATCCGCAGAGGGCAGCACCTGGGAGATGGCCCGTTCCGCCAAGGCGCCGTGGCCGATTTCCCGGCGGCTCGGCCCCCGGAGCATGCGGGTTTCGCCCACGGAGTAAGGGGGAAAGTTGTAATGGAGCATGAAGGACTTGAAGGTCTCGCCCATCAAGGTCTCGATCTTCTGCTCATCGGAAGGGGTGCCCAGGGTGGCCACAGCCAGGGCCTGGGTCTCTCCCCGGGTGAAAATGGCGGAGCCGTGGGTGCGGCTCAGAAGATTCACTTCGCCGCTGATGGGCCGGACCTGGTTGAAGCTGCGGCCGTCAATGCGGCGTTGTTCCTGGAGCACCCATTCCCGCACCAGGCGTTTTTTGAATTCCTGAAAGAGACCGGATACTTCTTTTTCCGAAACATTGGCGCTAGCCTCCCCCAGGTCGGTCAGGACGCTGTCCCGCACCCCGTCCAGGGCCTGGTAGCGGGCCAGCTTTTCCGGGATGGTCACCGCCGCCAGAATCCGGTCCCGGGCCAGGCTGGAAATCCGCTCCGGCAGATCGCCGTAATCCGGGAGTTCCGGGGGCGGGAGCTTGGGCTGCCCCACTTCCTCCCGCATTTTGGCAATCAGGGCCAGGATGGGCTGCAACTGCTCCTGGGCGAAGAATAGGGCCTCCAGGACCTCCTCTTCCGAGGCCATGGCCGCGCCCCCTTCCACCATCACCAACCCCTGGGGCGCGCCGGCGACGATGAGATTCAATCTGGCATCTTTGAGTTGGGAGGCGGTGGGATTGATGACCAACTCCTCTCCCACCTTGGCCACCCGCACCGCGGCCACCGGGCCCTTGAAGGGGATGTTGGAGATCTCCAGGGCCGCGGCCGCGCCGTTTAAGGCCGGAATATCCGGATCGGTTTCCGGGTCCCCGGAGAGCACCGTGGCGATGATCTGGATTTCATTTTTCAGCCCCTTGGGGAAAAGCGGCCTTACGGGGCGGTCGATGAGCCGGGAAGTGAGGGTCTCCTTTTCACTGGGGCGGCCGATCTCCCGGCGGAAGAAACTCCCTGGGACCCGCCCTGCGGCATAGGCCTTTTCCATGTAATCCACGGTCAGAGGCAAAAAGTCGATGCCCTCCCGGGTCGACTCCGAGATGACGGCGGTGACCAACACCGCGCTCTCCCCGTATCTTACCAATACGGAGCCACTGGCTTGCTGGGCCAGGCGGCCCGTTTCGAAGCTGAGGTCCCTGCCTCCCACTTCTATTTTGAATATATTTGACATGAGGTTTAAACTGCCTCCTATTTGCGCAGACCCAGTTGTTCAATCAGGGTCCGATAGCGTTCGATATCTTTGTTTTTCAAGAAGTTCAGGAGCCTGCGGCGCTGGCCCACCAGCTTGATCAGCCCCCGACGGGAGTGGTGATCCTTGGCGTGTGACTTGAAATGATCCGTCAAATAATTGATCCTCTCGCTTAAGATGGCCACTTGCACTTCCGGGGAGCCGGTATCCGCCTCATGGAGCCGGAAGCGATCAATGATCTCCCGTTTCTGTTCAGTATCTAAGCCCACGACTTCCTCCTTGTTTTTAGCTGTCAGCTCTCAGCTTGCAGCTTCTGGCTGGAAAAACTGAGTAACTGATTTGATAGCCGAATTTATTGTAAAACCGCCGGCTCCGGGCAGTTCGCCACCCGCGTCCGCGATATTTTTTTTCCTTCTATAAAGCTGCTCGCCGCAGTCTTGGTGTCTGTAAGGGCGCATACAAGATTCACCCCTACACTGCTCTCACTGCTCACTGCTCACTGTCCCAAACACCCGCTCCGGGGCCAACACCAACCGGTCCCCCTCGGTCCGGATGGCGGCCACCGCCAGCAAATCCCCCCCGGCCAGGACCCGCACCCGCTCTCCGGGGGCCACATGATTGCCGGGCCAGGGCAGGGTGCGGCAGTGGCGCAGGTGGGCCGCGTCCTCCGGCCCCACGGAAAGGGGCCTGAACCCCGGCAGGCAATCCCCCAGGGGGATGATCCGGGCGGCCAGCTCTTCTTTGGCCATCTCTTCCAAGGCTTCCAGGGCCAGGGCCTCCTCCACCTTAAAAGGCCCCACCGCCAGGCGGCGCAAGGCCGTCAGGTGCCCCCCGCAACCCAGGGCCCGGCCCAGGTCCGCGGCCAGGGTGCGGATGTAGGTGCCCTGGGAGCAGGTCACGGTGATAGTTGCCTGGGGCAGGGCCACCTCCTCCACCTGGAGCTCGTAAATCGTCACCTGCCGGGGCTGGACCGCCACCGTCTCCCCCCGGCGGGCCATCTTGTAGAGGCGCTCCCCCTGATGGTGCAGGGCCGAGTACATGGGGGGCGTCTGCTGGATGTCCCCTACAAAACTGGCCGCGGCCCCATAGATCGCCTCCGGTTCGGGCAGCCGGTCACTCCGGGCCGTCACCTTGCCGGTGGGGTCCTGGGTGTCAGTCTCTTCCCCCAGCTTTACCACCGCCCGGTAGGTCTTGGGCTCCGGCATCAGGAAGGGCACCAGCTTGGTGGCCTCCCCCAGGCACAGGAGCAGCAGCCCGGTGGCAAAGGGGTCCAGGGTGCCGGCGTGCCCCGCCTTCCGCACCTGCAAAGCCCGCCTGACCCGGCGCACCACCTCGAAGGAGGAGGGGCCGGCGGGTTTGTCAATGAGCAGGATACCGGAGAGCATTATTTTTCATTTAGGGTGGGCACAGCCCACCTTCCGGGTGGGCCGCTCCTGCCCTGTGGCTAACCCTTGTGAATAATTTTTCTTATTTGTTCGTCCAAAATGGGCAATTTATCTTCAACGATATTCCAAATTATTCTTAAATTAATTGAAGGATAATCATGAACTATAACATTTCTTAAACCAATGATTCTGGTCCATTCTATATCTGGATACCTAACCTTTACATCATGGGGAATTTCCTTGTGGCTTCGCTAATAATTTCCAGATTTCTGACAACAGCATCGACAGTCTTTTCGTCTTCTGAAAACGTCTTTAAATCCATGCCGATAATGTAACGATTAATCTTCTCAATCGACTCGAGAATATCATCGAAATAAATCTTATAATCCCTTGGCATATACCGTCTCGCCCAATATTATTGGCCGCAGCCTGGGTTTAATAGCATCTTTCATAACTAAATCAACCTTATATCCGAACAACTTTTCAAGAACTTCCTTTAAATCCATGTAAGAGTCAGAAGTCACATTGTCTATTTCCACGACAAAATCCAAATCGCTGGTGTCGGTGGCTTCCCTCCGAACCGCGGACCCGAACAGGCCCAGGCTGCGAACCCCGTATCCCATTATGGTTTCTCGGTTTTCTTCGATGATCTTCAATATTTCTTTAGACTTCCTAATCATGGCAGTCAACTTTGAACCTTGAACCTTGAACTATTCAGCCATGATGGCGGGCCATGCCCGCCCTACAACCTACCATCACTTCTCTGATTCCGAAGTCTCCAATTGGTGCAACAACTCATCAATGCGCGCGGCCCGCTCCAGGCCCGTATCCGCCAGGAAGAAGAGCTCCGGCATCACCCTCAGGAGATGTTCCCGGGCCAGTTCCTGTTTGATGAAGCCCAGGCCCTTTTTCAAGGCGGCCTGGACCTGGGCCGGGTCCACGCCTTCCCGGAGGAGATAGAAGACCCGGGCCTGCTTCAGATCCGGGCTCATCTCCACCCCGGTGATGGTCAGGTCCTGGAGCCGGGGATCGTGGCTCTTGTGGAGCAGGATCAAGGCAATCTGCTCCCGGAGTAGTTCCGCCACCCGGGTCACCCTTTTGCCGCCTCCGGCCCGCATCTCAAACACCGTTTTCCGTTTTTCGTTTCCCGTTTTTCGTTCTTCCGGTTCCCAAACTACCTGATCGCCGGCCCTTAACTTTGAACCTTGAACCTTGAACTTTGAACTTTTACCGGAACTATCTCTCCAGGTGCACCAACTCCAGTTGGGAGTCGATGATCTCCGCCAGGTGCTGGTTCTCCATGAAATGCATCACCCGGTCCACGGTTTTGGTGAGGAGCGTCTCGTCATTGCCCACTACCGCCAGACCTATTTCCGCCCGCTGCCACAGATCATGGCTGTCCACTTCGGCGATGGCGATGCCGAAGCGGTGGCGCACCTTTTCAATGAGGCTCCGCACCACCTGGCGCTTTCCCTTCAAAGAGTTGTTATCAGGGATAAGCAAGGTAATGCGGGCCGCGGCCACAATCATATCTTTCTCTGGTTAAGGCGGTAGGGCGCCTGGAATAACTCACGGTTTACTCTGCCGCCTTCTCTTCTCGGGTGGGCAGGGCTTCCAGCACGGCCTTCACCTTTTCCTGGGTATAGGTCTCGATAATGTCCCCGGCCTGGAATTCGTTGAACCGGTCCAGGCCGATGCCGCACTCATAGCCGGATAAGACCTCTTTGACGTCATCTTTAAAGCGCTTCAGGGAATTGACCTTGGCGGCCTCGATGAGGACCTTGTCCTGGCGCAGCACCCGGGCCAGGGAGTTCCGCTCCACCTTGCCGTCCAGGATCATGCAGCCGGCAATGGTGCCCACCTTAGTGATGGAGAAGACCTGGCGCACCTCGGCCCGCCCCTGGACCTTCTCTTCCACCACCGGCTCCAGCAGGCCCTCCAGGGCCGCATGGATGTCCTCCAGGAGCTTGTAGATGATGTCGTAGTAGCGCACGTCCACCTGCTCCTGTTCCGCCAGGGCCATGGCCTTGGGGTTGGCCCGGACATTGAACCCCACGACGATGGCGTCGGAAGCCGAGGCCAGCATGATGTCGCTCTCGGTAATCTCCCCCATGCCTTGGTGGATCAGGGAGACCTTGATCTCCTGGGAGCCCAGTTCGGACAGCGCCTTGGCCAGGGCTTCGATGGAGCCGGCCACGTCGGCCTTGAGCACCATCTTCAGCTCTTTGGCGGCCCCTTCCTGGATGCGCTGGTAGAGCTTTTCCAGGCTGACCCGGCTGATGCGGGCCAGGGCGGCTTCCCGCTGCTTCTGCTGCCGCATCATGGCAATCTGCTTGGCCTTTCGCTCATCCTCCAGCACCAGGAACTCGTCCCCGGCCTCGGGCACGCCGCTGAAACCCTGCACTTCCACGGGTACGCCCGGATAGACCTCATCCTCCTTTTGGCCCTGGTCATTGAGCAGGCCCCGCACCTTGCCGAATTGGGGGCCGCACACGAAGTAATCCCCAGCCTTAAGGACGCCCGACTGCACCAGCACGGTGCCCACCGGTCCCCGCCCCTTATCCAGGCGGGATTCGATGATCCGTCCCTGGGCCGGACCTTCTCGGGGAGCTTTGAGGTCCAGAACTTCCGCCTGCAGCAGTATCTTTTCCAAGAGATCGGGGATGCCGGTGCCTTTCTTGGCCGACACCTCGGCAAAAAGGACGTCACCGCCCCACTCTTCTGAGACCACCCCTTCTTGGGACAGCTCCCGTTTGACCCGTTCCGGGTTGGCATTGGGTTTGTCGATCTTGTTGACGGCCACCACCAGGGGCACTCCCGCAGCCTTGGCATGGTTGATGGCCTCCCGGGTCTGTTCCATGACCCCGTCGTCCGCGGCCACTACCAGCACCACCAGGTCGGTGACCTGCGCGCCCCGGGCCCGCATGGAGGTAAAGGCCTCGTGGCCCGGGGTGTCCAGAAAGACCACCTCCCCGTGGCCGCCAGGGAGTTCCACATGATAGGCGCCGATGTGCTGGGTGATGCCGCCGGCTTCCGCGGCCGTGATGCGGCTCTGGCGAATGGCGTCCAAGAGAGAAGTCTTGCCGTGATCCACGTGGCCCATGATGGTGACCACCGGGGGCCGGGGTTCGGCCTCCCCGACTTCCCGGGGCTCAATGGCCAGGAGATCTTCTTCCATCATGGTGGCCCGCTCCACCTCAAACCCGAACTCAGAGGCCACGAGGACCGCGGAGTCATAATCGATGGGGTAATTGATGGTGGCCATCACCCCCATCTGCAGGAGCTGCTTGATGATCTCCCCGGACTTGATGCCCATGCGCTTGGCCAGTTCGCCCACGGTGATGGATTCCCCCACCTTGATGCGGCGCTTGATGGCCTTGGGAACGGTGAGTTCGGCCTTGCTGATCTTCTTGACGGCTTTCCGCAGGCCTTTTCTACGGCCCGGGAGGCGGGCCTCCCCTTCGGCCAGGCCATAAAGATCGGCCCGTTCCCGCACCTCCCGTTTCTTCACGGGTTTGGCCCGGGCGGCTTCGGTAGTTTCCGGACGTTTGGTCTTCTTCTTGGCTTTGCCCTTTTTCTCTTCTTCCGGGGCCGGCTTGGGTGCTGGCGTCAATTTGGCTCCCGGCCGCACTGCGGGAGCCGGCCTTCCATCCGGCGGAGCCGCGGCGGGCGGGGGAGCGGCCGCCTGCGGTTCCGGCACCGGCTCCGTGGGCAGGCTGATAATCCGGGCCGGAATCTCCTTCTTTCTGGCTTTGCCCTTTTGCCTCTTTAAGGCCGCGCCGGAGTCAGCGGGGGCCGCAGCCTTACCAGGGGCAGCCGCTTTGGCCTGATCCTTGGGAACCGCAGCTTCTTTGGCCTCCGCAGCCGCTGGAGCCTCAGGCTCCACCGCCGGGGCCGGCGGGGCCGCCTCCGGGGGCGGCGCTTCCTTGGGAGGCAGAGACACCACTCGGGCCACCGCCTCCTTGGGCTTGCGCACCTTGGGGG
>JAGVAH010000012.1 GCA_020060385.1 Syntrophobacterales bacterium | reverse complement strand
TGGGGGAGGGGGCTAAGGGTCACAGACCCTTACCCCCTCCCCCACGCCCCCTCCCCCAATCCCATACAACTCCATCATCAGGAGCCATTCTATGCCCACGTTTGGGAATTCGCAGCGTTGGTTTCAAGCCGCAGGGCAATTGATGCCCGGGGGGGTGAACTCTCCCGTGCGGGCCTGGGGCGCGGTGGGAGGGAGTCCCCGCCTCATCGCCCGGGGTGAAGGGCCCCGGATCTATGATGTGGACGGCAATGCCTATCTGGATTATGTGGGTTCCTGGGGACCCCTGATCTTGGGGCACGCCCACCCCCAGGTGGTGGCCGCGGTGCAGGAGGCCGCAGCCCGGGGCACCAGCTTCGGGGCCTCCACCCCCGGGGAGGTGGAACTGGCCCAGATATTGGTGGAAGCGGTGCCGGGTTTGGAGATGGTGCGTCTGGTGAGTTCCGGCACCGAGGCCTGCATGAGCGCGCTGCGCCTGGCCCGGGGGGCCACGGGACGGGGCCGGGTGATCAAGTTTGACGGGGGTTACCACGGCCATGCCGATTCTTTTTTGGTGGCTGCGGGCAGCGGCGTTCTCACCCAAGGTATCCCCGGCAGCCCCGGGGTGCCGCCGGAGATCGCCGGCCTGACCATCTCGCTGCCCTACAATGACCTGGAGGGGGTGGCCCGGAGCCTGAAACAATACTCCGGAGAAGTGGCGGCCATTTTCGTGGAGCCGGTGGCCGGGAACATGGGGGTGGTGCCGCCTGAGGATGGTTTTCTGGAAGGGCTGCGGCGGCTCTGTGATCAGGAGGGCTGCCTCCTGGTCTTCGACGAGGTGATCACCGGCTTCCGGGTCGCCTGGGGAGGAGCCCAGGCCCTTTACGGGGTCAGACCGGACCTCACCTGCCTGGGGAAGATTATGGGTGGGGGCTTACCGGTGGGCGCGTATGGGGGCCGCAAGGACTTGATGGCCCAGATGGCTCCGGCCGGACCCATCTACCAGGCCGGGACCCTCTCCGGGAATCCGGTGGCGGTGGCCGCGGGTTTGACCACTCTGAGGGCCTTGAATCAACCCGGAACTTATGAGTCCTTGGAGGAAAAGGGCTCCTGGTTGGCCCGGGAGCTGGCCGGGGCGGCAGGCCGCCGGGGAGTGCCGGTGACCATTAACCGGGTGGGGTCCATGCTCACGGTTTTTTGCACCACTGGGCCGGTCACCTCTCTGGAGGAGGCCAAGGCCGCGGATCTGGGCCGGTTCTCCCGCTTCTTCCAGGGCCTGCTGGCAGAGGGTGTGTACCTGCCGCCTTCCCAGTTCGAGGCCTGGTTTGTCTCCACCGCCCACCGCCAGGAGGACCTGGAATCTACGGTGGCCGCGGTGGAGCGGGTCTGGGCGGGTATGGTCGGCCATTGAAGAAGAGGGCTCTCTGGTGGCCGCGAGGCGCATGGGGTGAAATACCCCCCGCTTTGGGGAAAATGTCCCGATTTGGTCCCCTGATTCTCGTTTTTGGACAGACCCAATTACTTTGAGAAAAAATTAACTTAATGATTCTAGTCATTTTTTCCACCAGGCCGGGATTCTAAATTTTGGCGTTAGTTGGCAGGCACCTTGCATTAATGATTGTGGTGACTTTTTTTTAAGGAAGGGGGTGGTTTTGGCAATTGCCAGGGATATTAGCAAGTTATCTATTTATAGGCCTTATTCTTACGGTTAATCTTGACTGAGGAGGAGTCTCATGGCAGACAAAGTTCCAGGGAAAGCTTGGGTAGTTGTATTTTCGGGCACGGCTGTTAACCTCTGTTTGGGAATCCTGTATGCCTGGAGCGTTTGGACCAAGGCCCTGATTGACGTCAAAAAAGCCGGGCAGCTCATTACCGAAGGCCCGGCGGCGGGTTGGACTTATATCACCAACGCCCAGGCGGCCACACCATTTTCCTTGTGCGTCATTATCTTTGCCTTATTAATGATTCCCGGCGGCCGGATCCAGGATAGGTTGGGGCCCAAGGTGGGCGCCATCACCGGCGGCCTCTTCCTGGCTTTGGGCTGCATCATCGCCGGTTTGATGAAAAGCTACGGCGGCCTGGTATTCGGCTTCGGCGTGATGGGCGGCATCGGCATGGGCATCGGTTACGCCGCGCCCACGCCCGCGGCTCTTACCTGGTTCGGCCCCCATAAGCGGGGTCTGGTGGCCGGTCTGGTGGTGGGCGGCTACGGCGGCGCGGCTCTCTACATTTCGCCCCTGGCCGCTTATCTCATCGCCACCGGCGGCGTCACTTACAGCTGGATCTTCCTGGGCATCTTCTTCGCAGCCGTGGTCATCATCGCCGGCTCCCAGCTGGCCAAGGCGCCCCCGGGCTATGTGGCGCCTCCCGCCCCGGTGAAAGCAGGGGCGGCCCCGGCCAAGGCGGTGGGCACCATTGTGGACTGGTCGCCGTCGGAAATCGTCAAGACCTGGCAGTTCTTCGCCCTGGTCCTGATGTTCGCGGGCACCACCCAGTCGGGTCTGCTGGTTATCGCCAATGCCGCACCGATTTTAGCCACCGCGGCCAAAGGCACCCCCTTCCTGGTGGCCAACGCCTGGATCTTGGCTTCCTGGGGCGGTTTGGTGAACGCCCTGGGCCGGGTGGGAACCGGTATGTATTCGGATAAGATCGGCCGGGATAACGCCTACACCATCAACTGTCTGGTATCAGCCCTCTGTCTGTTCGTGCTGCCAATGATCATCGCCGGCGGCAACGTGGTCATCCTGTTCCTGGCCGTGGGTATCGCCTACTGGCAGTACGGCGGCGGTCTGGCTCTGATGCCCGCTTATACTGCCGACTTCTTCGGCCCCAAGAACCTGGGCATGAACTACGGCCTGGTGTTCCTCGGGTGGGGCGCCGGCTTCTTCATGACCCGTCTGGCGGGCACCATCAGAGACATCACCGGCACCCTGACCTGGGCCTTCATCCTCTCGGCCATCGTGCTGATCGTGGCGGTGGTTATCTCCCGGGTGACCAAACGGCCCATGCATGCGACCGAGTAAATCTCAATTCTGCAACCCGGTTTTGCCTGCGACCTGAGCGTTGAAGCGCTGAAATGGGAAACAGGTAAAACCGGAGTGATCCCGAGAAGGCAGGGTACGCTAACCCTGCCTTCTCTATTGTTGAGGAAAGGGGGTAAGGTAATACTGATGTCCATGGCAACCTCTTGGCCGGTGCCTTTTATTCTCGAGCCCGGCACCTTCGCCGTTGATGCGGTGGTATCCTTCTGTGTTTCGGTGCTGGTGGCCATCACCATTAATGCCGAGGCCCAGGCCTTCATGTCCAATTTTCTGGGGGACCGGCGTCCCGGGGCCAGGGATCGACTCCATTTTAACGCCTTCCTGCACCTGGATATTCTGGGGTCGATCTGCTACTTGGTGGCCGGCTTCGGCTGGGGCCGCAACTTTGATATCGATGCCGGTAAATTCGAGTATCCCCGGCTCTACATGGTATTGAGCCGGGTCGCGGGACCAGTGGCGAATCTGCTGATGGCCAGCATCTTTGGCAGCATCGTCATGCTTTTTAATATCTTTCAATATGACCCCCGCGTCTTTTTGATGGTCATTGGGGTCAATGTTACCACCGCCATATATAACTTGATCCCAGTGCCTCCCATGGCCATGGGATACCTGGTCTGTGAATTGATACCCCAGATCGATGAGCGGATCAGGGCACTGACGGTGCAGATCGGCCCCTTTTTGGTTCTGGCCCTGGCCCTGCTGGAGCGGGTCACTCACCATGGTATTTTCAGCCCTTATTTCGACCCCATCATCAGGGCTATCTCCAACTTCATTGCGGGCAGCTGACAGGCCAGTCTGCGGGCGCCATTCCCAGTTTCGTTGGTAGTTAACCTCTGAAGCGGGAAGAAAATCGCAATCTTGCCGGGCCAGGTCCCGTCTCTCTGCGGTTAAGCGGCTCGCAGGAGGGCGGCATCCCGGCCCAGGGTTTTTTTCAGGGGGTGATGA
This sequence comes from Syntrophobacterales bacterium, assembly GCA_020060385.1. Lineage (GTDB taxonomy): Bacteria > Desulfobacterota > Desulfobaccia > Desulfobaccales > 0-14-0-80-60-11 > SURF-52. The sequence goes on along the minus strand of JAGVAH010000012.1, from coordinate 28,692 downwards.
TGTTATTTTTAATATTTTTTAAGATAATTTCAGACACCCGCTGCTTGACAAGCTGCTAGCCGCGACAAGAAAATGAAAAAATCAGTAACAAAATTTAATGAATGATTAAAAAAAGTTAAAGGAAGAGGTAGTTTTTACCGCTATATAAGATGAGGGGGATAATTTCCCCGGGAAGGGGATAGAGAGTTACATTTCTCCAATTATATGGGTGGATCGGCAAAATTTATCATACCCGCAGTGAACATCCCCGGGGTGGTCTGCCGGGCCCTGGTGATCTACGAAGACGCCCGGGGCTGGCTGGCGGAACTGTTCCGCCAGGATGAACTGGCCCCGGAACTGGCGCCGGTGATGTCCTATATCTCCCTAACCCGGCCGGGAGTGGGGCGGGGTCCCCATGCCCACCGCCAGCAGACGGATTATTTCTGCTTCCCCGGCCCTGGAGACTTCCGGGTGATCCTTTGGGACCAGCGTCCGGAGAGCCCGAGTTACGGCACCCGGCAGGAATTCCATCTGGGGGAGAATTGCCCGGGTATTCTCCTGGTGCCCCCGGGAGTGGTGCACGGTTACCTGAATATCAGTGGACAGATGGGCCTGGTAATCAACTGCGCCAATCGTCTTTTCAAGGGCCCGGGGCGGCGGGAGGAGGTGGACGAAATCCGCTATGAGGATGACCCTGACTGCCCCTTCCGGCTGGAGTGATCAGGGGGGGAGGCAGGTATTTCTGAGGGAGGGGGCGGGGGTGGCGGTCGGCGGTCATGCTGGAGCCAACGACCCCAGACTTCATGAGACTTTTTCTAAGGTTTCCTGAAGTAAATTTCATTAAACACCCACTTATCGATGAAAATGAAGGCTATGGTAACAACCAAGTTGACCATTGAAAGACTGCCCACGGAGGGCGATGACAGTTCCGAACGCCGCCTGTTCTCCAGTAAAGGGGAAATGGCGCAAATCTTAAACCGCAAGCAAGAGGCCTACAGGCATCTGGTGTATTGGGATTTGGATGCAACCGGACAAGAAAGAGGGCACCATTACCACCGGAGAAAGACAGAAAACGTCTATATCCTGTCGGGGGAGATGGATCTGCTGGTGGAAGACCTGGAGAGCGGCAGCAAAGAGACCATCCTGGTGCAGGCTGGAGATCGGCTCACTATCCGCCCGCAGTTGGCTCATGCTTATCAGGCCAGGAAATATTCCCAGGTCTTGGAATATGCGCCTTCGACTTATGATCCGGCCGATACGGTGCCTTATAAGCTGACCTGGTAAGGGATTGCCTTGAATATCAGTCAGGGGGCACCGGGGAAAAGATGAATTGAGCAGGCCCCCTTTTTTGATTTAGGGAGGGATAAAACGGCAGTCACCCAACTCTCCGGGGCGGGCTGATTTTCCAACAGATGCTCATGAGCCAGAGGCTCACCCATAAATAATGAAAAATCCGTAGTAGGGGCGGGCGTCTCGCCCGCCCCAGCGTCGCCCAGGCGAGACGCCTGCGCCACTGGCAGACGGAACTTTTCGGAGCAGATGTCTGAAAGTTGCTTATGAAGGTACTGATCACCGGCGCGGCCGGGCAGCTGGGACGGGCCCTGGTGCAGGAGTTGGCGCACCGGGATTGGGAAGTGGTGGCCACCGACCTGGCGGAAATGGATATCACCGACCAGGACGCGGTCTGGGCCAGTCTCTCGGCCCAGCGGCCGGGGTTGGTGATTAACGCGGCCGCGGCCACCCGGGTGGACGACCTGGAGGCCGCCCCGGACCTGGCCTTTGCGGTCAACGCTCTGGGGCCCCGGAACCTGGCCGCGGCCTGCCGGCGGCTGGGGAGCAAGCTGGTGCACGTGTCCACCGATTACGTCTTTGACGGGGCCAAGCCCGGCCCCTATGTGGAGTGGGACGAGACCCGGCCCCAGTCGGTTTACGGGTTGAGCAAACTGCTGGGGGAGCGCTGCGTCAGGGAGCAATGCCCGGATCATTTCATCGTCCGCACCGCCTGGCTCTATGGGCTGCCCGGACCCAACTTTGTCAACGCCATTTTGGCCCGGGGCCGCAGCCTATCCCTGGGGGAGGATTTCAAGGTGGTGCACGATCAAAGGGGCTCCCCCACCAGCGCCCTGGCCTTGGCCCCCCAACTTCTGGCCCTGGCGGCCACCGAGGCCTTCGGCACCTATCACGCCACCTGCCAGGGGGAGGCTACCTGGTATGAATTTGCCCGGCTGATCCTGGCGCGGGCGGGTCTGGAGGTGCCGGTGCGTCCCTGTGAGACCTGGGAATTTCCCCGGCCGGCCCCCCGGCCGGCGAACTCGGTCCTGGAGAACCGTATGTTACGACTGGAGGGGTTGGACTTGATGCCTGCCTGGCAGGATGCTTTTCATCACTTTTGGGACCTGTGCGGGGACCAACTATGAGCATGGTTTTGGTAACGGGCGGGGCCGGTTTCATCGGCGCCAATTTTGTCCACTATCTCAGGCGGCAGCGCCCGGAATGGCAGATCCTCAATCTGGATCTCCTCACCTATGCCGGGAATCCGGAAAACCTGGCGGAGTTGGAGGGAGACCCCGGACATATTCTGGTGCCCGGGGACATTGCGGATAGGGAGTTGGTAACCTCTTTATTCCAGCGGTATCCCATCACCCGGGTGGTGCATTTTGCCGCGGAAACCCATGTGGACCGGTCCATTATGGACCCCGGGGTCTTCGTGCGCACCAACGTCCTGGGCACCTTCACCCTGCTGGAGGCGGCCCGCCAAGCCTGGCAGGGGCTGAAAGGGGAAGAGCCCCGCTTTCTGCACATCAGCACCGATGAGGTCTACGGTTCCCTGGGCCCCGACGACCCCGCGTTCACCGAGGCGACGCCCTATTCCCCCAACAGTCCTTATGCGGCCTCCAAGGCGGGCGCGGATCTGTTGGTGCGCTCCTATTACCGCACCTACGGCTTTCCAGCCCTGATCACCAACTGCTCCAACAACTATGGCCCCTACCAGTTTCCGGAAAAGCTCATTCCCTTTGCCCTCAGCCAGGCCCTGGCGGGTAAGCCCGTGCCCATTTATGGCACCGGCGCCAATATCCGGGACTGGATCTTTGTGGAAGACCATTGCCGGGGCGCGCTGCTGGTGCTGGAAAAGGGGCGTCCGGGGGAGACCTATAATCTGGGGGGGCAACAGGAGAAACCCAACCTGGAACTGGTGCGCCTGCTCCTGCAACTGCTCCGGGAGATGCGGCCGGAGTTGGGCCAGCCGGAGGAGCTGATTACCTTTGTCACTGATCGGCCGGGGCATGATTGGCGCTATGCCCTGAATACCGCCAAGATCGAGGGGGAATTGGACTGGCGGCCCCAAGTGGATCTGGAGGAGGGGCTGAGGCGCACCCTCTCCTGGTATCTGGCCCATCAGGACTGGCTGGAGCGGGTGCGCTCCGGAGCTTACCGGGATTATTTGCGCCGGCAATATGGCGCGGCCGTGGTTTAAGGACGGTTTGCTGTTTGCGGTTAACAATACGGCGTCAATGGGTTAATTTTTCTCATTTTCGGAGGCATTGTCTATCTCTTAACCTTGAACCTGGAACTATTCTTTTCAGGATGATGAAAGAACAGCCCCTGATCCTGTTGGTGGATGACGACCCCGTCATTTTGGAGCTGATGCGGGAGATCCTGCGCTTCGGCTCCTCCTACGGCGTCGATGTCGCCCGCAACGGCCGGGTGGCGGTGGAGCGGCTCAAGAAGACCCGCTATGACCTGGTGCTCACCGACATGGTGATGCCGGAGATGCAGGGTCTGGAGCTGCTCCAATATGTGCGTCTGCACCATCCGGAGACGCTGACCATCGTCTTCACCGGCTACGCCAATTACCAGGACGCGGTGACCGCGGTGAAACTGGGGGCCTTTGATTATCTCACCAAGCCCTTGCGGGCCGAGATCCTGCGTCATGCCATTAACCGGGCCTTGGAATTTCGCCGCCTCACCCGGGCGCAGCGGGACCTGGAGATGGTGTTGCAGGGGGCCGAGTCCTTGGGTTGGCAGGCCCTGGAGCTGGTCTCCGATACTCCGGAAGCCGCGGTGCTGACTGCCTTGCGGGAGGAGGCCCAGAAAGAACAGAACCTTAGGGAGGTGGGCCGGCGTTTCCTGGAGGCGAGCCGGCAACTGGTGGCCGCCACCCACGGCTCCATCTTTCTCTTTAAAGCCACCTTGGGGCAATTTTGCGGGTTGGCGGCCATGGGGCCCAACCAGGAATACCGGGCCGGGTTAAAGGTGTCGGCCAACTCCGGGCTCATGGGTTATCTGGCCACCCACCCCCGTCCCTTGTTAGTGGCCGATCTGCGGCAGGATTCCCGCTTTCCCATGAATCCCGGCCGGGAAGGTTACCGCAGTGCCAGTCTCATCCTGATCCCCCTCTTGGGCCGGAAATTTTGGGGGGTGATCAATCTTTCCGACCGGGAGGATGGCGCACCTTTTACTTCCCGGGACCTCTTCCTGGGGTGGCTCCTGGGCCGACTGCTGGTAGAGGTCCTGGAGACGCGGCAGGACCAGCAGCCCAGGGACGAGTTCACTCCCCCCGCGGCCCTGGTCCATGAACAGGTGCCGGTGGCCCTGGCTATCTTGGATGAGGATCTGCAGATCGTCCAAACCAACCCGGCCCTGGAGGGCCTCCTGGGGACCGGGGGCAAGGTGCTGGCGGGACAGGAGTTCTTCCCGCTCTTGGGCCTCGACCTCCAGACCCAGCAAGAGTTGAGGGATTCCTTTCAGAGCGCCCTCTCTGGCCAGGAGCAGCGGAAGATCTCGGTGAAGGCCCTTCCCGACGGTCAGAGCGAGAGGTTTCTGGAAGTGAAGATGATGCCCATCCCCGGGCGGGAGGGGAGTACCCAGGGACTGGTGCTGATGGAAGACGTGAGCGAATTGGAGCAACTGCGGCAACGTCTCCATCTCTTCGAGCACCTGGCCATCATGGGCAAACTCAGCCTCTGTGTGGCCCATGAGCTGAATAACCCCTTGGACGGCATCCGGCGTTACCTCTCTTTGGCGGTGATGAAGAAAGAAGAGCCCCAGGAGGTGGAGCGATATCTGGCTGAGGCCCTAAATGGCCTGGAAAAGATGGCCTCCAGCATCAGGTCTTTGATGGCCTCCGCCGAGCCGCTGAAGACCTCCCGGAGAAAGGTTAACCTCCAGAACCTGCTGCAGGATGCGCTGAAGATCATGATGTTTCAAGCCAGCGACCAGATGGTGAACGTGACTCTCAACCCCCCCCGGGAGTTGCAGCAGGTGAAAATCGAGGGGGACCTTTATCATGTATTCCTCAATGTCATTAAAAACGCCCTCCAGGCCATGCCCCAGGGAGGCCACTTGCACATCGGCGGCCTGCTCCATCCCCAGGAGATGGAGATTATCTTCCAGGATACCGGGAACGGCCTCTCGACCCAGGAATTGGAGCAGATCTTCCAGCCTTTCTATTCCACCAAAAGGGGGGCCCAGGGGTTGGGTTTGGGATTGCCCATCTGCCAGAAGATCCTGGAGAGGCATGGGGGGCGGATGGAGGTAAGCAGCCAGCCCGGGCAGGGCACCAGAGTCAGCATCTTTCTGCCCAAGCAGGTTCAAAGGGGGGGCCGTGTCCATTAAAGATCTCCTGATCGTGGATGATGATCCCCTGGTCTGTGACTCCCTGAAGGAGATGTTTCTTCTGGAGGGGTACCAGTCAGACACGGCCCTGGATGGGGATCAGGCCCTGGCCAAATTACAGGGAGAACGCTTCCGGGTCATCCTCTCGGACATCCACATGCCCGGGGTCAATGGCCTGGAGCTCCTCCGGGAGTTGAAGGGCCGTTCCCCGGACACCCCCGTCATTTTCATTACCGGCCACGGCCGCATCGACGACGCGGTGGAAGCCATCAAATTGGGGGCATATGACTATCTGACCAAGCCCCTTGACGACCTGCGCTTGAAGCTGACGTTGCGCCGGGCCTTGGAACAGGTGGAGCTGAAAAACTCATACCAGTCTTTGCAAAGGCGTTTCCGGCCCTGGGAGCTGGCAGAGAACCTGGTGTTCAGGGACCGGAAAATGGGCCTGCTCCTGGAACTGGTCCACACCGTTGCCGATACCCTGGCCACCGTCTTGATTAGCGGCGAATCCGGCACCGGCAAGACCATGCTGGCCCGCCACATCCATGACCAATCCTCCAGGGGGGAGTGCCCTTTTTACCAGATCAGCTGCGGGGCCCTGTCGGCAACCCTGCTGGAGAGCGAGCTCTTCGGCCACGTGCGGGGGGCTTTCCCCGGGGCCATCCGGGACAAGAAGGGCAAATTCGAGGAGACCCAGGAGGGCACCCTGTTTCTGGACGATATCGATTGTGCTTCCCCCAATCTGCAGATGAAGATCCTGCGGGTTCTCCAGGAGAGGGTCATCGAGCGGGTGGGGGGAGGCACCCCCATCCCGGTGGATGTGCGGCTCATCACCGCCACCCATGCCTCCCTTAAGGAGGAGGTGGCCCGCAATAATTTCCGGGAAGATCTTTATTACCGGATAAATGTAGTTAACCTTAACATTCCGCCCCTAAGGGAGCGTCTAAGCGATATTGAACCCTTGATGGAGCATTTTATCCAGCGCTTCAACCAGAGTCATCGCCGCCAGATCAAGGGTATGGCCAGGACCGCGTTGCAGCTCTGCCTGCGCTATCCCTGGCCCGGGAACGTCCGGGAACTGGAAAATGTGGTGGAGCGGGCAGTTCTTTTGAGCCCCGGAGAATTCATTGTCCCGGAGACGCTGCCCCCGGAGATAAAAGCGGCTGGACAGCCGGGGGCGCCGGGGGGCAGGGACCTCTCTCTGGAAGAAGCCCGGGAGCAGACAGAGAGACAGGTCTTGTTGGAGACTTTGGAACGCTATCAATGGAACCGCCAGATCAGCGCCACGGCTTTGGGCATCAGCCGCACCACCCTGTTCAATAAGATGAAGAGATTGCAGCTTTTTGATCCCCGGCGGCAGACCGGGTCCTTATAATCTGCCGACCCCCTGGAGATTTCCCAGAGCCGATGAGGGACGCGGGTTGGCAAGACACTGGCAGGGTGCGGATATTTCCCCGGGCCGTGGATTGATGGTTTATCCCCTTAGGAGGCGGATGGATGGGTTACTCCTATGAAACCCTGGTGAACTGGGACCGGGAGCATCTCTGGCACCCCTTCACCCAGATGCAGGGCTTCCGGGAAGAGGAACTGCTGCTCATCACCCGGGGCGAAGGGGTCTATCTCTTTGACCATCTAGGCCGGCGTTATCTGGACGGGGTTTCTTCCCTCTGGACCAATGTCCATGGCCACGGCCGCCCGGAAATGGATCAAGCCGTGCGGGGGCAACTGGAGCTGGTGGCCCACAGCACTTTATTGGGCCTGGCCCATCCTCCGGCCATTGTGCTGGCCCGGGCCCTGGCGGAGGTCACCCCGCCGGGGCTCACCAAGGTTTTTTACTCCGACAGCGGCTCCACCGCGGTGGAAGTGGCCCTGAAGATGGCCTTTCAATACTGGCAGTTGCAGGGTTCCCCCCAGAAGCAGCGTTTTCTGAAACTCAGCGGCGCTTATCACGGCGATACCCTGGGCGCGGTCTCCGTGGGGGGCATTACCTTATTCCATGACATCTTCCGGCCCCTGCTCTTTGAGACCCTGGAGGCTCCGGCCCCTTACTGTTACCGCTGCCCCCAGGCCGAGGACTGACGGGAGCAATGCCTGGAGCGGCTGGAAGAGCTGGTGGCCGCGCATCACCAGGAACTGGCCGCGCTGATTCTGGAGCCGGTGATGCAGGGCGCTGCGGGCATGATCCCTCAACCCCCCGGGTATCTGACCCGGGTCCGGGAAGTGACCCGGCGCTACGACGTGCTGCTCATCGCCGACGAGGTGGCCACCGGTTTCGGGCGCACCGGCCGGATGTTCGCCTGCGACCAGGAGCAGGTGAGCCCCGATCTCCTGTGCCTGGCCAAGGGCATCACCGGGGGTTATCTGCCCCTGGCGGCCACCATGGCCACCGCCGCGATTTATCAGGCTTTCCTGGGGGAATTCCAGGAATTCAAGGCCTTTTTCCATGGCCATACCTATACCGGCAATCCCCTGGCCGCGGCCGCGGCCCTGGCCAGTCTGGAGATCTTCCAGAAAGAGAAAGTGATGGAGTCCTTGCCTGCCAAGATAGAGAGGCTGAGCCAACTGCTGGCAGAGATGCAGGCTATCCCCCAAGTGGGGGATATCCGCCAGCGGGGATTGATGGTGGGTATTGAGCTGGTTAAGGACCGGGAGACTAGGGAGCCTTTCCCGCCGGCCCGCCGCACCGGCCACGGGGTAATCCTGGAGGCCAGGAAACGGGGGGTCATCCTCAGGCCCCTGGGGGATGTGGTGGTCCTCATGCCTCCTTTGTGCATCTCCTTGGAGGAGCTGGACACCCTGGCCCGGATAACCTACGAGTCCATTTGCCAGGAGGTAAACAAAGACTAGAGAGACGGTGGGCTAAGGTCCGAGGCCGCGGGCAGGGGCCACATGGTTCTATCTCTGGTCCTCAAAATGCTTTCGGCAAAATAGTAAGGCGACAGGGAAGAGCTTTAAGTCTGCATGGCCTCCAGTACTCCAGTAAGAAATTTCGTCATCCAGGATTTTTAACCTATTTGATTTAATCATCTTGTGTTAATGTGACGATACCAAGGAAGAGAAAATTACTGTAGTGTTTAGTATGGGTGATAATCACAAAGAAGTGCTGCGACATCTCGACGTCCTGGTGGTGGACGACATTTCCGCAGTCCGCAACATCCTGGCCCAAATTCTCCGCAACCTGGGGGTGGGAGGCCGTATTGATGCGGCCCAGGACGGTTTGGAGGCCTGGGAAATGATGCAGGCCTCCAAATATGATGTGGTGATTTGCGATATTCGTATGCCCAGGATGAACGGGCTGGAACTCAAAAGGCTCCTGAGGGCCACCCCCCGTTTCGCGGAAATGCCGTTTTTGATGATTACCGGCGAAGTCTCTGAGGAGATGATGGCCCTGGCGGTGGAAAGCAAATGGGACGGCTATCTGCTTAAACCTTTTCCCAGCGCGGTATTGGCCAAACTGTTACTTAAATTGTTGGGTAAGTCCAATAATATTTAGTTTCTGCCTCCGGGGGGCCAGCCCGGCGGGGGCCAAGGCTCTCGGGTGGAGGAGAAGGACTTGGATCTGGATTGGAAAGAGGGTCTGCAGCAGGTTCAGGAAAAGATTGAAGCCATCGGTTTTTTTGCGGCCATGGGCCTGCATTTTTCTGAATCCACCCCCATTTTGAGTGAAGATTTGGGAGATTATGTCAAGGGCGCTCCCTGGGAAAGATTCTCTTCCACCGATCAATGTCTAAAAATGATCCATGGACTGGCAGCCAAGGTCTGGCATAATCTGGAAAAGATGGCGGCCTTGGTGGAGCCACAAATAGAAGTGGAAAAAGACCCTGAAAGAGAGTTGATCAATCAGGAGGAAACCATACTCCTGACGGGTATCCCCTCCCAATTCCAGACCATCGCCGGCGAGGTCATCCTTCTCAAGACTATGGGCGAGTCCATTGTCGCCCTGGCGGAAGATGGGAAACGGGTCCGGGAATTGGACCATTCCCAGGTCAAATCCTTGGGGGAAATGATCATCAACGCCGCGGCCACCATTAATAAAAACCTGCAGGAACAAAAGGAAAAGATTAACCAGGCAGACTCCCGGGGAGAGATGGCAGGCCAGAGGGAGAAACCCTTGGCTTTGATCCGGGAGGAAATGAACAGCATTAAGGCCTTTGGGTCCTCCCTGGCGGCCATGGGCACCACCTCCCAGGTTAATCCCCGGCAGATAGAGACCATAGGGCAGTTGATCGTCGACCTGGCGGATAAGGTCACGGAAAAGTTAAATGGTTCCAACGGGGGCCCCGCCTCTTAAGGCTCTCTCCCCCCTCCCTTAAGTTTTTTCCTCTGGCAGTTCCGGCGCCAATTCCTCCACCCACCGTGGTGATCCACATTTTTTCCCCCTGGTGTGTTTGACTATCCCTGAGCTGCGCCGCGGCCCCGGTTATGCCGGCCCCCAGGCGCGCTAGCCGTCTGGGGGGAACCTCCTCGCGTTGACAAAGAGGATGAGTTTGGGGTATCAAATAATGATTCGGAAAGCTTTCGAAAGGGTCCCAGCCTATCGTGGTTAATCAGGAAAACAGCAGTCCTCAAGAGGTTCAGCCTCAAAGCCGGATAAGGACCCGGCTGCGCAATGCCGCCAAGAATCTGCTGCTGGTCTTGGTGAGCCTGGTCCTGGCCCTGGGTTTAGTGGAGATCGCCCTGAGGATCTATAACCCCCTGGGCTTCAGCATCAAGGGCTATCAGATCATCCTGCCCTATAACAAAAAAGAGGTGATTCATCACAGCCGCGCCAGTAAATTGGACCCTATTGTTTATTTGCACCGGAATTCCCTGGGATTCCGGGGAGAAGAGCCTCCCCAGGACTGGGACCGGTGCTTGAGTATCGTGGCGGTGGGGGGGAGCACGACCATCTGCTTTGAGCTGGCTGATGACAAGACCTGGGTCCATGTCCTGGGAGAAAAATTAAAAAGAAATTTCCAGAGATTGTGGATCAATAATGCCGGCCTGGCCGGTCATTCCGTCTTCGGCCATATTATCCTGATGGAAAATTTTCTGGTGCAGTTGCGGCCCAAAGTCGCGGTTTTTCTGGTGGGGGTCAACGATATAGGGGTAAGCGACGTCAAAAGGGTGGATAAGAACATTAACGCAGGGCTTAAATGGGGGTCCTTCCGTTCCCTGGAACGATTTACGGGAGCCCTGGCGGATCACAGCGAGGTGGCGGCCGCCATCCTCAATCTAAAAAGGTATTATTTCCCAAAGGTTACCTGGGCGCCGCCCCAGCGGGAAATCAACCTGAAGACCGAACCTGTCTTCGAGATGTCCGAGGCAACCAAGGAGGCTCTCTACAGGCAACATGCGGCCAAGTATCCCCGGCCTTATGAAAAGCGGCTGCAAACGTTGGTCCATATTTGCAGGGAAAACAACATACTGCCCGTTTTGATGACCCAGCCGGCCCTTTATGGGCCTGGCAAAGATGACGTGACCGGAGTCGATCTCTCCCAGTTAAAGGTGGGGGATGGCATCAACGGCGGGTTTTATTGGCGTATTTTGGAGCTCTATAATAACGTCACCAGGAAGGTGGCCCAGGAGGATAAGGTTCTCCTGATCGATCTGGCCCGGGAACTCCCCAAGAGCTCCAAATATTATTACGACTTTATCCATTATGATAATATCGGCGCGGCCAAGGTGGCAAACATCGTTTACCAGCATCTGGAACCCTACCTGGCCCAAAAATTCCCCCAATACCTCCGGACCACCATCAGTAGTAAAGGCAACTAGTGCTGGACCCGGGACGGGAGGACCGCCGGCACTGGCGGCGCACCTTGAACAGCAGGGGAACCGGGGCGGGACCTTCTCACCTTTGAAGCTGACGCTTCCTAACCGCTAGGACACTCCATGGATACGGCCAAAGATCCGGCTCCAAAGAAACCTTTCTGGGCCAATCTGGGTAAGAATCTCTTTTTAATACTCCTCAGCCTGGTGGTCGCCCTGGGGGTCGTGGAAGTGGCCCTCAGATTTTATAATCCCCTGGGGTTCAGGATTAAAGGGGATAGGATCGTCTTGCTGGTAAACCGTACCGACGTGGTCCACCATCCCCAGACCGCGAAACTGGATAAGATGATTAAGGTGCATCGGAATTCCCTGGGGTTCATGGGTGAGGACCCACCGCCCGATTTTGCCCAGTGGCTGACCATTCTGACCATCGGCGGCAGCACCACGGAATGCCTGGAACTGAGCGATGATAAGACCTGGCCCCTGGCCCTGGGGTCCAAATTACAAAAGAGTTTTCGCAAATTGTGGCTCAATAATGCCGGGCTGGCCGGCCATTCCACCGTCGGCCACCTGATTTTGATGGAAGACTACATCTGCAAAATAAAACCCAAGATGGTGTTGTTTTTAATAGGAATTAATGACATCGGCCTGATAAGGAATGTGGAATTCGAGACCAGAATGATCAAGAAGATATCTTTTCGTTCTCTGGACGGTTTCCTGACGGGCCTGGCCAATTACAGCGAAGTCTTTGCCGCCATCCTCAACCTGAAGAGGTTTTATTTTCCCAGGGTGACCATTAAGATCGTCCATGAAGAAATAGACCTCAAAACCGTGCCCACCGTGGAGGTGCCCCCGGGGGCCCGGGCCGCCAAGATACAACTATACCGGGAAAAATACCTGGGAGCCTTTGGGCAGAGGCTCAAGAAACTGGTGGAAATTACCAGAAGCCACGGCATCATCCCGGTTTTGCTCACCCAACCGGTGCTTTTCGGAGATCTTCAGGACCCGGCCACCGGGGTCAATTTGGCCCGGGTGGAAATCGGCAAGGAGATGGACGGCCAGTTGGCCTGGCAGGTGTTGGAGCTCTATAATGACACCACCAGGAAAGTGGGGCAGGAAGCGGGGGTGTTGGTCATCGACCTGGCCCGGAAGATGCCGAAAAACTCGATATATTATTATGATTTCATGCACTTCACCAACGGCGGCGCGGAAAAGGCAGCCGAGATCATCTCCCAGGATCTCCAGCCGTACCTGGCCAAAAAATTTCCCGGCTACCTCCTGGCCCCCGGCAGCAATTAGTTTCCGCCTTAATCCTGCCTTTAGACCCCTGTGGCCTGCCGCAGATAGATTTCCACCTGCTTAAGATCCTCCGGGGTGTCCACCTCCAGGGTGTCCCCCGGGGTTTCCACGATGAGGATGGGAAAGCCGTGTTCCAGGGCCCGGAGCTGTTCCAGTTTTTCCGCGTCCTCCCAGCGGCCAGGGGGCAGGGTGACGAAGCGCTGCAGAAAATCCACCCGGTAGGCGTAGATGCCGATATGCTTATAAAAATAGGGGGTGCCGTCGTCCCGCCAGTAGGGCAGGGGGCTGCGGGAGAAGTAGAGGGCCCGGTGATGCTGGTCGAAGACCACCTTCACCACGTTGGGGTTTAAGGCCAGCTCCAGGTCGTCCACCCGCCGGGCCGGGGTGGCCATGGCCGCGCTGGGGTCCTGGCGCAGGACCCAGGCCAACTGGCCGATGAGTTCCAAAGGGAAGACGGGCTGGTCCCCCTGGATATTGATCACCAGGTCCTCGGGAGCCAGTTTGAGGAGAAGGGAGGCCTCCGCCAGGCGGTCGCTGCCGGAGAGGTGGTCCTCCCGGGTCAGCACTGTTTGCCCGCCGAACGCGGCCACGCAGTCCCGGATGCGCGCATCATCGGTGGCCACGAAGACCCCGTCCAACCCCGGCACCTGCCGGGCCTGCTCGTAGACCCGCTGGATCAGGGGCTTTCCTAAAATGGGGGCCAACGGCTTCCCGGGAAAGCGGGTGGAGCCGTGGCGCGCGGGGATGATGGCGATGGTAGGCACGAAGCGACACCCTCTGCAGCGAGATGAAGTTGGCGCGGGACCCTTTCAATACGGTTCCCGTCCCTGCAGCTGCCTCGGCGCTTTCAGCGGACGAGGAGCTATCTGTCCTTATGCTACCCTTCTAAGAGGAGATTGACAATCGGAGAAATGATCGGGAGGGCATTTCTCTTAACGACTTGCATCTCTGCTTCCGTCCGGGTGACCTGATCCACCAGAATGCCCATCTCAGGACTGGCAAGGCCCCCCAGACCATTGATGGTCTGAAGGGCGGCGTTAAGCCATTGACTAATAGTGGGATAATCCGGGTGATGATTAGGATTCTGGTCGATGGGATACATAATATACTTGGCGGCCCAATAATCTAGGGCCACCGGGTCCTGGCTGGCCAGAAGCTGGTTGAGCCGGACCGTGGTATTCTCTGGGTACCCCGTTAGAGAACTTTGGGAGACCCAGATAGCATCCACCAGATTCAGCACCGGGGTGCGGATCGCAGCCATCATCTTCCCGCAGGTTTCCCCCAGGCCGCTATAGTGCCGGAAGGAACTCTGCCCATCCGCCATAGAGAGAACGCCATACATGTGTTTTAGGGAGGCGGTAATCTCGGAGCCGCCCACATCGTGATGCTTGAGTACCGGGACGTTAATCAGCTTGAGGTTGGAGGAATAACCATCACCCTGCCAGATTCCTTCCTTCAATTCCACCCGGTGGCCTCCGGCGGTGGTGAAGCAGGGATAGGAGACGTTTTCAAAGCGCCGGTAGCCGTCCGCCGCGTGCTCATCCGCGGCAATGAAATTGGCAGAGATGGGGTCAAGCAGATAAGCTGACACCCGGGGGTCTTGGAAGACCGTGTTCACCAGATATAGGAAGCTGTGGAGAGGATCATTGGCATTGGCCTGGACAGAGTTATCTAGGTAGCCAGGGCTGGTGTCACAATTGAGGCTGCCCCGGCCCTGGCCGTTTTCCATAATCACCACTTCACCCTGAAAACCATCGGGGTGGTCGAGGACGGCCTGGATGAGCCCCCGGATCACGTCACTATTGGTGCATCCCCGGTATTTCCACTGGGCGTTCACCTTAATCAGGACCACGTCATCAGGATGAATCAGGCCCTGAGGTCCGGAAAGGGGGGCGGTGGAGGAGCCGCGATAGAACCTCAACCCTTGGGAGCCCATGGCGCGCAACAAGGAATCGACACCCGCATGGCGATTGGGGCGCCGGGAATCACGGAAAGGTTGGGTGGGAATGTTAACGATCCAGAAAAGGGGGTTTGCAGTCGCGGCTTGGGACTGCCGTCGATAGGGCAGCGAGATGGCGGTAATGAAGGCCGCTCCAGCAATCTTTAGAAACCGCCGCCGGTTGATCTTGTTCTTCCAGGCGTACAAGAGCCTTATCGGCATGATGTACCTCCTCCTGGAAATAATTGTGTAAAGCCATTATATCTTACAGGAATGGTTTATCAAAGGATTTCGAAAAAGAAAGTGCTCTCTGGCTGAGGTTTCCCAGGTAAGCGGCTGGAGCCCTAAGGATAGGGGAGAAGGGGGAATGATGGGCATGATTCCGGAGGCAGAAGCGCCTGACTTAATAAGAAAAGTTTTTCAATGAACTATTCCAGATGACCTAATCAGTTGATAACCTTATCAATTTAAAATAATTTTTAGACTATTCCAGAAGCCAAACCCCATTAATTTTATTCCTCAGGTCATATTCATTTGATCACAAGCGCTTGACAAAAATGTTTTGCTGCTTATTATTTTTTAAGTGATTTCTAAAAGTTAGCCACATGAAGCGGAGGTTTGCAAATAATGGCAGTGAGATTGGACAAGTTAACCTATAAAGCCCAGGAGGCCCTGCAAGGGGCCCAGGATCTGGCCCGGCAACTGAGCCATCCCCAGATCGAGCCGCCGCACTTGCTGAGGACCCTCCTGGCCCAGGAAGAGGGGCTGATCCGCCCCCTGTTGAAGAAGATGGAAGTGGATCCCCAGAAACTCATCCAGGGGGCGGAGGACCTCCTCACCCGGCTGCCCCGGGTTAGCGGCGAGGCCCAGGTCTACCTCTCCCCTGGTTTAAATAAAGTCCTGGATGAAGCCTTCAAGCAGGCGGACCGGATGAAGGACGAGTATGTCTCCACGGAGCATCTCTTCCTGGCCCTGGCCGCGGACAAAGGGAGCGACGTGGGCCGCGTCCTGGCCGGCCAGGGGCTGACCCTGGACGCGGTCCTCAAAGCCCTGGCGGAACTGAGGGGCGCGCAGCGGGTCACGGACCAGGCCCCGGAAGAAAAGTACCAACCCCTGGAGAAATATGGCCGGGACCTGACAGAGATGGCCCGCTCCGGCAAGCTGGACCCGGTGATCGGCCGGGATAGCGAGATCCGGCGCATCGTCCAGGTGCTCTCCCGGCGCACCAAGAACAACCCGGTGCTCATCGGCGAGGCCGGGGTGGGCAAGACCGCCATCGTCGAGGGCCTGGCCCAGCGCATTGTCAACGGCGACGTGCCCGAGAGCCTGAAGGACAAGCGTCTGGTGGCCCTGGATCTGGGCGCGCTGATTGCGGGCGCCAAGTTCCGGGGGGAGTTCGAGGACCGGCTCAAGGCGGTCCTCAAGGAAGTGACCGAGGCCGAAGGCAAGATCATCATGTTCATCGATGAGATGCACACCCTGGTGGGCGCGGGGGCCGCGGAAGGGGCCATCGACGCCTCCAACATGATCAAGCCGCCCCTGGCCCGGGGGGAACTGCACTGCGTGGGGGCCACCACCATCAACGAGTACCGCAAGTACATCGAAAAGGACGCGGCCCTGGAGCGCCGCTTCCAGCCCATCATGGTGGCGGAGCCCTCGGTGGAGGACACCATCGCCATCCTCAGGGGCCTCAAAGATAAATACGAAGTCCACCACAAGGTGAGGATCAAGGACAGCGCCATCGTTGCGGCCGCGACCCTGTCCCACCGCTACATCACCGACCGGAACCTGCCGGACAAGGCCGTGGACCTGATTGACGAGGCCGCGTCCAAGCTGCGCATGGAGATCGACTCCCGCCCCGGGGAGATCGACGAAATCGAGCGGAAGATCACCCAGGAGGAGATCGAGCGGGAGGCCCTGAAACGGGAGCAGGACCAGGTCTCCAAAGAGAGGCTGGCCAAAATCGAAAAGAGCCTGGCGGACCTCAAGGAGCGGAGCGGGACCCTCAAGGCCCGCTGGCAGCGGGAAAAGGAGGTCATCAGCCGCATCGCCGCCATCAAGGAGGCCATTGACAAAACCCAGACGGAAACGGCCCAGGCGGAACGGCAGGGCGACCTGGCCCGGGCCGCGGAATTGAAATACGGGATTATGCTCAACCTGCAAAAGGAGCTGGAGGCCGAATCCCACAAGCTGGAGGAGATCCAGCAGGAAGGGGCCATGCTCAAGGAAGAGGTGGACGCGGAGGACATCGCCGAGGTGGTCTCCAAGTGGTCCGGCATCCCGGTGACCCGGCTCCTGGAAGGGGAGAAACTGAAACTCCTGCACATGGAAGAACGCCTGGCCGCCCGGGTGGTGGGCCAGGAGGAGGCCGTCGCCGCGGTGTCCAACGCGGTGCGCCGGGCCCGCTCCGGCCTGCAAGACCCCAACCGGCCCCTGGGGTCCTTTATCTTCCTGGGTCCCACTGGCGTGGGCAAAACCGAGTTGGCCCGGGCCCTGGCGGAGTTCATGTTCGACTCCGAAGGGGCCATGATCCGCCTGGACATGAGCGAATACATGGAGAAGCACACGGTCAGCCGCCTCATCGGCGCGCCCCCGGGCTACGTGGGCTACGAGGAGGGGGGCCAGCTCACCGAGGCGGTGCGGCGGCGGCCTTACGCCGTGGTTCTCTTCGATGAGGTGGAAAAGGCCCATCCGGAGGTGTTCAACGCCCTGCTGCAGATCCTGGACGACGGCCGCCTTACCGACGGCCACGGCCGCACCGTGGATTTTAAGAACACCATCGTCATCATGACCTCCAACATCGGCAGCCAGTACATAGCCGAGGTGGCGGACGAGGCGCAGATGCGGACCAGGGTCATGGAGGCCCTGAAGCTCCACTTCAAACCGGAGTTTTTGAACCGGGTGGACGATATTCTCATCTTCCACCGCTTGAGCAAAGAGCAACTCCGGGAGATCGTCACCCTGCAGATCAGGCGGCTGCAAAAACTCCTGGAGGAGCGGCAGCTGCACCTGAAACTGACGGAGAAGGCGAGGGACTTCCTGGCGGACGCGGGTTACGACCCGGTGTACGGGGCCAGGCCCCTGCGCCGGGCCATCCAGCACTACCTCCAGGACAAGCTGGCCCCCATGCTCCTGGAAGGCAAGTTCCAGGAAGGGGATACCATCAAGGTGGATGGCGATAAGGAAGGATTGACCTTTAAGACTAAATAAGAGAAGCAGGATAAAAGGGCAATAAGTAAAAAGGCCGGAGCTTGGCTCCGGCCTTTATGTCCAGGCCTCCTCCACTGTGGGGAGGGTTGGGGGGTATAAGCGCTAACCTAAGCTTTTTGTCATTCTGAGCGCCGCGAAGAATCTCGCATTTTGTTGAAAAGAGAGAGATTCTTCACTCCGCTACGCTCCGTTCAGAATGACAAATATTCCTAAGTCAGCGTCTATGGGGCCGGAGGGAGGGGCTAAGGGCCCCCGGCCCTTAGCCTCCTCCCCCAATAACCTGTAATCCATCATATTATTATTTGGGGGGCCCGGCGGTTTGGGCCGGGGCGGCGTTGCCGGCCGTAATTTCCGGCTGCACTGAATCATCCAGGGTGAGGACATAGATGCTAATGGCCGCCAACATCAGGCCCAGGGCCAACCAGGCCCGCCAGTCCTTGTGCAGCCCCTTCCAGGCAGGCCTTTTTTCGGAGTGATGCCCATGCTTCGAGTGCTTCTGGTGCTTCGAGTGTGTCATGCCTTTCCCTCGCGTAAATGGGTGTAACCCCAGAATACCATAATAATCCCCCCTTGAGGAGAAATCGGCAGAAAAGAGGAAGACAATAGGTTCCGCTGCCTGACCCCATCCCTGAGGATCAGGGGCAAGACCGGCAGAAAAAGAGGATAGCACCCCTAATTCTTTAAAAAAACTTGGCGAAAAGTACGAAAACTGCGTATATGGATGGTATCCAAAAGTGAAGGAGGGGTTGGTTATGTCTAGTCGTGGCAGACTTACCCTGAGCCTGTTCCTTTCCCTGGGTATCCTCCTGCTGGCGTGGGGTTCCCAGGCCCGGGCCCTTCCCCTCAATTCCCAACCGCCCACCACCCCGGTACGCCTGGTCTTTATTCACCATTCAGTGGGCGCCAACTGGTTGAGCGACGATAACGGCAACCTGCTCCGCGGACTGAATACCAATAACTATTTCGTTTCGGACACCTATTATGGCTGGGGCCCTCTTTTTGACCCCGCCGATCCGGGCGGCGGCACCATCGGCGACCGCACCGATATCGGCCACTGGTATGATTGGTTTCTGGGCTCCAGGAGCAGTGTTTTCCTTGGCGCTCTGTACCCCAGGGCTGGTCTGAGCGGGGATGTGGGCGGGACCAATACCATTGCCCAGCCCGCGGGGGATAATACGGTGGTCATGTTCAAATCCTGCTTTGTCAGCGGCTACCTCATTTCCGGCGATCCTAATGATCCTCCCCGCCAAAGCAGTGTTAGCAACCCCAATCCCATTTGGGGGGAGTGGGCGGGGGGAGAGCATTATACCGTGAGCAACATCAAAGGAATGTACCGGGACCTACTCTCATATTTTGCCACCCGCCAGGATAAGCTGTTCATCCTGATTACCACTCCGCCCAGTTCCTACGACGACCCTGATTTAAACCGCTCCTCAGCCAGCCGGCTGCGGGCCATCAACACCTGGCTGGTGCGGCACTGGCTGGATTCCTACCGCTACCACAACGTCGCGGTTTTTGATTTTTACAATGTCCTCACCTCCAACGGCGGGGCCCCGGACACCAACGACCTGGGAGTTGCCGCGGGTAACCACCATCGCCTGCGGGACAGTGGGGTGCAGCACGTCACCGGAGTGAACTACGACTTCTCGGCCTACACCACGGGCGGTGACAGCCACCCCTCGGCGGCGGGGGGCCAAAAGGCCTCGGGAGAGTTCCTCCCCCTCCTGAATATCGCCTACCATGCCTGGCAAGGGGACGGCGGCCGGCCCTGGTTTATGGGCCGGAGCCCCGGGGGTAATTCTGCATGGGGACTTCTGTTGCTGGATTAGGAACGTATTAGGGGAAGGGCCGGGAATCTCAGGTTCCCGGCCCTTTGGCCCTTTCCCCCAAATCAAGCCCCATAATCCTGGGCCAGCATTTTCACCCGTCTCATTAACTGCCCATAGGCTTTGAAAAGGGAAGGCAGCTCCTGGAGGCGGTATTTGCCCATGAGCCTGATCTGGTTTTTCAGAGACCGGGAGCGCTGGAAGAGGGTGGCCAGTTCCCGGTAAAAGTCCTGGAGGGGCAGGGTGGTGGGCAAAAGGGTGTGGAAGAAATCGAAGTAGTCGTAATTGGTGGTGATCAGCCGGTCCTGGACCTCCTGGTAGAGATCGGTGCCCGGCAGGGGCGTCAGTACGGAAAAGCCGATAAAACTGAGGTCCAAATCCAGGCAGCGTTGCCGTAAGTTGGCAAAATCCCGGCGCTCGAATTCGGGCCGGACCATGAACATGGGCCAGATGTCCAGGTCGAGGCCCTTGAGTATCTCCAGGGCCTGGAGGTTGTTGGCCACGGTGGAGCCCTTGCGGATCAGTTTCAGGTCCCTGTCCCCCATGAACTCCAGCCCCACAAAGACCCGTTCCAGACCTGCTTTCTTCCACTTCTCCAGCAGTTCCGGATGCCTGGCGATGGTATCGCTGCGCCCGTAGAGGAAATAGTGTTTCTTGATCCCCGCCTGCTGGATAAGGTCCGCCAGCAAGGCCATGCGGGCCGTATCCAGCAGGGATTCATCATCCGCAAAGAAGACATATGGCTCCCGGATGGCGCCCAGCTCTTCAACGATGCGCTCCGGTTGGCGGGTGAGATAACGCCCCCCGGTCAGTTTCCACAGGGCGCAGAATTGGCAGCGGAAATGGCAGCCCTTGGAGGTGCGGATGGAGGCCAGGGGCCGCATCCACTCACTGAAATAAGATTGCCGGTAGCCGGCGGTGAGGTCCCGCCGGGGGTAGGGCAAGGCGTCCAGATCGAGGCCTTGATCTTCGTGGTGGATCAGGACGCCGCCGTTCTCCAGGGAGACGGCCCCGGGAATCCCAGACAGTTCCTGATCCTTTTCCAGCCGTCTGATGACTTCCCGGAAGGGAAAGACACCTTCGCCGGCGATAATGATATCGATGCCAGGGGTGGAAAAATCTCCGGGCATGACCGTGGCGTGGTGGCCGCCCACTACGGTCACTATCTCCGGATTAAGTTCCTTGATTTGCTGGCAGAGCCTTTTGACCGTGTTCACGTGGACGGTATAAGCGGTGAGGCCCACCACCACCGGCTGAAAATCAGCCAGAACCGCCTGGAGATCGGGCTCCAGGCGCATATCCAGGATGCGGACATCGTGGTCCGGGGCCACGCCCGCGGCCAGGTATTCCAGGGCCAGGGGCTCAAATACGGAAAAGTCTTCGCCTCCCAGGGCCTTCGCAGGTTTGGCGGGTTGTATCAGCAAAATTTTCATTAATTACCTCTTCCTTCAGACTCAAAAGCTATTCCTGCTCAATGATGATGCCTTGCAGGTATTGGCCGGTCATGGCTGCCAAGACCGCGGCCACCATCTCCACGGTCATGGCCGGCTCCCGGAAAAGCAGGGTAAGGGCCCCTAGGTACAAAGAGAAGATGGCGCCCGCGGCTATTGAGGTATCAACTTCCGGCCTGATCAGGCCCCGGGTCCTTTCCGTCCCGATCATGTCGGCCAAAAACTGGAGGTACCTGGCGGTGAGTTTGGTCATGTGGGGGGTTTCCCCCGTGGGCTCAAAGATGGTCTGGCGAATCAGGGCCCGGTAGAGGTTGCGGTTGGTGTCGTAGAGCCGCAAAAACCCGGTGGCCAGGTGCAGCAAGCGCTCCAGGAGCGGCAGGTCTTGAGGCATCGAAGCTAGCAGGGCAGACAGGGTTTTTTCGAGGTCGCGGTTGAGGGCCTCTTCCAGCAGCCCGGTCTTGTTCTGGAAATGGACCACCACCGAGGCCGGGGAGACCCCGGCTGCTGTGGCGATATCCCGGATGGTGCAGTCCTCCAGGCCCTTTTGGGCAAAGAGGCGGCGCGCCGCTTTCAGTATCAGCTGCCTGGTTTCCTTCTTGGAGGCTTCCCGCCGATTCATAATTATATATCCATGTTTATTTATTAAACATGTTTAATATAAAGGGGGCTTCCTGTCAAGGGAAAAATAGCGGAGGAGCCCGGGGAACCAGTGGGGCTTCCTCAGGCGCACTCCTCTGCCCCATCCACCAGGAGGTTGGGAACAAGGGGGATATTAAAGGAAGTTTCTGCTAAAATAACCCGGCAGGAGATGGAGCCACTTCGAACCTGGGGAGATCAGCACCCCTCACCCCTCCCAGCCATCGACCTCACGCAGGAAGAGATGGCAGCAGGGCCAGAGCCCAGCGCTGAGGGCTTTGCAGGAAATTATTGAAGCTGGCCAGAGCCCCGGAGTCAATAAAGTATGCTCATCGATCGGTTCATGCCCACTTTCGAGATAAAGGCGCGCTATCAGATCGACGTTAAGGCGCCGGCCCCGCGGGCGTACGCGGTGGCCCGCCATCTCGATATGGGCGATTCCCTCATAGTGCGTGGGCTTTGTCGCCTGCGGGGACTCCCCCCAGCCGACTTTACCTTGGAAGGCATGTCAAAATTGGGGTTTGTTCTCCTGGCGGATAAGCCGTCCCAAGAGATCGTCTTTGGGCTGGTCGGGCGTTTCTGGACTCCTTACCCGCGGATGCAGCGGATTAAGGTCGATGATTTCGTTGCCTTTAACCGTCCGGGCTTTGCCAAGGCCGTGGGGAATATGGCCTTTACCCCCTTAAGGGACGGCCAAGGAGTGCGGGTCACCACGGAGACGCGGATTCACTGCCCATGTAATGCCAGCCGCCGCTACTTTCGTCTCTATTGGCTGCTCATTGCTCCCTTCAGTGGCATCATCCGTAAGGAGTGGCTGCGGCTGATCAAACAGCGGGCAGAAGCCCGTTAACACCAGGGGGGAGGATCGGGTTTGATGTCCGCAAAAGAAGGGTTGCCCCTGGAGAGGGAAGTTGAGCAGATTGAAGGGGTGGAAGCCGTTTTCAAGGAGTGGCAACTGTACTCCAAGGTGGTGAGCAACAATTATCTCTATCACCGGCAAGTCTATGCCCGGTTGCGCGATTTCTTCTTGAGCCGCATGTCCCGGCCCTTCGCGCTTTTGGACCTGGGATGCGGCGACGCCGGGTGCATGGCCCGGGCCCTGGCCGGGACCGCGATTGCCCGCTACGTGGGGGTGGACCTGGCCAAGATGGCCCTGGACCTGGCCGCCCAGAACCTGGCCGGGCTGGGGTGCGAGCATCTTTTGAAGGAAGAAGATTATTATGAAGTGGTGGTCGCGGGGGAAATCCAGGCGGACGTCATCTGGCTGGGGCTGACTTTTCACCATCTGCCCCGGCCCCAGAAGGCCAAGTTCCTCCAGGCCGCCAGAAAAATCCTCCCTGCCGGCGGCTACCTGCTGATGTACGAACCCATTCTCTTAGAAGATGAGGACCGGGACCAGTTCCTGGAGCGCAGCGGCCGCATCCGCCAGAGTTCCTGGCCGGCCATGACCCCGGCGGAACTGGAGAGGATCGGGGACCATATCAACAACCACGATTTTCCCGAAAAGATCTCCACCCTGGAGCAGATGGGCCGGGAACAGGGGTTTTCCGGCCTGACCTCCCTTTTCCAGGACCCGGATAAAGTTTATGCCCTGATGTGCCTGCCGGCCTGAGGGTAGTCCTGACGCGGCAAGCAGGATGTGAAAAAAATATCTTCATCTGGGAATTCAGGGCTTCATATAAAACAAGTTATCTAAAGTCCCCCTTTGAAAAAGGGGGATTTAGGGGGATTTCAGACGCTTATAAAACCCCCCTAACCCCCCTTTGGCAAAGGGGGGGATAGAAACTTCATCCATTCAGGCGCACGAGCTATTTTTCAATAACCAGCTGAAGCTGTTGCAAAACCTATTTTCCTTGTCACCCTGAGCCGTAGGCTAAGGGTCTAGTATTTGGAATTACTAGATTCTTCGCTTCGCTCAGAATGACAATGTGGCAGATCAGGAGGTTTTGCAATAGCTTCTAGATAATCCGACCGCCGGGAGAGACCAGGAAGCTGGTGGAGAGGGGCAGGATGAAGCGGGCCAGGCTGCCGTCGTCAATAGAAACCATAACCCGGATATCGCCTCCCGCCCGGGCATCCCAAAATGCCTCCCATTCAATCTGGTAGGTAACGCCGCTGGGGCCGGTTTTTTCCATGACCTCAGCTTCGCCGAGCAGAGATTGCCATTCCTGGTAGGAGCGGGCTTGCAAGGCCGCCACGAATAAGTCCAACAGCTTCCGGGCTTCTTTTCTATCCATTGCCGGCTTGGCCCCCAGCCGCCACCAAAACCGGATGATACCTCAGGGCGGAGAGGCGACTCTGGTATTCCCCCGGGTTGGCGGACGTATACGCCTTTTGCTCCTGGGAGGTGATACCTTGGTGGATAAGTATCGGCATTAATTTACCTGGCTTTAATTACCTCGGGCCACAGCTCCCCTGCCCTGCCCAGAAGCAAATAATCCGTGACACTGCGGGTCAGCCGCGTGGGCTCCAGGTTGTTTTCCACGATGGCCGCGCCGTGGTCTTTGGCGATGTGGGGCAGGAAATTGGCGGGGGAGACCTCCCCGGAGGTGCCGATGATCAGCAATAAATCGCAGGATTGGGCCAGGTCTGCGGCTTCTTCCTGGGCTTTGGGGGGGATGGGTTCCCCGAAGAAGACTACGTCCGGGCGGATGAGGCCGCCGCAGTAACAATAAAGGGGCGTTTCCGCAAAATCCAGGGTTTCCCGGGGATGCAGCCCCCGGCAGGTATCGCAGACGAAACGGTGGGCGTTGCCGTGGTACTCTACCACTTTCTGGCTGCCCCCGGCCTGGTGGAGGTTGTCCACGTTCTGGGTGATGACGCCTAAGAGCAGGCCTTGGGCCTCCAGCGCCGCCAGGGCCTGATGCGCGGGATTGGGCCGGGCCGCGGTGAGCATCCGGTCCATTTCTTTAATCAGCTGCCAGACCTTGGCGGGATTCCTCCGGAAGGCCTGGATGGTGGCGTACTCCATGGGTTCGAAGCGCTCCCAGAGGCCGCCTTTGCTGCGGAAGTCGGGGATGCCGGACTCCACGGAGATGCCCGCGCCGGTTAAGGCCACCACCCGGGAAGAACGGTGGATAATCGCGGCCAGCTCCTGGGGGGAAATCTCTTTCATCCTGACCTCCTTGGGTAGTTCCCTTTGCTATCCAGCCTTATCGGCCTCCCCCGCTCATTTCTGGAAAAAGAGGTAGGCGGCCAGGGCCACCAGGATGGCGGCGAAGATCTTCTTGAAGCTGCCGGTGGAGACGTAGTCGATGAGCCGGGAGCCCACCTGGGCGCCGATGATGCCGCCGATTCCCAAGAAGAGACCGGTCTTGTAGTCCACGTGGGCCAGCTTGCCGTGGGCCGCCAGGGCGGAGATGGATAGCACCAGGATGGCCATGAAAGAGGTGCCCACGGCCTTGGGGGCCGAGTAGCCCATGAAGATGAGGAGGGGCACCATGAGAAAACCGCCCCCCAGGCCGGTGAAGGAGGCGCCCACGCCCACGAGGACCCCGAAGAAGGCCATGAGCAAAAGTTGTATGGTCATTAG
Organism: Syntrophobacterales bacterium; assembly: GCA_020060385.1. Lineage (GTDB taxonomy): Bacteria > Desulfobacterota > Desulfobaccia > Desulfobaccales > 0-14-0-80-60-11 > SURF-52. Next base: position 3,453 of record JAGVAH010000012.1, on the reverse strand, counting down.
TAGTCAGGTCCTTTATGGTCAAGATGCGTACGTCCAAGAACAACCAGCAATCAGGCCTGCACCGAGGCGGCGATCAGTGCTGCCCTGAGCTTCCGGGCCTTGCGGATATACCGGAGGCCCAGCCAGATGAGGACCCCGGCGAAGATCAGGCGCAGGTTGGCTTCCGCCAGTAGATGGGCCAGGTTGCCGCCTGCGTAGGCGCCGATAATGATGCCCGGGATGAGGCCGGGGAGGACTTTAAGGACCACGTTACCCAGGCGCCAATGGGTGTAAGCGCCCACGGCGCCGGTGGGGACCATGGCCAACAGGGAGCTGCCCTGGGCGGTATATTGAGTGTCCCCCACCAACAGCACCATGGCCGGGACCATGATGGAACCGCCCCCCACCCCCATCATTCCGGAAAGAAACCCGGCCAAGGCGCCGCTGCCCAGCAGGACCGCAACTTTCACCCAGCCGGTGGCGGGATGGGCCAGGAAGGCCAAATGGGCCAGGTAAGGTTTGCTGAGGAGCAGAAAAGAGACGCAGATCACAAAAACGCCGAAGGCCTGTTTCAGCTGCCATTCCGGCATGGCATTGGCGTAGAGCGCGCCCAGGCGGGCGGTGAAGATGGCGGACGCGGCCAGGATGGCCGCGGCCAGAACATCCACCGAGCCTTTAAGATAGTAGGTGACCGCGCCGGCCAGCCCGGTGAACACCAGGGCCATGAGGCTGGTGCCGTGGGCCTGGTGCTGGCTGAATCCAAAGAGCCGCACCATCAGGGCGATCATGATCACCCCGCCGCCCAGGCCCACCAGACCGCCGAAGAGTCCGGTCAAGAGACCGATTAAGGAACTGGCCAGCAGCATTTATGCACCTGATTTGCCCAGATTGGACCTCACGCCAAAACGCAAAGGCGCCAGGAAGACGCCCATAAAATTTTAATTCTGTCATTTTTGCAAAATTGCGCAACCGGCTGCCGGGAAAAAGCCGAGCCGGAAAAACCGGGGCCTGGTTTTTCCAGGTGCCGCAAAAAAAAGAAGGGCGACCCCCAGGGGTCGCCCTCGGACCCCTATGGTTTCCCCAGGGGCATCTGCCCCGGGGGTCGCAGCCCTGGCGGAAAGCGCGGGTAGGGGAACCTAAATGGTTAAGCGTTCGGGCTGATGGTGAGCACCGGACAAGGCGCGCCGCCGACGACTTTATCGGCCACACTGCCGAAGATGGTGCGTTCCAGTCCTTTGCGGCCGTGGGTGCCCATGATGATCAAATCGATCTGTTCATTTTTTGCGGTTTCCAGGATCTTGGCCGCGGGCGCGCCTACGGCCACCCGGGTCTCGAGCTTAGGGAATTTTTTGAAAAATTCCTGGACGGCCGCGGCCATTTTTTTCTGCGCCGCGGCCAGGGCCTCCTCCTGGAAACCCTGGATACTGGCGTGGGGCACGTAGAAGGAGGTATATTCTGATAGATCCTGGGCCACGAACATCACGTACAAAGTGGCCCCAAATTGTTCCACAAAGGTGGAGACCCAGGGCAAAAAGGACTCATATGGCGCAGCAAAATCAATGGGGAAGAGGATCTTCTGGATCTTCGGCATATGTCGTCTCCTTTGGTGAAATCGCTCGAATATTTATAAAATAATACCAGGAAAGTCTTCTATCAATGCCCCCAGGCATTGTCAAGGAAAAAGCCCCGGTCCCGGAGGAGGGTTCATGCCTCCCTGGAGCGGGTGGGCCGGGAATTTCCGTAAAAAATGCTTGCCAAACCTTTTTTTGGTTATTATATTTCCCCAGCGTACACACCCGTGCCCATACTATCACGAAGATGGGGGTGAGGACCATCGGCGAGATCCTTTTCAGTCGGGACCATCTGTGGGTCAGAATGGATGACGATATCCGCGCCACCCTGGGAGTAACCGATTATTTCCAGGAAAAGATGGGGGAGATTTATTCCCTCAGGCTGCCGGAAGAAGGCGAGGAATTGATTAAAGAGGAGGCTTTCGGGATTCTGGAGGCCAAAAACGGCCGCCGGGAGTTGACGGCCCCCATTTCCGGCGAGGTGGTGGAAATCAATTATGAGGCCCTGGAAGTGCCGGAGATTATCAATGATGACCCCTGGATTGAAGGTTGGCTGATCAAGTTAGAGATGCCGGCGGGCCAGGAGTTTGATGACTTGCTCACTGAAGAGGAGTACGAGGATTATCTGAGTGAAGAAGAGTTGGAGGAGGAGTAGCAGCCCTCCAGCCTTGGCGTGGTTTTTTCCTCTCCCCAGCATGCTCCATCGGCCCCAACCTCCCCCCAGGCAGCCGTTCGAGGTTTTGGGCCCCCGGCAGGTTAATGTCTGCATCCCTTTCTGATTCCCGGCGATTTTCCTGGCTGTGGAGGCAACTGACCTCCATCCGCCTCACTGTTATCCTGTTGCTGATCTTGGCGGTAGTGGCGGTGGCGGGCACCCTGGGCTTCCCGGGCCTCTATTACACCCTCTGGTTCCTGGCGCCTTTGGGTCTATTGGCCCTGAATCTCTTGGCCTGTCTGGTGGAAGGCTTGCCCCAGGCCATAAAAAGGGCGGCCCGGCCTTTTACCGGAGAGATGGCCCTGGCTTTGCCGGTGCGGGGCCGATTTTCCTGGCCGGCCGAGACTGCGGCTCCGGCTCTGGTGACGGAGGTCCTGCGCCAGGAACTGGGGCGGCCCCGCCACCAGATTCTGGGGGAGAAACAAGTCTTCTTCTATGGCCGCGGCCGCCTGCGGCCTCTGGGGCCTTATCTCGTGCATCTGGCCCTGGTGCTCATCCTGGCGGGGGGGGTGCTGGGCAAGTTTTGGGGCATCGAAGGCCGCATCTTGCTCCAACCCGGGATTGATGGCAGTTCCATGGAGTTGGATCAACCCGGCGGCAAGCTCCCCCTGGGCTTTCTGGTGCGCCTGGAGAAATTTCAAGTCCGTTACTATGAGGGCAGCGGCGGCACTCCCCAGGAATTCCGCTCCGATTTGACCTTTTTAAAAGATGGGGCAGAGGTAAAGCACGCGGTCTGCCGGGTGAACGAGCCGGTGACCTTTGGGGGCTATACCTTTTACCAGTCCAGCTACGGGACCCTGCCCAGCGGTCCCGTCCAACTGGAGGCAACCCGGGGAGAGCAGCGCCAGAGGCTGGAGCTCCCCTTTAGACGCTGGGTTAAGTTGCCGGGAAGCGAAATCCAGGTGATGGCGGTGCGGGTGGAGGGGAACCTCCAGGGATTGGGGCCGGCGGTGCAACTTGCTTACCGGCAGGGTCCCGGACACCCCCGGTTTGCCTGGCTGCTCCAGAAGCATCCGGATAAGGTGGAGCCCCTGGGACCCTTCCGCCTGGCCCTGGGGCCCTTAAAGCTGGAGTATTATTCCGTTCTCCAGGTCAAACACGACCCTGGGGTGGGGTGGGTCTACGGGGGCTTTCTCCTGCTGCTGCCGGGCCTCTATCTGGCCTTTTTCCGGCCCACCCAGCGCTGGG
>JAGVAH010000014.1 GCA_020060385.1 Syntrophobacterales bacterium | reverse complement strand
TTTGCCAAAAGTTCTTTCCTCTTATCCCCTCTCCCCCCAGCGGGGGGAGAGGGTTAGGGTGAGGGGGGGCGGAAAAAACTTTTGGCAACCAGTATAATTCTTGGTGAAACTTTGTGTCTTTGTGTCTTGGTGGTAAGTTTTTTCCCTCACGCCGGCACGCGCTTGATATGCGCGCCCAGGGCGGCGAATCGTTCCACCAGATGGGCGTAGCCCCGGTCCAGGTGGTAGACCCGGTGCACTTCGGTGGTCCCCTGCGCGGCCAGGCCGGCGATGATCAGGGACGCAGAGGCCCTGAGATCGGTGGCCATGACCGGTGCCCCCATGAGCTGGCGCCGGCCCCGCACCACCGCCAGGTTGCCGGAGACGTTGATGTCCGCGCCCAGGCGTCTAAGTTCGCTGACGTGCATAAACCGGTTCTCGAAGATGGTTTCGGTGATCACTGAAGCCCCCCGGGCCAGGCTCATCAAGGCCATGAATTGGGCCTGCATGTCCGTGGGGAAACCGGGGTAGGGGAGGGTGCGGATATCCACGCCGGTGAGGGTGCCTCCCGGGTGGACCATGAGGCGGCCCGGCTCCACGGTGAGGGGCACCCCGGCTTCGGTGAACTTGCCCATGATGGCGGTGAGATGGGGGACCGGCGCGTTCACCAGGGTGACCTCCCCCTTGGTGATGGCGGCCGCGGCCAGGTAAGTGCCGGCCTCGATGCGGTCGGCCATGATGGTATAGGTGCTGGGGTGCACTTCCTTCACGCCGTGAATGGTGAGAATGTCGGTATCGATGCCCTCGATGCGGGCCCCCATGGACACCAGAAACCGGGCCAGATCCCCCACTTCCGGTTCCATGGCGGCATTCTTGATCACCGTGGTGCCCTTGGCCAGGGTGGCGGCCATCATCAGGTTTTCGGTGCCCGTGACCGTGGGGGTTTCAAAATGGATATCCCCGCCCTTAAGCCGCCGGGCATCGGCCTCCACGTACCCCTGGTGGAGGGAGATCTTCACTCCCAGGGCCTCCAGCCCCTTGAGGTGGAGGTTGATGGGGCGGGCGCCGATGGCGCAACCCCCGGGCAGGGACACCCGGGCCCGGCGCTCCCGGGCCACCAGGGGTCCCAGGACCAGGACCGAAGCCCGCATGGTCTTGACCAAGTCGTAGGAAGCCTCCCAGCCGCTCAAGTTGCTGGTATCCACCCGCAGAGGCGGGCTCTCCCAGGGCACCGCGCCGGTCTCCCCCGGGGGCGCCTCGCCCTCCTCGAAGGCCACCCCCATTTCCCCCAAAAGACGTTTGGTGGTGCGAATATCGGCCAGGGGTGGCACGTTCAGGAGGGTATGCATCCCCGGCGCCAGCAGGGTCGCGGCCATAATGGGCAGGGCCGCGTTCTTGGCCCCGCTGATGATCACTTCCCCCTTTAAGGGCACGCCGCCTTCGATGACGATTTTATCCATGGCTACAGCTTACCGAAAAACTCGGTGATGTCAAAGAAGATGGTCTTTTTGCTGCCGTCCTTAAGTTCGATATCCATGCGGTCATACACCTTGCCTTTTTCGTGGATCACGCTCTGGCGTTGCAATTGCCAATCCGCCTTGGGTTTGCCGAATTTTTTCATCAGAAAATAATACTCTCCGTCGATGCCCGCCCGGGAATTGGGCGCGCCGGAGATGACCACCGCGGTGGCAGTGGTGTCCCCTGGGCCGCCTTTAAAAGTGATCTTGATTTTGCCCGGTTTTGCCGGGGTCGGCTGGACCGCCTGGGCATAGGCCGACTCGGCGCCAGGGAAACTGGAAGAAATGGGGCTAAGAAGAAAAGTGAATAACAGGGCCGCGGCCAAACCTGGGGTAAGGGGTCGCACCAATTGGACCTCCTGGCAAGAGCGCTTATCTTGTTTGGTCGACGAGAACCATCTCCAGAACCTTCTGGGCCTTGAACTCCATGACAAACTGCTTGATCCTTCTCTCCGCCAGGCGGCAGTAGCGGGGATCAATTTCGTACCCCACGTATTGCCGCTCCCCCTGGAGCGCGGCGATGGCGGTCTGGCCCGAACCCAGGAAGGGGTCCAGGACCAACTCCCCCTCGTAGGTGTAAAGCTGAATGAGGCGGTGGGGCAGCTCCACCGGGAAGGGCGCGGGGTGCCCCACCTTGCGGGCCGAGACCGCGGGGAAAGTCCAGATGCTCTTGGTGTACTCCAGGAAATCCTCCCGGCTGATGGTGGACTGGCGCTTGGCGGGATTTTTCCTTTTAAAGCCGCCTTTGGAGAAAACCAGGATGTATTCATGGATGTCCCGGAGGGTGGGGTTGGCCGGGGACTTCCAGGAGCCCCAGGCGGTGGAGCCCGCGGCCGAGGCCGCCTTGTTCCAGATGATCTCCCCCCGCATCAGAAAGCCCAGCTCCACCATTCCCTGGATAATGAAGGAGTGGATGGGGAGATAAGGCTTGCGCCCTAAATTGGCGATGTTGACGCAGGCCCGGCCCCCGGGGACCAGGACCCGGTGGACCTCCCGCCAGACCCGCTGCAGGAAGGCCAGGTATTCCTCCAGGGTATGGTCTGCGTCATAGTCCTTGCCCACGTTGTAGGGAGGGGAAGTGACCATCAGGTGCACGCTGTTATCCGGCAGCTCGGCCATGTCTTCCGAAGACTTGCAGAAAATTTGATTTAAATGCTCCGGCGGCACCGGGTTCTCCTGGTAGATAATCTCTTGCTCTCGGGGCAACCGGGCATATAATTTACTGGCATAAAACGCCGAAGCATCGTGGGAAATCCGGCCCGGGGTGCCGAAGGAACTGGTGCGGGTCTTCTTTCTCATGGGCAAATTTTTCATGAGAAGTTCATTTTCTAAACTGTATGCGGGTTGGGGAGGGGGGTGCGGGGCATAGGCGCTAACTTAAGAATATTTGTCATTCTGAACGGAGCGAAGCGGAGTGAAGAATCTCTCTCTTTTCAACAAAATGCGAGATTCTTCGCTGCGCTCAGTATGACAAAAAACCTTAGGTTAGCGCTTATGGGGGTGTGTGGGGAGGGTAGGGACCCGTAGGGCGGGCGTCCTCCCCCGCCTCTAGTCCCTGGCTCCTCCCCCCACATAACCTTACTGTCCCTCCCAACCCCCTGAATTTCCCTTGGTTTATCAGGGGCCGATATGTTAGGATTATTATATTTGGGCCCAGGGGTAAAGGAAAGAAATTTATGGAATTATGGGTGCTGGCCGGAGTGCCGGCAACCTCGTTTATCGTCGCCCTGTCCGGGGCCTTGATGCCGGGGCCGCTCCTGACGGTGACCGTGGGGGAGGCGGCCCGCCGGGGCTTCTGGGCCGGACCCCTGATCATCGTCGGCCATGCCCTCCTGGAACTGGCCCTGGTCATCCTCCTCTTGGTGGGAATAGGGGCCTGGCTGCACCGCCCCGCGGTCCTGGGCCTGGTGGGGATATTGGGCGCGGGCATGCTGGGGTGGATGGGCCTGGCCCTGGTGCGGGCCTCCCGGCATAGCCATCTGGAATTTGATCCCCAGTCGCACTCCGGGCTCCACCCGGTGCTGGCCGGAGTCCTTTTGAGTCTGGCCAACCCCTACTGGCTTCTCTGGTGGGTGACCATCGGCCTGGGATACGTCATGTTTTCCGCGAAATACGGCTTTTGGGGAGTGGCCCTGTTCTATGTGGGCCACATCCTGGCCGATTTTGTCTGGTACAGCCTGGTGTCCGGCGCGGTGGCCCAGGGCCGGCGCTTCATCTCCGATCGGCTCTACCAAGGTTTCCTGGCCTGCTGCGGCCTCTTCCTGGTGGGTTTCGGCGGCTACTTCGGCTTTCAAGGAGTGAAGTTTCTTCTCGGTTAGGACGTGGGGGCGGACACGCATGTCCGCCCTTTTGAAACAAACGCTCAGTGTATTGTCCTATGAATATCTTACATTAATTGAGGTCTTTTCTCCCTCCCCCTTGAGGGGGGAGGGTCGGGGTGGGGGTGGTGTCTTTTGGTTTGATTACAGCTAACTGCCCAAGCCGCCCCCCTCCCCCCAAACCCCTCCCCCCGTGGGGAGGGGGAGATTTCCAGGTCGATGTTTTGTAAGCTATTCCAGGGACAAGACATTAGAGAAATTATCAAGAATATAATGGCAAATCAGAACGTTATCAATATAAATTGATTATGAGTATTCTATAATAACTGATTATGGAGGCACAATGATCCAAAAGGCCCTGTTTGTGGGGTTGTTGGAAGTCAATTGTTATATCCTGGGGGATGAAGAGACCAAGGAAGCGGTGGTCATCGATCCCGGGGGCGATGAGGACGAGATCCTGGAGGCCCTCAAATACCACGGTCTGCAGCTGAAAACCATCATTGACACCCACGGCCACTTCGACCATGTGGACGCCAACCAGCCCTTGAAGGACGCCACCGGCGCCTCCATCGCCATCCACGAGGCGGATGCGGCCATGCTGGCCAAACCCTCCGCGGAGGCCATGTTCTTCACCGGCAACCGTCTGCGCCTCTCAGGCGCGGATATCCTCCTCAAAGAGGGGGATATTATCGGCTTCGGTAACTACAAGCTGAAGGTGCTCCATACCCCGGGCCATACTCCCGGCGGCATCAGCCTGGTGATGGAAGGGGCCCCCCTGGTTTACGTGGGGGACCTTCTGTTTCAGGGTTCCATCGGCCGCACGGATTTTCCCGGGGGCTCCTTCGAGGACCTGATCAACGCGGTCAAGACCAAAATCTTCCCCCTGGGGGACCACTACACCGTCTTCCCGGGCCATGGCCCGGTCACCACGGTCGGGCAGGAAAGAAAATATAATCCTTTCTTTTAGAGAGGGGTTAAAAGGGGAAAAGGGAAAAAGGGAAAAAAAGAAGCGAGGGAGGCTATCCCCTTTCCCCTTTTCCCCCTCCAATACCAAGACCTGCTTCCTGGTGAGACCGAGAAAATGACCTACAATGGCAAGCGCATCCTCTTAGGAGTATCCGGCGGTATCGCCGCCTACAAGGCCGCGGAGTTGGCCCGGCGGTTGGTTGCCGCAGGCGCCAAGGTCAAGGTGGTGATGACTAAGGCCGCCCAGGAGTTTGTCACGCCTATGACTTTCCAGGCCCTCACCGGGGAGAAGGTGGCCGCGGCCATGTTCGGCCCGGGGAGCGAACCCCTGGAGCACGTGGCCCTGGGTCAGGCCACGGACGCCATCGTCCTGGCCCCGGCCACCGCCAATCTCCTGGGCAAGATGGCCGCGGGGATCGGGGACGACTTGCTCACCACCATCCTCCTGGCGGCTACCAAGCCCATTTTGGTCTGCCCGGCCATGAATTGCGAAATGTGGGTCCATCCCGCGGTGCAGGAGAACGTGGCCCGGCTCCAGGCTCGGGGCCTCACTGTGCTCCCGCCCGCGGCCGGGGAGTTGGCCTGCGGCGCCACTGGCTATGGCCGGCTGCCGGAGCCGGAGACCATCCTGGAGGCCCTGGCCAAGCTGGTGAGTCACCAGGACCTGGCGGGGCGGCGGGTTTTGGTGACTGCCGGACCCACCCATGAAGATTTGGACCCAGTGCGCTTTCTCACCAACCGCTCCAGCGGCAAGCAGGGCTACGCCCTGGCGAAGGTGGCCTGGCGCCGGGGCGCGCAGGTCTGCCTGGTCAGCGGTCCCACCCTTTTGCCCGCACCCCACGGGGTGGAGCGGGTGGATATTTGGTCCGCCCGGGAGATGCTGGACGCGGTCCTGGCCCGCTTTCCTGAGTCCGAAGCCCTGCTCATGGCCGCGGCCGTGGGGGACTATCACCCCACGAGTCGCTCCGAACATAAGATGAAGCGGGGTTCCCAGGAATTGACGGTGCATCTGACCCAGAACCCGGACATCCTCAAAAAAGTTGCCACTCTTAAGAAAAAGCAGGTGGTGGTGGGGTTCGCAGCCGAAACCCGGGACCTGGAGGTCGCGGCCCGGCAAAAATTGGAGGACAAGGGCCTGGACCTGATCGTGGCCAACGCCGTGAACCGGGCGGATTCCGGATTTGCGGTGGACACCAATGAAGTGACCATCATCGGCCGCCGGAATTTGGTGGTGCGCCTGCCTCTCCTCAGCAAGGAGGAAGTGGCGGCAAGGGTCCTGGACCAGGTGGCCGCGTTGCTGCCTCCCCGGGAGGGCGGCGGTGGTTGAAGACCCGGTCCAGGAACTCCACGAGTTGAGCGCGGCCCTGATGGACTGGCTGCGCTTTCAGCGCCGCCTGGGTTGGCCGGGGACTCCCGGGGAAAGGGAAACCCAGGCCGCAGCCCAGTCCCAAGAGGCGGGCCGGGCCTTAACCCTGAAGGCCATTCGGGAACAATTGGGGGACTGCAAGCGCTGCAAGCTCTCCCAGGGCCGCACCCATATCGTCTTTGGCGACGGCTCCCCCCGGGCCCTGTTGATGTTCATCGGCGAAGGGCCGGGGGAGGAGGAGGACCTCCAGGGCCTCCCCTTTGTGGGCGCGGCCGGGCAGTTGCTGAACAGCCTCCTGAGCAAACTGGGCTTGAGGAGGGAGGAAGTCTATATCGCCAACGTGGTGAAATGCCGGCCTCCGGGGAACAGGGAGCCGGAGGCGGATGAGACCGGACAGTGCCTCCCTTTTTTGCGGGAGCAGATTGAGGCCATCAAACCCCTGGTCATCGTCACCTTGGGACGGGTGGCCACCCAGGCGCTGCTGGGGACCCAGGTTCCCTTGACCCGGATGCGGGGTCAATGGCAGAAATATGATAAGATCAGGGTGATGCCCACTTTTCACCCCTCATACCTGCTGCGTTTTCCCCGGGAGCGCCATAAGACCTGGGAGGACATGCAGCAGGTGATGGAGTATCTGGCGGCCCATGGCGAGATTTAAGGTCCTGTTGGCGTTTTTGGTTATCCTCCTGGTTTCCTTGGCCCCTGGGGGTCCGGGGCCGGAGGCCGCGGCCCGCCGCGTCCTGGTCTTGCCCGCGGTGGGGTCCATCAACCCGGGGTTGGCGGAGTTCATCCTTGACGGCATCCGCACTGCGGAAAAGGAACAGGCGGAGGCCCTGGTGATCAAATTGGACACCCCCGGCGGGCTGGACTCCTCCATGCGGGAGATCGCCCAGGCCATCATCAACGCCAAGGTGCCGGTGATCGTCTATGTCTCCCCCCGGGGGGCCCGGGCCGCGTCTGCGGGCCTGCTGATCACCGAGGCGGCGCCGGTGGCGGCCATGGCCCCGGGCACCAATATCGGCGCGGCCCATCCCGTGTCCGTGGGTATGGGCAAGACGGATAAGGTCATGGGCGAAAAGGTGGTCAACGACATGGTGGCCTATGGCCGGGCCCTGGCCACGGAACGGGGCCGCAACGCCGACTGGGTGGAGAAGGGCATCCGCAAAAGCGCCTCCATCACCGCCACTGAAGCCCTGCGCCTGAAGGTGGTGGACGTCCTCGCCGACGACCTGGAGGATTTGCTGCAAAAGGTGAACGGCCGCAAGGTGATGGTGGCGGGGAAGCCCGTGGTCTTGCACACCGCGGGGGCCACGGTCAGGGATATCCCCGAGGGTCTGCGCACCCGCATTTTGAAGCATATCGCCGATCCCAACATCGCCTTTATCCTGATGATGATCGGCTTGGCGGGACTCTACTTCGAATTGGCCCACCCCGGGGTGGTGCTCCCCGGGGTGGTGGGGGCGCTGTGCCTGTTGCTGGCCTTTTTTGCCTTCCAGACCCTGCCCATTAACTTTATCGGCATCCTTCTGATTCTTCTTTCCTTTATTCTCTTTATCCTGGAATTCAAAGTCACCAGCTACGGGCTCCTCTCCCTGGGAGGGGTAATTTCGCTGCTGTTGGGGTCCATGATGCTCTTTCGTCAAGGTGAGATGGGTATCGGCATCTCCTGGTCGGTGTTGATCCCCACGGTTATTGTAGTTTCCGTCTTTTTTATCACGGTGGCCGCCCTGGTCTTCCGCATGCATTTCCGCCGCTCCATGAGCGGGGCCCAGGGCATGGTGGGGGAAAAAGGCGTGGCTTATACCTCCCTGGCCCCGGAAGGCCAGGTCTTCGTCCACGGGGAGTATTGGCAGGCCTTCAGTGATGAATCCATTGCTCCGGGGGAGCCCATTGAAGTTGAAAAAGTGATCGATCTGAAACTCAAAGTGCGGAAGGCGATAAATACTTAGCAAGGAGGCGGACATGTTTCAGTTTCTGTCCAGTTCTTTTGTATTAATCTTCATACTGGTGGTGTTCTTCCTGATGAGCGCCATCAAGATCCTTAATGAATACGAACGGGGGGTGATCTTCCGCCTGGGGCGGGCCATGGATCGGGCCAAGGGGCCGGGTTTGATAATTCTGATTCCCGTGGTGGATAAGATGGTCAAAGTCAACCTGCAGTTGATTACTTACGACGTTCCCTCCCAGGATATCATCACCCGGGACAACGTCACCGTGAAGGTGAACGCGGTGGTCTATTTCCGGGTCATCGATCCCTTAAAGGCGGTGATCGAAGTCCGGGACTACTACAACGCCACCCAACTGCTGGCCCAGACCACCCTCAGAAGCGTCTGTGGCCAGGTGGACCTGGATGATCTCCTCTCCGCCCGGGAAAAGGTCAACGCCCAATTGGCGGAAATCCTGGATTCCCATACCGATCCCTGGGGGATTAAGGTAACTTTGGTGGAACTTAGGGCCATCGACCTGCCCATCGAGATGCAGCGGGCCATGGCCAAGCAGGCGGAAGCGGAGCGGGAACGGCGGGCCAAAGTGATCAACGCCGAGGGCGAATTTCAGGCCGCGGCCAAGATGGCGGACGCCGCCCGGGTCCTGGCCGCGGAACCCATTTCCGTGCAACTGCGTTATCTTCAGACCCTAAGGGAAATCGCCGCGGAAAAGAACTCCACCACCCTCTTCCCCATCCCCATTGATCTGATCAAGCCTTTTATCAAGATCAGTGAAAAGATGGCGGAGCTGGAGGAGAAGAAGGGATAAAAGAAGCTATCAGCTGTCAGCTATCAGCTTTTATTTGGCGGGGTGTAAAAGAATTATTGTCAACTGCAAGTTGCTGGCTGACAGCCCCTTATTGCAAAGGAGAGAAGCATGGGTAAGAAGGAACGCAAGGAAAAGAAGGAAAAACCCCTGGACCGGATGACCGCCACCGAACTCCGCAAATATGCCCTGGATCTGGGGGAGATCACCGGCGTCCACGGCATGAACAAGGAGGAATTGCTGGCGGCCGTCAAGGAGGTCAAGGGCATTAAGGATGAGGGCAAAGCCGTCAAGGTGAGCATGCGGGACCTGAAAGAAAAGGCCCGGGAAATGCGGGCCAAAAAGCAGGAAGCGGTAGCCGCGGGCGCGCCCCGGAAACAGATCGACATCCTCCGGAAAAAGGCCAACCGCCTGAAGAAGCGCACCAGAAGGGCGGCCTAATTTCATCTCCTTTTTTGGTTTGTGCCAAGAGCAGGCGGGTGAGCCCGGCCCCCTGCTCTCGGCGACAGGCAAGAATCCTGGTGCGTCCATGAAAAATCATGGGGGCAGCAGTGGCACAAGGATGCCTGAATTTCTAAACCACGGGTCTTCCAAGTGACTCAAGGACAGGGTGATGCCCCGGAAACTGCCGGGAAAAACCGTCTTCCCCATCGAGGCTAGCGCTTTTTTATTTGGACTTTGCAACCCGACATGCTCCTGGAAAATTTTAGGATAAAATTTATAGGAGATAGAGATCTGTTTGATTTTCTCAGGGCAAGCACATTGAAATGCGCCAATATGATAGGGGGGCTACCATGTCCAGATTTTTTTTGCCTCACCTGCGAGTCGGAATTGTGGTCTTATTTTTGACAATCTTTTGTTTCGCTGCTGTGCCCCTAGCCGAAGCCAAAGATGACGGTGGTGATGATATTCCGGACGGTTTGCGAGTGATGCCGAGGATCGGTCTATCGCTCGAGTACGGCGGGTTCGTCGTCCACCAAGATAACTTTGCCAGTCAGCTGGATCGGCGCCTGGAGATTGATCTCCTGCAATATCGCCGTCACATCTTTTATATGGAGTTCCACGAGAAAACTTTTTTCGGCATCCCAGATAATAAGTGGCAATTTAATCTTTTTAGGTATGATGCCACTCTTGCCGGCTACCGCTATGATTTCGGCAATTTTTATCTCGGCGCCTTCCTGCACCATCAGTGCAACAACCTGATTCTTACCCAGACCTACAATACTTCCATTGATCGGGAAAGAGCCAATCTCTACAGTGTAGGCTTTGAGTTTTTAACCAAGAACATGCGCTTGGGCATGAAAGACCGGGGCATAAATTTTGATTCCTTGGATTCATTTGAATTTTTGGGACGTTTGGGTGGAGGGTTCTGGGTCAGTAAAGTGTACGTAAAGGACAGAATTAATGTGGATTGGCTCATTAAGGGTCAGGCCCGCTGGGACATCTTGCGGTACCGCAGGGCCGTGCCCTATGTGGAAGTGACCGGGGAAGTGCTGGCAGGCCCGGAGACCAGATGCATTCCCAGCGTTGAGCTTGGCACCCGCTTTCATTTTGCCAGATTCGACCTCACGCCCTTCTTCAAATGGACGCGAGATCAGGAAGCTCTTATCATACAAGGTAATCCCGAAAAAGTCAGTTTTATTGCCAAAAATTCTCTTTTTGGTGGGGCCCGGCTGGAGACTTTGCTGGATGCCCAGACTTTTAACACCCCCCCGGGTTGTCAAGGTCTTCAGTTTTTACCGGAAATCCATGGCCTGGCGAATTACGCCGCATTTCTTAACAGTCCAAGATTTAAAGGGAACGGCAACATTGAACTCGATTTGGAGGCGCTCCGCTGGCAATATTGGACCATCTTCTTTTACACGGACTTGAATTTCGACACCCGCAAGGAGGACCTAAAGCCTGACAAGGTGAATTATTGGCTGCAGTACGGCCTTACCTTCTCTTGGGAGAGATATTTTATTGAGGGTTTTGTGAAGAATGACCGGAGACTGGACAGCAATATTTACCAGGGTCCAACGGAACGCGCTAATCTAGCGGGACTGAGAGCAGGCACCAAGGGGATGAAACCCGGCCATTATAACGACGGTATCTCTTTCACCGGGCCAGCCGCGTTTGAATTTATTAATAATTGGAACGCCCAGGCCAGTTGCGGACATTTCTTTAGTAACCGGGAATGGCAGTATCTCTGGAACATCAATGCCCAGGTACGCTGGGATCCCATGCGCTGGCATTTTATCGTCCCCTATATTCAGGGGGGGGTGAACTGGCAATCAGGAGGGGGATCCACCAGTGACACCACTGAGTATGAGGTCGAACCAGGTTTGCGCTTCCATGGGGTTCTGGATTTGGCGATATATTACCGCTATCAGCACCGGGAAAACGTCCGGTATTTTCGTGGACCGTCTGCCAATGAAAGCTTAGTCGGCATAAAGGCCATGTTTTAACAGTGTATAATTGACATTGGAGAACCTCGTTATTGCCTCTGGGACTCGGTTCCTTGCCGCACCTGGGCTCTAGCTCCACAATGTCCAGGTCAGGGGAGAATTTGTCCGGTATGGGTTTTGAGGTTGGATAAATTTTAAAGCATTTGCCAAAAATTCATTCATCTTATCCCTTCTTCCCCCAGCAGGAGGAGAGAGCTGGGGAGAGGGGGGAGAAAAAAAATTGTTTGGCAACCGCTAAATATTGGTGGGTTGTCGCTGCCAAGGAGGACAAAGCTATGTGTCAAATGGGTCACGGTCACGGCCACGGACACGGGGGCATGCGGGGTCATGGCTGCTGCAGCGGGGGCGGCATGCACCACGGCTTCGGTTGCTGCAGCGGGCGGCTGCCCGGTTGCTGCGGAGGCATGGGTTTCAGGCGCTTCATCTCCCCGGCGGAGGAACTGGAACGCCTCAAAAACTATTTGGATGAACTGAAAAAGGAAATAGCCGGAGTGGAAGCCCGGATTCACGAACTGAAAGGGCACTAACCCTAAAATATTTGCTCGAGATATCTTCAAGGAATGCCCCTGGGCTGCAACCCTAAGATCCCAGGAACATGGGAACTCCATCCTTCCCGGACTAGGATGTGGGGTGAGGAAAAGAACAAGGGGCGGCTCTTACAGGCCGAGAAAGATTAGCTTTCTGGAATTAACGGCATTCGAGCAGACGGAAGAAGGCAAAGGATAACGGTTTAAAGGCTATTGGCGGAGAGAATCGTTTCCGGAGCGGTGAGGCAACGCCTTCCTGGCATTCATCATTTATTCGATGCACCAGGGAAGATCATCCCCGGGAAGTTAACTCTGGAAAATATTAACCTTGTTCTCCGGCAATGGTAAATACCAGGTTCGCTTCAGGGAGTGCGTCCCTGCGGGTTTCCGTTTATCGTTTTCCTAGGTTTGCTTCAATTCGGGTAATCGCACCTCCAAGGCATGAGGACTGACCAGTTGCATGGTGGTGGAGGCTATTTTGATCTTGCCTTGTGATTGGGTAATCTCTTTCAGGATGCTGGTAAAGACCTTGTCCTTCGTAACCCGGCGCCTCTTGGCATCCACCACGTAGCGCACCGTCAGCTCGATCCAATTGTCGTGAAAGGCCAGAATTACTGTGGGTTCGACGACTGTATCTTCCACCACAAACTTTTTGGCCACCGCCTGCCATTTGTCCCGGGCGCTCGAGACATAACTGCCCACCGCTTCCTGAGCGCAATCCAGCATAATTTTGCGGGCCTGCTCATAGTCGCTGCCATACATGACGGGAACCATGATTTCGTCCCAGAGAAAGGGAAAATCGGCGCTGTAATTAAACACCGGCTCCTTGAAGACGAAGCTGTTGGCGATGCGCACGATCCTGCCCGTGTACTGGTCAGCTTTGACCCATTCCCCCATCTCCATGAGGGTGGTGCGCAACATGCCGATGTCGATGACATCTCCCTTGATGCCGCCCAATTGCACCCGGTCGCCCGTGTCATAGAAATTGCCGAAAGAGATGGCCACCCAACCCGCCACGCTGGCGATGACCTCCTGTAAGGCAAAGGCGATGCCCGCTCCAGCTACCCCGAAGGCGATTGTTAAGCCCCCCAGGCGGTCCTTGAACACGATAGCCAGGAAGAGAATAGCCGTCAAGTAACCGAAAATATTAATAAGTTTTCTGACCCGGTAGCGGCTTTGGGACTCTTTGATACGATGAAGAGTCCGGTGGAAGCCGCCAACTATCATGCGAATGATCAATAAACCAATGATAGATAGAATAATTTTGCCACTGGTTGGATCAAAGAGCCATTCTTGGACTAATTTCTCCATAGAGTTACCCTATCTCGTATCCGGCATGCTTGCCTGGTCTAATGCAAATCAGCCCAATTAATCTGAGACTATGCTGCGGCTTTAACCTTTATGGTAAAAAAAGGGAACTCTTTACCCCGGGAAAATACCCGGGGGTTTCTGTTCTTGAAACCGGATATTCTCCAAAACGGTCTAGTGGCATAATTCTTATGGGGACTAATTTATTATATCAAATTTGGAGCGGACCTTTCCAAATGGTAACCTGTTATTTTATATCTTATTATCTGTTTTGCCTGCAACTCATGATGAGTTGGCCGGGAAAGTAGGGGCACATGGTTCCTGGCTCCTTTCGCCCAAAAGAGTAAAGCCGGGCCATGGCCCGGCTTTACTTTTATGGAAACCCGATCCTGGAGGATTGGGGAAGGGGTTTGGGCGGGTAAGGCCCCCCAAAATTATGTCTGCCAGGCCTAGAGGCCCGGGAAGATCTTCACGGAGTTCAGGGCCAGGTTGTAGAGGAACCCGGGGAAGACGCCGATAAGGACCACGCCCGCAGCGGTGAGGAGCAGGGTGGCAGTCACCGCGGGTGCGAAGTTGATGGGACCCAGGTCCGCCTCCGCAGGTTTCATGTACATGAGCACGGTGATGCGCAGATAGTAGTACACGGACACCACGGAGTTCATCACGCCGATGATGGCCAGCCAGATATAGCCCGCTTTCACCGCCGCGGAAAAGATATAGAACTTGCCCACGAACCCGGCGGTGGGGGGAATGCCGGCCAAGGCGAACATGAACAGGGCCATGGCCGCGGCCAAGGCCGGGTGTTGCGCCCCCAGACCTGCGTAGTCATAGATGCTCAGGTAGCTGTCCTTCTTGCGGCCCACCAGGATCACCACCCCGAAGGCCCCCAGGTTCATCAGGGTGTAGGCCAGGAGGTAGTACATCAGGCTCACCGCGCCCAACTGGTTGGCGGCCACCAGGGCCACCAGGAGATAGCCGGCATGAGCGATGGAAGAGTAGGCCAGCATGCGTTTGATATTGGTTTGGGCGATGGCCACGACGTTCCCCAGGGTCATGGTGGCCACGGCCAGCACCCAGAGGACCATGGTCCAGTCGGGCATCAGGGTGGGGAAGGCCAGGAAGAAAACCCGGGCGAAGGCCGCAAAGGCCGCGGTTTTAACGCCCACGGCCATGAACGCGGTCACCGAGGTGGGCGCGCCTTCATAGACGTCCGGGGTCCACATGTGGAAGGGCACGGAGGCCACTTTGAAGCCGAAGCCCACTACCAGCAAAGCGATGGCCAACAGCGTCAAGGGCTTGAAGCCCGCGGTCAGGCGCCCCGGCAGGTCGTTCAAGAACAGGGTGCCGCCAGCAGCCCCATAGAGCATGGCCATGCCGAAGAGCAGGAAGGCGCTGGCAAAGGCCCCCAGGACCAGGTACTTCAGCGCGGCTTCGTTGGACCGGGCGTCCTCCCGGAAGAGTCCCGCCAGGACGTAGACCGCGATGGACATCACTTCCAGGCCCAGGAAAATCATGATCAGATGGGCGCCTGCGGCCATGAGCATCATGCCCACGGTGGCGAAGAGCAAAAGGGCGTAATATTCCGCCAGGTTCTTGCCGTAGTCCTTGAGGTACTGGAGGGAGATGAGCACGGTGAGCGCGGTGCCCAGAATAAAGACCATATAGAAGAAGAGGGAGAAGTTGTCCACATAGACCATGCGGGCGAAGTCCAGGCCGTTTTTGCCCCAGAGGGAAATGGTCTGGAAGCCGGCCACGGCCAAACCCGCCAAAGCCAACAACGGGGCCGCGGTGCGGTTCCCCTTGGGGGAGAGGGCATCCGCCAGGAGGATGGCGATGGCGAAGATCGAAAGGGTGATCCAGGGGCCGATGCTCGCCAGGTTGAAACTAGGAATATTAAGGGTCATCTGGCTTCCCCCTTGTCCCCGTGAATTAAGCTGACCTTGGTGGCTTTGGCCTTTTCCATCAAGGCCACAAAGTTTTCCGTGGAAGCCTTGGTTTTGTCCAGAAAAGTGCTGGGATAGACGCCGATCCAGACGATGAACAGCAGCAGCGGTACGAAGATGGCGATCTCCCGGCAGGAGAGGTCTTTCAAATCTTTGTTCTTCTCGTTGGTCACTTCCCCGAACATCACCCGCTGGAACATCCACAACATGTAACAGGCCGCAAAGATGACCCCGGAAGCGGCTATGGTGGCGTAGATGGGGTTGGTCTTAAAAGTGCCCAGGAGGATGAGAAATTCCCCCACAAACCCGTTCAATCCCGGCAGGCCGATAGAGGAGAGGGTGACGATCATAAAGATGATGGCGTAGATGGGCATGGGGGTGGAGAGCCCCCCGAAGTCCGCGATCATCCGGGTGTGCCGCCGTTCATAGATCATGCCGACGATCAAAAACAAGGCCCCCGTGGAGAGACCATGGTTAATCATCTGGATGATGCCCCCTTGCACCCCCGGCATGGTGAAGGTGAAGAGCCCCAGCATGACAAAGCCCAGGTGGCTCACGGAAGAGAAAGCCACCAGGCGCTTCAGGTCCTTTTGCACCATGGACACCAGGGCGCCGTAGACGATGCCGATTATCGCCAGGATGCTGAACAGGGGTACGAAGTAGAGGGCGGCCTGGGGGAAGAGGGGCATGTTGAAGCGCAGGAAGCCGTAAGTTCCCATCTTCAGGAGCACCGCGGCCAGGATCACCGAACCCACGGTGGGTGCCTCGGTATGCGCGTCCGGCAACCAGGTGTGGAAGGGGAACATGGGCACCTTGATGGAAGGCTAGCCCAAAGGCCAGGAACATCCAGAACTGCAGGTTGAAGGGGACGTTCAGGGTGTAGAGCTTCAGGAGATCAAAGGTGTAGGTACCCGTGGTCTTGCCGTAGTAGAAATAGAGGACCAAAATGGCCACCAGCATCAGCACGCTGCCGAACATGGTGAACAGGAAGAACTTGATGGCCGCGTAAATCCGCCGGGCGGGATTGCCCCAGATGCCGATGAGCAGGTACATGGGGATGAGCATCACTTCCCAGAACACATAAAAGAGGAAGAGGTCCAGGGCCACGAAGACCCCCAGCATGCCGGCCATCAGGGTCAGGAGGCAGATCATGAACTCCTTGACCCGGTGCTGGATGTCCGTCCAGGTGGCCAACACGCACAGGGGCGTCAGGAAGGTGGAGAGCATAATCAGCAGCAGGGAGAAACCGTCGATCCCCACGTAATAGCTGATGCCGTATTGGGGCAGCCAGTCATAGCGCTCCACGAACTGCATGGCCGCGGTGTGGCTGTTGAACCGGAACCACAGGGGCAGGGAGAAGAGAAATTCCGCCAGAGATATCCCCAGGGTGACCTGCTTCAGCAGTTGGTGGTTCTTCCGGTCCAGGATGGCCAGGAGCACCGCGCCCAGCACGGGGAAAAAGACCAGGATGGAGAGGATGGGTAATTGCATAAGCCCCTCAGTCATTAACGTCCAATAAGGTAGCCGGTGATCACGACCACTCCCAGGAGGATGGCAAAGGCGTAGTTCTGGACAAAGCCCGTCTCCAGCTTGCGGAGATGGGCGCTCAAATAGGCGATGATCCCGGCGCTGCCGTTCACCACCCCGTCCACTCCTTTGGCGTCCACCACGTTCCAGAGGATGTTGGACCCTTCCTTGATGGGTTCCACCACCACGGTGTCATAGATCTCATCCACGTAGTACTTGTGGTAGACGAGGTCGTAGATGGTGCGGAACTTATCGCAGATGGCAGTGGGCAGGTCCGGGAAGAGGATATACATCTTGTAGGCCGTATAGATCCCCAGACCGGCCACGGCCATGCTGAAGACCATCATGAAAATCTCGAACGCGGCCGTGGGATGGGCCGCAGCATGGTGGGCCACCGGGGTGATGGCCGGTGACAGGAAATTCCGGAAGACGTGGGCGCCCTCGATGAGGGGCATCCCCACAAAGCCGCCCACCACCGACAGTCCCGCCAGGATCATCAGGGGCACGGTCATCAGGGGCGGGGATTCGTGGACATGGTGGGCCACATGGTGATCCACCCGGGATTCGCCGTGGAAAGTCATGAACACCGCCCGGAACATGTAGAACGCGGTAATGAAGGCCGCGGCGGTGGCGATGCCCCAATAGATGGCCTTGCCGTCCACCAGGGAGTGGAAGAGGATCTCATCCTTACTGAAGAACCCGGCGAAAGGAAAGATGCCGGCAATGGCCAGAGTGGCCAAGAGAAAGGTCCAGTAGGTGATGGGCATCTCTTTCTTCAAACCGCCCATCTTGCGCATGTCCAACTCCCCGCTCAGCCCGTGCATCACCGAGCCGGAGCCCAAAAAGAGGAGGGCCTTGAAGAAGGCGTGGGTCATGAGGTGGAAGATGCCGGAGATATAAGCCCCCACGCCGCAGGCCAGGAACATGTAACCCAACTGGCTGACGGTGGAGTAGGCCAGGACCCGCTTGATATCGAACTGGGCCATGCCGATGGTGGCGGCAAAGATGGCGGTGAGCGCGCCGATGATGGCCACCACGGTCAGGGAGATGGGGGCCAGGGAATAGAGGGCGCTGCACCGGGCCACCATATAGACGCCGGCGGTGACCATGGTGGCCGCGTGGATCAGGGCGGACACCGGGGTGGGGCCTTCCATGGCGTCCGGCAGCCAGGTGTACAGGGGAATCTGGGCCGATTTGCCGGTGGCGCCGATGAACAGGAACAGGGTGATGACGGTGATTACCCCTGACCCCACCGGGTACTTGCTGGCCAGGGCGAAGACTTCCTTAAAATTCAGGGAGCCGAAGGTCCAGAAGATGAGAAACATGCCCAAAAGAAAACCGAAGTCGCCGATGCGGTTGACCACGAAGGCCTTCTTCCCCGCGTCGGATGCGGACTGCTTCTCATAGTAGTAGCCGATGAGCAGGTACGAGCACAAACCCACCCCTTCCCAGCCCACGAACATCAGCAGGAAGTTGTTGGCGCTCACCAGGATGAGCATCATGGCCACGAAGAGGTTCAGGTAAGTGAAGAAGCGGTAAAAACCATCGTCGTCATGCATATAGCTGACGGAATAGATATGGATGAGGGTGCTCACCCCGGAGACGATCAGGAGCATGATCAGGGACAGGGGGTCGATGAGAAAGGCCGCCTGCACCTGTAAGGGACCGGATGCGATCCAGGTAAAAACCACCTTTTCCACGTGCCGGGCTTCGGGGGGCAACTTCAGAACCTGGGCAAAGATGCAGACGGTGACCAGGAAGCTCAAGCCCACGGCCACGGAGCCGATGGTCCCCACCACGTTCTTGGGCAAATTTTTGCCCAGCAGGCCGTTAATCAAGAAGCCCACGAAGGGGAAAAGAGGGATCAGCCAGACATAATCCATCATCATGGGGTGCGCCTCACCACTTGAGGATATTGAATTCGTCCACGTACACCGTGGCCCGGTTGCGGAAGATGGCCACGATCAGGGCCAGCCCCACGGCCACTTCGGCCGCGGCCACGGTCATGACGAAGAACACGAACATCTGGCCGTCCACCGCTTTGAAATAATCGGCAAAGCCGATGAAGGCCAGATTTACGGCGTTGAGCATCATCTCGATGCACATCAGGATCACCAGGACGTTACGCCGGATCAAAACCCCGATCACCCCCAGGGCGAAGAGGGCCACGCTCAAGGCCAGATAATAGGATACAGGCACTACCATTGCTTTTCCCCCCAAGGGGTTATTTCAGCTTACTCTTGGCCAGGACCACCGCGCCCACAATGGCCACCAGGAGCAGCACCGAGGTGACCTCAAAGGGCAGCAGGTAGTCGGTGAACAGCAACCGGGCGATGGACTCCGTATTCCCCAATCCCGGGGGCGCGGCCTTGCCCGGCGGCAGGACCACTTGCATGACGCCGTAAATCAGCAGCAAGACGGTGAAGACCGCCAGGATGATGCCTCCCACCTTTTGCCCCAGGTGCATAAATTTGGCCTCCGCCTCGGGCTCCCGCAGGTTGAGAAGCATGATCACGAACAGGAAGAGGACCATAATGGCCCCGGCATAGACGATCACCTGGATGGCGGCGATGAACTCCGCGTGGGCCAGCAGATAGATGCCGGCCACCGCAAAGAAGTTGACGATGAGCCAGAGCGCGCTCCGTAAGGGGTGTCTCTGGAAGACCACCAGACCCCCGGTGACCAAGGCCACCCCGGCCAGGATGAAAAAGATTATCTGCATCCCTCAAGCCTCCTATCAGCGCCGCGGGCACCTGACCGTCTCATAGCCAATCCGCCATCCGCAGTTCGGACTTCTTTTGGGTAGCCCGGTCAATATCGAGAATGAGCAGGCTCTTGTCGTATTGGGCCAGCTCGTAGAGGTTGTTCAACTTAATGGCCCCTTTGGGGCAGGCCTCCTGGCACAGGCCGCAGAAAATGCAGCGGGTCAGGTCGATGGTAAAGGCCACCGGGTATTTTTCGTGTTCCGGGCCTTCCGCGGCCTCAATGCCTTGGATGGCATTGCTGGGGCAGACCACCCTGCACAGGGTGCAGGCCACACACCGCCGCCCCCCGTCCTCGTTGATGGTCAGTTCCGGGTGTCCCCGCCAGCGGGGTGCCACCTGCCGCTTTTCCTCCGGGTACTGGAGGGTGATGGGCTTGGTGAAAACGTGGCGCAGGGTGGTGGCCAGGCCTTTGAGCAAAGGGATAATCATCTACTACCTCTGCAAA
>JAGVAH010000165.1 GCA_020060385.1 Syntrophobacterales bacterium | reverse complement strand
CGGCGCCTCTTCCGGCATCTCCGGGGGCACGGCCGCCACCGGCGCCACCCGGCGGCGGCGCTTGATATTATCCCCCAGGCGCTTTTCTTCCACCTGGGCCTCCGCCTGGATCATGACCTGGCGGACCTTGACCACCGTGGGTTCATCCAGGGAACTGAGGTAGTTGTCCACCTGCAGTCCCATGTCTTCTTTGAGACGGTGCATGAGCACCTTGACATCCACTTTGAGTTCTTTTGCCAGATTTAAGATTCTGGTTTTCGCCATATAATTAACCTTACCCCCCAGCTTATTTCGCAAATGCTATCAAGATTCCACCGCGCATTATTCTTTAGTTCGCCGATTCTAGGTCTGTCTTGGTTCCTTCTTCCCCGCCCCGGATCATCTCCTGGGCCGCGTCAATGAGGCTGGCCGCCTTTTTCTCCGTAATCCCGGTGGACTGGATCAATTCCTCCAGGTTGGTTTCCGCCACCTCCCGGGCCGAAGTATAGCCGGCCTCATGGAGGAGATTGGCGGTGATCTCCCCGACGCCCGGGATGCTGAGCAGGGAGAGGTAGCCTTCCTTCAAGGACTTGGAGTACTTGGATTCACTCTTGACATCGATCTTCCAACCCACCAGGCGGGAGGCCAGCCGCACGTTCTGGCCCCGTTTGCCGATGGCCAGGGACAACTGGTCGTCCGGCACGATGACTTCCATGCTCTGGCCGCCCTTGTTGAGGATGATGCGGCTCACCTGGGCCGGGGCCAGGGCGTTGGTGGCGAACTTGGCCGGGTCCGGGTTCCAGGGGATGATGTCTATCTTCTCCCCCCGGAGTTCCTGGACGATGTTCTGCACCCGGGAGCCTTTGAGGCCCACGCAGGCCCCCACCGGGTCCACGTCCGAATCCCGGGAGGTCACCGCGATCTTGGACCGGCTGCCGGGTTCCCGGGCGCACCCCAGGACCTGGACCACCGATTCGGAAATCTCCGGCACCTCGGTATCAAACAGGGCCACCAGAAACTGGGGATGGGTGCGGGAGAGGATGATCTGCGGACCCCGGGTCTGCCGCTTCACATCCAGGACATAGGCCCGGATGCGCTCGCCCTTGTGGTACATTTCCCGGGGGGCCTGTTCCGAGGGGGGCAGCAGGGCCTCGGTGCGGCCCAGATTGACGATGATCCCCTCCGGGTCCAGGCGCTGCACAATACCGTTGATGATCTCCCCTTTGCGGTCCTTGTAATCGTCAAAGACCAGGTCCCGCTCCGCATCCTTCATGCGCTGCATGATCACCTGTTTGGCGCTCTGCGCGGCGATGCGGCCGAACGCGGCGGCGTCCATCTTAAAGCCCAGGCTGTCCCCCAGCTCGGCTTCCGGGTCCTCTTTCCGGGCTTCCTCCAAAGTGATCTCCCGGTGGGGGTCGGTCACTTCCGGAACCACTTCCTTGAACTGGAAGACCTCTATCTCCCCGGTCTCATCCTTGTAACTCACTTCGATATCCAGCCGGGGTCCGTATTTCTTCTTGGCCGCCGAGCGTATGGCGTCTTTGATGGCCCCGATGAGCAGTTCCTTGTCAATACCCTTGTCCCGGCTTACCTGGTCGATAATCCGCCGCAATTCCAAATTCATGAGAGATCCTTGTCCCCCTTGGGAGTATTTTTCAGGTCTAGGTCCAGCCGCGCCCGGGCGATCTCCGGCAGCGGCAGGCGATATACGGCCCCTTCCATTTCCAGGCAGACCTCCTCGTTCTCCAGCCCCTTGAGGATGCCCCGGAAGACCTGCTTGCCGTCCCTGGCCTGGCGAGTGGTGAGGCGCACCAGCCTGCCCACATAGCGCTGATAGTCCTCGGGCTTTTTCAACTTCCGGGTCAATCCCGGAGAGGACACCTCCAGATGGTAGGACTCAGGGATAACGTCATGCACATCCAGCAAATCTCCCACCACCCGGCTGATGCGGGCGATTTCCTCCAGGGTGATGCCGCCCCCGGGGCGGTCCAGAAAGAGGCGCAGGATGGTGCGGCCCCGGCGGGGCCGCAGCAATTCCAGGTCCACCAGCTCCAATCCCTGGCTCACGGCCAGGGGCTGAACCAGTTCCTCCACCCGGCCTTTGATTTCCTCAGTGGTTGCCATTAAATACAGTTTTCTGTTTTCTGTTAAAAAATGCTAATTATCAATCAGCCATATCTAAATATTATTGCCAATATTGCATCTCAGGAATACCTCAATAAGGTTAAAAGCTTTCCCTCTCACCCTGGAAAGCTTTTTCCCCCTCCCCCTTGAGGGGGGAGGGTCGGGGTGGGGGTGGCGTATTTAGGCCCGATTACAGTAATGTAGGGTGGGCACTGCCCACCAATTCCTTAGATAACTGCTGTCAGCCCTTCCTCATTTGGCGAAGATCATCTTTAGGGAAATCAGCAGCATGGCCACCCCAAAGACCCTTTCCAGGGCCAGGTTGCTCAGGTGGTTCGCCACTTTGGCACCCAACAGACCCCCGACGAAGAAGCCCAAACAGATCAAGCCGGCGATATGCAGGTCCACGTAGCCTTCCCGATAATAGGTCCACGCGGCCAACAGGCCGATGGGGGGGACCAACAGGGCCAGGGTGGTCCCTTCGGCCAGATGCTGGGAGAGGCCGAAGATAAAGACCAGGGCCGGGACGATGATCACCCCGCCGCCCACGCCGATGAGCCCGCTGAAGGCCCCGGCCACCAGTCCCAAGAGCACAAATCCCAAGCCATGCGCCAGCGTCAGTGTCATGTTCCCTCACCGCTTACTAATTGCCAGAGTACTCACCTTGTTTCGCCCCTATTATTCTTCCCCCCTTTTCTAAAGGGGGGTCAGGGGGGATTAGATAAGCGCCTGATAATCCCCCTAAATCCCCCTTTAAAAAAGGGGGGCTTCAAGACCTCTAAGAACCCACAGCTA
Organism: Syntrophobacterales bacterium; assembly: GCA_020060385.1. Classification (GTDB taxonomy): domain Bacteria; phylum Desulfobacterota; class Desulfobaccia; order Desulfobaccales; family 0-14-0-80-60-11; genus SURF-52. The sequence goes on along the minus strand of JAGVAH010000165.1, from coordinate 6,603 downwards.
CACCCGGCAGCCGCAGCCTTTGGCCCGGAGAATCCGGACCTGTTCCCCGGGCGTGTCTTTATATTCCCTCTGCTCCGCCAGCCCCACGGCCTCTTGGGCAGGCAACGGCGTCTGGTGCCGGTAGCCCCGGCGGGCCATTTCCGCCACCAGGCTTTCGTGGCGCTGATATAAAGCCTTGAGCTTGCCCCGCCAGCGGGCCGTCTCGGGGTGCCGGGAGAAGCCTTTTTTATCTTTCGTTAAAATCACCCACAGGGCGTGTAATTCCCGGTGCTCCCCCAACAGATGCTGGCGGCAGAGCCGCGCCGGCTCGAGGTCCCAGATGCGCATAAAAGCAAACGGGCGTTTCCATTATCCACAAAAAAAAGCGGGCCACAGCCCACTTCCGGGAAAATCCAAGATTTTTGCATTAATCTCGGGGCACCCCAGAGCAACTACTTACTCCGCCCATCAAAGCAAGCCGGATTCTCGCCCCTCATACAAAAAATCCGGCCCCCTCGATGGGGGAAGCGGGTCGCCCGCTGGCTCGATTTACCGGGAATCGGCTCGTCTTCACCGAACCGCCCCCCGGTATCGCTCCCCGGGCTGGAGCGGGCAACGGGATTCGAACCCGCGACACCAAGCTTGGGAAGCTTGTACTCTACCAGCTGAGCTATGCCCGCTCAACAATTGTTTATACAAAAATGTCCGTACGCTGTCAAGGCGTTTTTCCAGCTAAGAACCGGACTTGGAGGCGGTAGCCCAGGCTTTCCAGCCTGGGCCGGCGCCGACCGAAGCCTATGTCTACCCTTCTCAGATACAGCCGCCGCAAAGGCCGTGGATATCCCCCTCGTGCAAGGTGCAAAAATCCCGGCTGCACTTGGTGCAACTGTCTATAAACGCCTCCAGGCAATAGTCGCATTGCCGCTGCCCGTTGATCTCATAATCGGCCTGCTCCCGGGCCGCCGCCTGATTGTGCTCTTGTCCCAGGTGCAGGAGCATATCCCCCCGGCACCCCTCCGAATCACCCTGCCAAGGGGAAAGAAAACCGCAATGGCGGCACACCGCCTGATAGCGCCACATCTTAGAGATTCCCTGAATAGAAAGTGATCAGTGATCAGTAAAAAAACTGATCCCTGGTCCCTGACCCCCTCCCCTACCCTTCTAACCCGCGGTCAATACCTGGCGCGCGGTATTGATATCCGCGTGAATCTGGGCGGCCAGGGCTTCGATGGAGGGGAAGCGCCGTTCTTCCCGGAGGCGGGCCACGAATTCCACTCCCAGGGTCTCCCCGTAGAGGTCCCCGGAAAAGTCCAGGAGGTGGACTTCCAGGGAAAACTCCTCGCTGTCAAAGGTGGGGCAGGTGCCGATATTGGCGGCTCCCGGGATGATCTCGTCCCCCCGGTGAACGTAGACCGCATAGATGCCGGTGGCTGGGAGGAGTTCGTTATCCGGGCGGATATTGGCGGTGGGGATGCCCAGGAGTTTGGCGCCCCGGCCCTGGCCCGGCACCACCTGGCCCACCACGCCGTAATGCCGGCCGAGAAGCTGGTTGGCTGGCACCACTTTTCCCAGGCGCAGCATGGCCCGAATAAGGGAGCTGCTCACCACCGCGCCCTCCACCTCCACAGCCCACACCAATTGCACAGTGAAGCCGTGACTGCGGCCCATTTCTTTCAAGAGGTCGATATTTCCTTCCCGCCCCCGGCCGAAGCAATAGTCGTGGCCCACCACCACCTCCCGGACCTGCAGGCGCTCCAGAAAATAACGCTGCACGAATTCCCGGGCCGGCAGTGCGGCAAACTCCCGGTTAAAGGGGAGCACCACCACCGCGTCCAGGCCGGCCGCGGCCAGGAGCTGGATCTTCTGTTCCGGGGTGGTGAGGAGCGGCAGGGACGCGTCCGGGCGCAGGACCTTCAGGGGATGGGGGTCGAAGGTGACGGCCACGGATTGGGCTTTCAGTTCTTTGGCGCGTTGGCGAACCCGGGCCAGGATGGCCCGGTGCCCCAGGTGGACGCCGTCGAAGTTGCCGATGGTGACCACGGTCCGGGAGAAAGAAGCCTGGCCCGGGAGTAGATCATGATAGACCATCACCCCTGGCCGCCCTTTCCAGTTAAGCCTTGACAATCCATAAGGCCCCATTATATATTTTTAAGTTGAAAATTGCCAGGCAGGTTTCCTTGTCCGGCGTTTAGCCGAAGTGGCGGAATCGGGAGACGCGCTAGGTTCAGGGTCTAGTGGGGGTATCCCCGTCGGGGTTCAAGTCCCCGCTTCGGCACCATGTCAGTATTTATGCGGGTTTCCAGGGTATCCAGGGGCGGTTGGGAGCCCAATTGGTACCCATCGAGAGCCCGCAATGCGGTGGAAAGCCAGTAGTCATCGGGCGGGCGCCTGAATTTCAGTCGGGTGCCCGCCTCATTTTTACACCACCGGCAGCAGCCGCCGCGGCTTATTGCGTATCCCCCGCAGCATCCCTTCCAGATCCTTCTTTCCTTCTCCGGGGAGCCAATGGCCATAAAGATCCACGGTCATGGTGATGGAGTGGTGGCCCAGCTGCTTCTGCACCTAGGCCGGGGAGTAATGGGCCATGAGCAGAAGCGTGGCATGAGTATGCCTCAGGCCATGGGGTGTCGGCATCGGGGCCGAGCCGGGAGGCAGGCCCGGCGCATGACTGTCTCCTCCATGCGCTGGTTGATCCCGGGAAAGTGATAATGTACCGGCCGACCCTGGGCCGGGGCCTCCTTTTACAGCTTATTGATGTGGGCCTCCAGCTTCAAGACCATGGTTTCATCCAGGTCAAACGTCCGCTCTCCCGTTTTTGGTGGCCCGAACCGGCCTTGCCGAGTGGTTTCCATGCTGTCTTTCTCCGCACACTAAAAAAATTAGGTATGAAGGTAGCTGGCAAAGCTAGCAGCGGGGTCCGCTATCTGCTTCTAGGCCTACGCAGTTTCACCCAAAATAGTTGTAATTAAATATTGTTATCATGACTTTGTTTCAGGTTTTGCCACTTTTTAAATTTTCCTCTCAATGCCGGATTTATTCTGATCTTAACTTGATGGCTTTGAGCCTAACTCTTGGCCATTACAGGGGAAGTTGCCAAGGTTATCCTGGCCCCGTCCCCCTACCTTCCCCCAGTTCCTTCTATCCTTTAAAGGTCCCGTAATTGGCCTAAATTTCACATGATTTTTCCGTTGCCTTCTGTGCCTCCTTGCCTTAGAATAGAGACCTTCTGAAAAGGACCATGAGCATTCCCCAACCGCCATTGCCGGTGAAGCCCGTGGTGAGTTTGATCCTGACCCGGAAGGACCTGGCGCCGCCGGTAATTCAGGGCCTCAGCAACTTTTTCGGCCCCCCCGACTTGGTGGGGCCCTGGTGGCCGTTCAATCTCACGGATTATTACTACCGGGAGATGGGTGCGCCGCTGGGACGGGTTCTGGCCGCTTTCCTCCACCTGGCTTCTCCAGGCCGGCTGGCGGATTGGAAGGTCTTCACCAACCGGTTGGAGGAGCGCTTTGCCCTGGGGAACCGGCGCCTGGTGAACCTGGACCCGGGTTATGTGGCCAAAGAAAGGCTGGTTTTGGCCACCGGCAAAAATTATACGCACCGTCTCTACCTGGACCACGGCATCTATGGGGACCTGACCCTGATCTATGCCCGGGGCGGGTTTCAGCCGCTGCCCTGGAGTTATCCGGATTATGCCCAGGGGGAGGTGCCGGAGCTCTTGGCCCGGGTGCGGCGCAAGTATCTATGGCAACTTAAGGAATTAACCGGTCAATGATCAAGAGTATGACGGCTTACGGCCGGGGTGAGGTGGAGGCCCCCGGTCAGAAATGGGTGGTGGAACTCCGCAGCCTCAATCACCGTTTTTTGGAGCTGTCCCTGAACCTGCCCAAACGCCTCTGGGCCCTGGAAGACCAGGTCCGCAAGCTCATCAAGAGCCGGATCAACCGGGGGCGGGTGGAAATGCAGCTCACCTGGGAATCTGTGGGGGAGAAGTCTCTGATCCTGCGCCTGGATCAGAACCTGGTGCAGGAGGTGCGTTCCGTGTTGGCGGACCTCCAGGCCGCGGGGGAGATCCAGGAGCCCTTGCGGTTGGACCATTTTCTGCGGTTTGCCGACCTGTTGGTGACCAAGGAGGGGGAGAGCCAGGAACTGGAAGAAAGCTGGGACACAGTCTCCCAGGCCATCTCCCAGGCCCTGGAGATCCTGGATGGCATGCGCCTCACCGAGGGCGCGGCCCTGGCCGCGGACCTGGCCAGCCACCTGGAGCTGCTGCGCCGGGAATCCGCCCGCATCGCCGCCCAGGCTGTCAGCTTGCCGGAGCTGTGGCGGGAGAAGGTGAGCGCCCGGCTGGCGGAGGTCCTCCAGGAAGGCGGCCCCCTGGATGAAGGCCGCCTGGCCCAGGAGGTGGCCCTGCTGGCGGAGCGCCGGGACGTGTCCGAGGAGCTGGCCCGCCTGGAGAGCCACGTCTCCCAGTTTCAGCAGGCCCTGGAGGGCCAGGGCGCAGTGGGCCGGAAGATGGAATTTCTCTTACAGGAGATGCTCCGGGAAGCAAACACCATCGGCTCCAAGGCCGGAGACCTGCTGATTTCCCAGGCAGTGCTGGAGATCAAGGGCGCGCTGGAGCGGCTCCGGGAACAGGTGCAGAACATTGAGTAAGATAATCAAGGGGGAAATATGGAAGGAAGGTTAGTAAACATCGGGTTTGGCAACACCGTCATCGCCCATCGGGTCGTGGCGGTGGTCATGCCCGGTTCGGCGCCCATGAAGCGCCTCCGGGAAGACGCCCGCAATTCCCAGCGCCTCGTTGACGCCACCCACGGCCGCAAGACCCGCTCCATTATCGTCACCGACAGCAATCATATCATCCTCTCCGCGGTCCATGCCGAAACCCTGTCCCTGCGGCTCAACGGCCACCGCGGCGCCCCGGGCGGCGACTCTTCCGAAAAGGAAGGGTAAGTGCCCGGAGAGATCTTCGTGGTCACCGCGCCCTCGGGCACGGGCAAGACCACGTTACTAAAAGCCCTGCTGGCCGCGGACCCCGGTTTGCGCTTCTCCATCTCCTATACCACCCGGCAGCCGCGGCCCGGGGAGGTTCCGGGCCGGGATTATTTCTTCGTCAGCCCCGCAGAATTCGCCCAACTGCGGGATGGCGGCCTCCTGGCGGAATGGGTGGAGCAGTTCGGCTACGGCTACGGCACTTCCAAGGAGTGGATTGTCCAGGCCCTGGCCTCCGGCCAGGACCTGGTCTTCGACCTGGACACCCGGGGGGCCCGGGCCCTGAAGGAGAGTTTTCCCCAGGCGACTTTGATCTTTATTCTCCCCCCCAATCTGGGGGAACTGGAGCGGCGCCTCCAGAACCGGGGCGCCCTTTCACCGGGGGAACTGGCCCGGCGCCTGGAACAGGGCCGGGCCGAACTCCAGGAAATCCCCGGGTACGACTTCCTGGTGGTGAACGCCGACATCGCCCTGGCCCTGGGGCAGCTCCAGGCCATCGTCACCGCCAGCCGCTGCCGGGCCGCGCACGCCTGGCCCCCTCTGGAGCCCCTTTTCCGCTCTTAACGTCCTTTGACGTTCCGCTGAATTGAATTTCACCATTAATTGTGCCGCTTTTATACCGCCTTGTTGCGGCTATGTCTGATTTATAAGCCCTCATATTTTCCCGAATTTATTCAAAAAAACACAATTGTTGCGGAACAAAGCCGCCCTCCCTCACCTCAATCCTCTCCCCCCGCTGGGGGGAGAGGAGGACTGAGAAATGAAGATTTATCAGTATCCCGACAACAGTCGGACACGGAGGCCCACCTAAACAATAATAAGCCAGCACAGGCGGGACGCATGTGCCACCAACGAGATTAGCAGGAATGGAGGTAGGGGACCAGAACAGGCGGGACGGGTTACGGAGAAAATGGAAGACTGATGGAACAGATGACTAAAAACTAAAAGTAGGAAACGAAGAATGTTATTCATTATGTACCCTGAATAACTTGATAATTCATGACAATCTGCCCTATATTCAAAGCAATTTAATACAAATGAGGAAATTTAATTAGATAGTGAGATTATAGAAAGAAAGGGATGATCTACTTCATCGCTTCATTTATCAACTTAACACTTTGATACCATCAATTTCGATTTCTTCTAAAGATGTATTCGGCCTTATACAAAAGGAATGAGATATTTGGTTTCAGGAAAATTTAAAAGAAAATCTTCCCCTAACCTATGAAAATTTCCACACTCAGGTAACCCATTCAGCATTTATTTTGGGGTATTCTTATTTTGAGGCATTTCTTAGCGACCTAATAAGGGAGATATATCTCTCAAATCCTATGATGTTACCAAAAGAAAAGCAATTAAAATTTAGTGCAATATTAGAGGCGGACAGCTTCTATAATATCATTGAAGTTATGATTGAAAAAGAGAGTTTAGCCTTTTTCTATCAAAGCATCGATAAGATAGCTGAATATTCTGAAACCAAGCTAAATTTGAAGTGGCTCGAAGTGCAAAAGAGAACCATGATTGTTGCATCTATACTGGTTGCCAAAAGTTTTTTCCACCCCCCCTCACCCTAACCCTCTCCCCCCGCTGGGGGGAGAGGGGATAAGAGGAAAGAACTTTTGGCAAATG
>JAGVAH010000011.1 GCA_020060385.1 Syntrophobacterales bacterium | reverse complement strand
GTCGGCCCCCAATACTGCACGGCCCGTTATCCTTACGTGCCGGTCTTCCCGGGCCTGAACACCATGTCCATCGGCGGGGCCGTGGAACACGGCGTCTGGAAGGAATTCTGCCAGGCCTGCGGTAATTGCATCATCGGCGATTTCGGCGGGCTCTGCCCCATCACCCGCTGCGCCAAGCAATTATTGAACGGCCCCTGCGGCGGCTCGTCAGAGGGCCTCTGCGAGGTGGGCAAGGGCAGCATCCCCTGCATCTGGCAGCTCATCTACGACCGCCTGAAAAACCTGGGGCAACTGCATAACCTGCAGGAAGTCAAGCTGTACAAAAACTGGTCCACCAGCAGAGACGGCGGGCTACGCACTACAATACGGGAGGAGTTGAAACAATGACCGCCGAATATTCCGCGGGAAGCAAACTGGAAAAGATCTTTAAGAGCGGCCAAAAGGCGGTCACCGGCGAGTGCGGCCCGCCCCGGGGGGCCGATGTCGAGCACTTCCGGCACAAGGCGAATTTTTTGAAAAACTGCGTGGACGCGGTGAACCTCACCGACAACCAGACCGCGGTGGTGCGCTTCTGTTCCATGGCCGCGGGCAGGATTCTCCTGGATATGGGCATCGAGCCGGTGATGCAGATGGTCACCCGGGACATGAACCGCATCGCCCTGCAGAGCAACGTCCTGGGGGCCGCCGCCCTGGGGATCAAGAACCTGCTGTGCCTCACCGGCGACCACCAGTCCTTCGGCGACCACCCCCAGGCCAAGAACGTCCACGACATGGACTCCATCATGCTGCTGCACACGGTGAAGACCATGCGGGATGAAGGCAAGATGGTGAGCGGCACCGAGGTCCAGGGTCGGCCCGCCATGTTTTTGGGCGCGGCCGCCAACCCCTTTGCCGACCCCGCGGAATTCCGGGTCATCCGCATGGGGAAAAAGATCGCCGCGGGCGCCCAGTTCATCCAGACCCAGTGCATCTACAACATGGAGCGCTTCCGGAAGTTCATGGAAATGGCCAATGACATGGGCCTCACCGAGAAGTGCTACATCATGGCCGGGATCACCCCCTTGAAATCCGTGGGTATGGCCAACTACATGAAGAAATTCGTCCCCGGCCTGGACGTGCCCGACTCCTACATCACCCGCCTCAAAGGCGTGCCCAAGGAGAACGTGGCCGCGGAAGGCATCAAGATCGCGGTGGAGCAGATCCATGAGTGCCTGGAGATGAAGGGCATCTCCGGCATCCACCTGATGGCCATCGAGTGGGAGGAAAGGGCCCCGGAGATCATCGAAGCCGCGGGCCTGCTGCCCCGGCCCCAGGTGGAAGCGGATTAAAGAATAAGCAGAAACATAAATCAAGCCATCAGAAAGCCCGGTCCCCAGTGACCGGGCTTTTTTTATGGGCCAAGTTGTAGTATGGTGGGAATCAATTAAGGCTTTGAAGATATCCCCATAACCACGCGTAGGCGCGGGCGTCTCGCCCGCCACTTAGGGGACCCGAAAGATGAAGGCGGGCGAGACGCCCGCCCCTACGGTTTTCCTTGGTTTTGCCAGGGCGGAATTCCCGCCACTAAGAGTGCCAGGGCATGACCCAGCAACCCGCAGAAGACCTGGTCATCTATCGCCGCAAGATGCCCCATTGGCGTCTGGGCGGCTCCGTGTATTTTGTCACCTGGCGTTTGGAGTTCTCCCAACCCGAACTAAACCCTGACGAACGTGCCGTGATTTTGTCGGCCCTCCAGCACTTTGACGGTAGCAAGTATGAACTTTTTGCCAGTGTGGTCATGCATAATCACGTGCATGCCTTGGTAAAACCTTCGGAAAAACATCGTTTGCAAGACCTCGTCCAGTCCTGGAAGTCTTTCACTGCCCATAAATTGAGCCAGGATTACGGCCGTCAGGCCCCCATCTGGCAAAAGGAGTATTTTGACCGCATTATCCGAGATGAAAAGGAATTTATCGACAAGGCCCAATACATCATCAACAACCCGTTGAAGCAATGGCCGGAGATAGAAGATTATCCCTGGGTTTTTGTGAAAGAGAACTTAAACCCGTAACCCAAAAACCATAAACCATAAACCCGTAGGGGCGGGCGTCTCGCCCGCCCCCATGAAAAACGCCAAAACGAGGCGGGCGGGGACGCCCGCCACTACGTCAATGAGGGCAATTTTGACGACTATGAATGATGCCCAAACAATTTTTTCAGTTTTCTATGCGATTTTTTGGGGTGCCATTTTTAGTGTCTCGGCAAGATGGAAGGCTTTTAATTTTGGTGCAATATTTGATAAGGGTGTAAAAAATGTCACAAAACGAATAGTTCTTGCTAAATTAATTTTTAATATCTTACCAATATTATATTTTATATTAGTATTATATCTACTTAGCCTAAAAGACGATTTATGCCCACAACAAAAGGAATGTTTAGTTGACTTTAGTACAATGGTTTTATCAGGGATTATTCCTGCATTTGGTATATTTGGCTTTTATCGTCTATGGATGGGCATTATTGAATACCGCTGTTGGGTTTGTATTAGCGAAAAAAAACCTCAGATATATTATTTAGAAAGGTTTGATATACCCTTAAAATATAGAGGATGTCGTTCTACAGAAAATGTGCCAGAGCCTAGTATAGAAAAATTAGGCATTTTAGACTCTAGCGAACATTCATGGCGAAATAATATAATTGTTGGCTTCGCTTATATTACATTAAGTGGATTAGGGTTAAAACAACCAATCCTTATATCATTTATTGTTATTTTGCTATTATTAGCTTGTATTTGTTGGTCATTTTCAAATAACTTAATTACTCTTTTTATTATCCTATTCGGAGCATTTATTATATTTTTATATGTAATAATGGTTGTTTGTCGTAGCTTGAGTGCAATATATTTATTATTAACAATATTGGCAGTATATATAACGTGTAGGTTATTATCCATGCCACAGATAGCTAACTTTCCAATGGAATTGCGGATTATAATATCGTTATTAATTATATTTGCTATTATTTACTTATACCCAGGCGCATAGGGCGAGCATTCCGACAACCTCTTATGGTATCAGGGAAACAATGGCGGGCGGGGACGCCCGCCCCTACGGTGCAAATTTTTAATTTTTCCTGAATGGAGGTTGCCCGCAAATTTGTGGTAATAATAAAAGCTGGAGGTCAATGGACCTGCCGCCGCGGCCACGAAGGCCCCGTCTAACTTAAAATATCAGCAATCTTCAATAATTGGGAGAATTTCATAATGAATATGAAGCCACCCCAACCAGCCTCGCCCACCTATTCCATCCAACCCGACACTTTGGCTTTAAAAGAAAAGGCCCGCCAGGAGGGCCTGGAGACGGTGTGGGACCGTTTCGCGGCCCAGCAGCCCCAGTGCGGGTTTTGTGATCTGGGGCTATCCTGCCGCATCTGCGTCATGGGGCCCTGCCGTATCGATCCCTTTGGGGATGGGCCCCAGCGGGGGGTGTGCGGTGCGGACGCGGACATCATGGTAGCCCGGAACCTGGCCCGCATGGTGGCCGCGGGCGCGGCCTCCCACTCCGACCACGGCCGGGACCTGGTGGAAACCCTGTTGGCCGTGGCCGAAGGAAAAGCCCCTGGCTATAAGCTCACCGACCTGGAGAAGCTCTCCCGGCTGGCCGGGGAATTCGGGGTGGCCCCGGACCTGCCGCCCGCGGTCCAGGCCAGGGAACTGGCCCTGGCCCTGATGGAGGAGTACGGCATCAAAAAGGGTTTTTTGCAATTCACCAAACGCCTGCCCCAGGTGCGCCTGGATAAATGGGCCAAGCTGGGGATCGCGCCCCGGGGCGTCGACTGGGAAATCTCGGAGATGCTGCACCGCACCCACATGGGGGTGGACAACGAGGCGGTGAATATCCTCCTCCAGGCCCTGCGCGCGGCCCTGGCCGACGGCTGGGGGGGCTCCATGATCGCCACCGAGGTCTCGGACATCCTCTTCGGCACCCCTAAGCCCATGGCCTCCCAGGTCAATATCGGCGTCTTGAAGGCGGACCAGGTGAACATCATCCTCCACGGCCACAGCCCCCTGGTCTCGGAGATGGTGGTTCAGGCCGCCCAGGACCCGGCGTTGCTGCAGCGGGCCCAGGAATTGGGGGCCCAGGGCATCAACCTGGCGGGCCTGTGCTGCACGGGCAACGAAGTGCTGATGCGCCAGGGCATCCCCATGGCCGGCAACCACCTGGTCCAGGAGCTGGCTATCGTCACCGGCGCGGTGGAGGCCATGGTGGTGGACTACCAGTGCATCATGCCTTCCCTGGGGGACCTGGCCTCCTGCTACCATACCCTCTTGTTCACCACCTATGACAAGGCCAAGTTTCCCAAGGCCAAGCACCTCTCCTTTTCTCCACAGAACGGCGCGGCCCTGGGCCGGGAACTGGTCTCCCAAGCGGTGGAGAATTTTGCCCGGCGCAACCCGGAGCGGGTCTCCATCCCGGCTGCGCCCGCGGCTCAGGTCTCCGGCTTTTCCATTGAGGCCATCATCGCCGCGCTGGGGGGAACCCCCGGACCTTTGCTGGAGGCCATCAAGGCCGGGCAGATCCGGGGCGCGGCCGGGGTGGTGGGCTGCAACAATCCCAAAATAACCCAGGACTATGGACATGTGAACTTAACCAAGGCCCTCATTGCCGCTGATATCCTAGTCCTGGACACCGGCTGCGCGGCGGTGGCCCACGCCAAGGCGGGCCTCAAAGAGCCCCAGGCCGCGGACCTGGCCGGACCGGGCTTAAAAGCCGTCTGCCGGGCCTTGGGCATTCCGCCGGTGCTGCATATGGGCTCCTGCGTGGACAACACCCGGATCATCAACCTCTGCGCGGCCCTGGCCGGGGCTTTGGGGGTTGACCTGGATCTGCTGCCGGTGGCCGCGGCCGCGCCGGAGTGGTATTCGGAGAAGGCCGCGACCATTGCCTGCTACGCGGTGGCCAGCGGCATTTACACGGTCCTGGGGGTGGCGCCCCCGGTCCTGGGGAGCCCGGCGGTGACGGATTTGCTGCTCAACGGCCTGGAGTCGCACCTGGGGGCCAAGTTCGCGGTGGAGCCGGACCCGGCCAAGGCCGCGGCCCTGATTATTAATCATGTGGAGGGCAAACGGCGGGCCTTGGGGTTGGATAGCCGGTAGCCCCCTTGAGGAAAAGAGATTGACAAGGATTGGAGAAATGGGTAGGGTTTAGGTACTTGTAGCGCCCATTCAAACTTAGGAGGGAATGATGTCCGGTCCCGAACCTCTCCAGGTTAGTGACGCCACTTTTGAAGAGGAAATCCTCAAGTCCGATATCCCCGCGATGGTAGATTTTTGGGCGGCCTGGTGCGGCCCCTGCCGGGCCATTGCCCCGGTGGTGGAGGAACTGGCCCGGGACTATCAGGGCAAGGTGAAAGTGGCCAAGATGAATGTGGATGAAAATGCCAAAACTCCCGCCAAATATGGCATAAGGGCCATTCCCACCCTGATTATCTTCAAAGGCGGCCAGGTACTGGAGCAGATTACCGGCGCCGTGTCCCGTTCCCTGATTGAGAATGCCCTGAAAAAAGCCCTGTAATCCCCTAGACCGGCATGCCTGCGTGGGATTATGATATCGTCATTGTGGGGGCCGGCCCCGCCGGCCTTACCGCCGGCATTTATGCCGGCCGGGCCCGGCTGAAAACCCTGCTGGTGGAAAAGCTCATCCACGGCGGCCAGGTGATGACCACCGACCTGGTGGAGAATTATCCCGGCTTCCCGGAGGGGATTACCGGCTTTGAGCTGAGCGATCGCATGCGCAAACAAGCCGACCGTTTCGGCCTGGCCTTCCATACCGGGGAAATCCTGGATCTGGAGCCCGGGGACGGTTATCATCTCCTGCGGCTGGAGGGGCAGGAGCTGAAGGCGGGCGCGGTGATCATTGCCAGCGGCGCCGGCTACCGGAAGCTGGGAGTTCCGGGAGAGAAGGAATTCACCGGCAAAGGGGTCAGCTACTGCGCCACCTGCGACGGGGCCCTCTACCGGGGGGAGACCATAGCCGTGATCGGCGGCGGGGATACCGCGCTCACCGACACCCTGTTCCTCTGCCGCTTCGCGGAGAAGATTCACCTGATCCATCGCCGGGATGCCTTCCGGGGGGAAAAGATCCTCCAGGAACAGGTTAAGGCCCAGGAAAAAGTGGAGATCCACTGGGATACAGTGGTCCACGCCATCCAGGGGCAGGAGGCGGTGGAGGCTCTGGAGCTTAGGAACGTGAAGACCGGGGAGGTGTCCCTGCTGCCGGTGGCCGGGGTCTTCATTTTTGTGGGCGTCACCCCCAATACCGCCTGGCTCAAAGGCCGGGTCGCCATGGATGAATGGGGGTTCATCTTCACCGACCCGGAAATGGCCACCTCCATCCCGGGCATCTTTGCCGCCGGGGATGTGCGCAGCAAGCTCCTGCGGCAAATCTCCACCGCGGTGGGGGATGGTGCCACCGCGGCCTTTGCCGCGGAACACTACCTGGCCCAACATCATCCGAGGTAAGGCTTATGTCTGGTAAAAAAGTCAGCCAAGTATTGTTGATCCTGGCCCTGGCCGCCCTCCTGGGCGGCTGCTCGACCATCAAAGGTTGGTTCAGCAAAAAGAAACCGGACAGACCCCCGGACATCATGGCTAAAGAAGGCATCAAACAACTGAAAAAGAAAGACTATGACGATGCCATCGAGACCTTCGAAAAGGTGCGGGACCGTTATCCTTATAGCGATCAGGCCATGCTGGCCCAAATCAAGTTGGCGGACGCCTATTTCTATAAGAAGAAATTCGACGAGGCCCTGCAGGCTTATAAGGAATTCGAAAAACTGCATCCCACCAACAGGGCCGTCCCCTACGCCATCTTCCGTCAGGGGCTCTGCTACTACCGCCAGCGCTCCACCATTGACCGGGATCAAACCTTTACTTTTAAAGCCCTGCAGGAATTTCGCCGCCTGAAACAGAAATTCCCCCAATGCGAATATATCCCCAAGGTGGATAAATATATGGGCTACTGCCGCCGGGACTTGGCGGAACACGAATTTTACGTGGGCAAGTTCTACTTCAGGACCAAGAAATATAAGGCCGCCCTGGACCGCTTGCAAGCGGTGGCCCAGGAATATCCCGATTACCAAAAGCAGGGCGAAGTGAAGAGGTATATCGACCTCTGCCAGCAAAAAATGGCAGAAGAAGAAAATGAAACCAAAAGCGGGCTAATGTATAATATTTCCCATCTATTCGACGCCCGATGGTAGACCTCATTCTCCAGGGGCCGGATGTATCCGGCTCCCTGGAGTAAAGATGCACTGCCGGCGTTCACCTTCCCTCGACCTCCCGCTACCTCCCAACCCCTTTTTTCCGCCCCGCTTTCCAGGGCCGAAAAAACCAAACCTTGATCTCCATTGCAGAATACCTTTTGGAAAAGGCCTGTTAATACCAAGTCGCAATCTAACGGCAATTTTCTTGTAGGGGCGAACCTTGTGTTCGCCCACCCGCACAGGGCGAATACAAGATTCGCCCCTACAGTTCAATTTCTTTTGATTGCGAAATGGTATAAGGAGATTTAATGGCGGCCAGTCAGGGCCCGGGTTTGCCGGTTCAAGATTTTGCGGGGAAGTACCGATAATAAGAGCACTAATCAATATTCTCCGAGGGCTAAGGGCATGGGGTTCCTGGAACGCCGCCGGGAAGCAAGGGTCCGGTGTGTGCTGGGGGTAGGGGCAATTAATGGGCGGTCTTGCCCGGATACCTACCTGGTGGACATCTCTTCCATCGGCGCCCAATTAGAAACGGGCCATTCTTTGGCCATCGGCGAGGCGGTGGAATTGGACCTGCCCCAGTTGGCGGAAACGCCTGAGGCCAAGGGGGGCCATCAGGTTGCCGGCCGGGTGGTGTGGGTCAAGGAAGCCGCGCCGGACCTGCAGCGATACCACATCGGCCTCACTTTTTCCCAGCCCTTGCGGGAGGCCACCAAAATTCTGGCCAATTTTCGCTATCGCTTGGTTTAGGAAGAGATTGGACAAAAAACAGGGGCCCGGCTGGCGCCGTGCACCTGTGCCTTTTTTTTGCGCTTTGGCGCTTGGACCTGAAATTCCCTCGCCCTGCAGCCGCCCCCTATTTTTCCAAGACTTGCAGGCTCCTCAGGCTGGGATAATGGGTGAGGTCGTGGTGCAGGGGGGTGATGGAGATATACCCGGCTTGCAGGGCGCCGTAATCCGTGTCCGGGGCCAGATCCCGGCGGTCGTTGATTCCCGCCAGCCAATAGTATAGATGCTCCCGGGGGTCGACCCGGCGGTCGAAGTGCTCCACCAGGGGCCCGGTGTCCTGGCGGGTGAGGCGCACCCCTTTGATCTCCCCCTCCGGCAGGGCCGGCAGGTTGATGTTCAGGCAGACGGGCGCGGACAAGGGCTGGCCCTGCAGCCGGGACAACAGCTTCCCGGCCACCCGGGCCGCGGTGGCGAAGTCCGGGTCCTTATAGGTATTCAGGGACAGGGCCACGGCCTTTTCCGCCCCCAGGATGGCCGCCTCCGTGGCCGCGGAGACCGTGCCGGAATAGAGCACATTGATGCCCACGTTGGGGCCCAGGTTGATCCCCGAGACCACCAGGTGGGGCATCTCCGGCAGCAGCTCCGCCAGGGCGATCTTGACGCAGTCGGCCGGGGTGCCGCTCACCGCCCAGCCCCAGACTCCGCCACCCAGGGAGGCCTTCTTTACCCGCAAGGGCGAACTCAAGCTGATGGCGTGCCCCACCGCACTCTGTTCGCTCTCCGGGGCCACCACCGTCACCTCCCCCAACTGCCGCAGCTCTTGATACAGGGCCGCCAGCCCCGGGGCAAAGATACCGTCGTCGTTGGTCAGTAAAATCTGCAATCGCGCAAATCCTAAAATGGTTTGGGGGAGGGAAGGGGGTCTTCAGAAGCCGGCCGCCGGTTATCAACGGTTCTTTTTACTGACTACTGGCCACTGGCTATTGGCTGCCCTTCTCCCCTTTCTTCTCCGGAGCAGTCCCCGGCCCCGGGGGCGGGCTGGCCAGCCGGGTCATTTCCTTCTGCCACTCCTGATAGGGGTTCGCGGCCACCAGGCCCGTAAGCGTCTTGTCCCCTGCCTTCACCCGCACCAGCACTTCCTTGCCCTTTTGCCGGCCCAGCTCTTCCAGGTGGAACAGGGGCTTGCCGGCCCCATCCAGCAGCTCCAGCCCAT
Organism: Syntrophobacterales bacterium; assembly: GCA_020060385.1. Lineage (GTDB taxonomy): Bacteria > Desulfobacterota > Desulfobaccia > Desulfobaccales > 0-14-0-80-60-11 > SURF-52. Next base: position 16,746 of record JAGVAH010000011.1, on the reverse strand, counting down.
AGACCGGTTTGCCCTGGGACCCCTTGGATGCCGCCGGGCGCTCCAGCTCCAGGGCCTGGAGCTTCCACAGCCCCACCTCCAGGCGGACCGCCGGTTGTTTCAGCTCTTGCTTCCCGGGAGCGGTGATCTTCCAGAAGTCCTTCTCTTTGACCGCCACCCAGGTCTTGCCCGGAGGCCCCCACACCACCTTTTGCACCGCGGCGGCCTCTCCCCGCCACAAGCGGCGGTCTTCCAGGGTGAGGAGGGTCTTGGCGATATGGGCCAGCAGGTCTTTATCCGCGACCACCACCGGCCCGTCCGGAGCCTTGCGGGCATAGTCGCCGCCCTTGGCCTGGGTCCCCAGCAAAAGCCTTTCCGTCTTCTTATCCTGGACTACCGCCACCTCCCCCTGGGGGGACGCCAGGCCATAGGAAGCCAATTTTTTGGGGTGGTCGCTGACAAACTCCTTGACCTTGGCGGTTTGCAAAAAGCGCAGTAATTCCTCTACCCGGTCCTGGCGCAGGGGGAATTTCTCCCGGCCCACCCAGCGCCAGGAGCCATCCGCCTCTTTTTCCAAGTGCACGGGTTTGGCGCCCCCGATCTTGACGTTTAGGGATTTCGCCTTACCCGGGGCGTAGGCAAAGATGGTCTTGTCCCGGAGGTCCCCCAGGGGCCGGTCCAGGGAGGACTTGTTCCCCGGGTTGATGATCAGCAGGTGGCGGGAGTCCTGGTCCCGGTAGGCGTAATAGCCCATGTTACCCGGGGTGGCGTTGCCGATCACCAATCTGCCGCTCTTTTTCGGGCCGGTGAATTCCACCACCAGGGGCGGCTTATCCAGGCCGAAGGTCTTCAAGTCGGGCGCGCCCACCAGGTCCCGCTCCTTTTGCAGATGGGCCAGGATGGAGAGCATCGTCTCCACCATCGCCGTGTCGGCCCGCATCTTCAGGGGTTTGGTAATCATCCACACCCCGTCTTTCTTGTCCAGGCGCACTTCTTCTTTGCCCCGCTTGAGGACCAGGCCGCTGATCTCCCCAGGTTTTACCTGGAAGATCTTCTTGGCTTCCCGTTTTTCCGCCTCCTGGCGGGACTGGTGCCAGCTCAGGCCGGCGTAAAGCCCCAGGAGCGCCAGGAAGAGGACCAGGTAAGGCAGCAAGCGGCGGGGAATCATTTCTGCCCCCGGCGGCGGAGATAGGCCCGCACTCCGGCCGCCAACATGATCAACGGCAGGGCCACCAGGCTGATGAGAAAGAGGTACCAACCCTGCCAGCCTTTGAGCATCAGGGGCTGGGCCTGCCCCTGCTCCCGGCGCACCACGATCTGCTGTTCTTCCGACCCCAGGAAGTTCAGGGTATTCAGGAAGAGGTCCCCATTGCCCGAAAGATTGAAATAGGCGTTGGTGGCAAAATCCACGTCCCCGAAGACCACCAGGTAAGTCTTTTCCTCTTTCCCTTCTTTCTTGGCCGGTTTGGGGGGGGCCTTGCCCTTTTCTGCCTTCTTTTCTGCCTTCCCGGGCTCCAGCTTGATCTCGGCCAGGGCCGCCAGGGTGAAGGGGCCTTTTTTATCCGTCTGGGGATGGTAATTGGCCTTCCCGGACTTCATCCACTCCTGGCCCATTTTTTCCCAACTGGTGTTGGTGGTGGTGACCAGGGGCAGCAGGGTCACGTCCTTGACGCCGGGCTTGAGAATCAGGGGCCGGGCCAGGGGGTAGATGGTGACCACGTTGGTGAAATCCCGGGTAATGCGGTGGGGGCCGTATTGCATGGCCAGGGGCATGATGGCGCTGGCGCCGATGGCCTGGGTCAACTGGTTCATATCCAGGATGATGCCGTTATTCAACTCCACCCCATAGCCGGTTAACCAGTCTTTCAGGCCCCCGTCCTGGAAAGGCGCCAAGAGCAGAAGGATGCGCCCGCCCCGGTGCAGGTAGGTCTTCAAGGCCGCCACCTCGTTGGCAAACAGGGGCTTGCTGGGCCCGATGACCGCCACCACGGCGGCATCCTCGGGGACCTCGGCCTTGGTCAGCAGATTAAGGTCCTCCAGCTGATAGCCTTCGTTCTCCAGGGCCTTTTGGGCCCCGCTCAAGCCATTGCGCCCCCCGTCCTTGAGGCTCCGCTCCCCATGGCCGGTGAGGAAATAGAGCTTTTTCACTTCCGGCTTCAGCAGCCTGCGGATGGCGTTGGTGATGCCTTCTTCGTTGGCCTTGTCCGCCATCTGCCGCCGCCCCTGGTACTCCAGGAGCACGTTGCCGGGGTAGCGATAGCCAGCCTCCTTGGCCTTGAGGGGCTCCCGCTCCGGGTCCACCAACCGGAAGCTGATCTGGCGGTTGGCGCGGGCGTACATCTCCAGGAACTCCTTGGCCCGCTGCCGTTCCGCCTGCCCCTCCGGGAAAAAGGCGGTCATGGCCAGGGGGTCTTTCACCTCCGGGAGCAAGGCCCGGCTCACCGCGGTCAGGGATTGGCTTCTATCCTGGGTGAGGTCCCAGCGGTAGGAAAAGCGGTGGGCCAGCAAGCCCACCACCACCAGGATGCCCGCCACCAGGAGCACCGCCGCGGCCGAGCTGCCGCCATAGACCACGGCCCGTTTTTGTAGTAAATCCCGCCAACTCACGTTATGCTCTCCAGCGTCGAGATTCCAACTGTCTTTTGGTCAAAAACAGGAAGAAATAGATGAAACTCAGATAATATACCAGGTCCCGGGTATCGATCACCCCCCGGATGAAGCTGTCGTAATGGTCCATCATGGACAGGGCCCCAAAAAAACCGCCCCACCCCGGAGCCCCGATATCCTGCTGCCAGCCGATAATCCAGAAAAGGAGAAGCAGGGCGAAGGCGGTCACCGCGGCGATGATCTGATTCTCCGTGAGGCTGGAGGCGAACAGGCCCAGGGCCAGGCAGGCGCCTCCCAAAAGGAACATACCCAGGTAGCCGGAGGCCAGGGCCCCCCAATCCAACTGGCCCACCGCGCTGAAGGCCAGGGGGTAGACCACGGTGAAACCCAAGAAAATGGCGTAGATGAGGAGCGCCGCCCCAAATTTCCCCAGGATGATGGCCCAGTCCGTGAGGGGATAGGTGAAAAGGAGCTCCGCGGTGCCGGCCCGTTTCTCCTCGGCCAGGAGGCGCATGGTCAAAAGCGGCACCAACAACAGGAGCACCACCGCCAGGGTGGCGAACAGGGGCCTAAAGACCATCTGCAGGGGGTTCAAATGACTGGCCAACTGGATATTCTGGGCCGCCTGGTAGCTCAACAGGCTGTAATAGAGGGTATTGGCGTAAAAGAAATAACCTCCCAACAGCAAGAAGAAAAACCCGGTGATATAAAAAATGGGAGTGGTGAAATAGATCGCCAACTCCTTCCGGAGCACCGCCAGAAAACTGCCCGTGTCTTTCATGACCCTTCTTCCGTCGTCTCTTCTTCCGTCACCAGATTGAGGAAGACTTCTTCCAGGGTGAACTCCTGGGCCTTGAGCTCCAGGAGGTCCCAGCCCCGCTCCACCACCAGGCGGGCCAACTGGGGCCGCACGTCGGCGTCATTGGCGGCCACCACCAGGAATCTCCCTTCCCCCTCCCCGGCCACTTCCTGGACCTGGGGAATTTTTCGCAAAGCCGCGGCTACCTCCGCGTCCGGCCCCGGCACCGTCAGGCGGACCCGGGAGCCGCGCCCCAACTGCCGGGAGAGGTTCTCCGCGGTGTCGCTGGCCACGATCTGCCCCCGGTTGATGATGATCACCCGCTGGCAGAGCTGGCTCACCTCCGGGAGGATGTGGCTGCTCAAGATCACCGTGTGGGCCCCGGCCAGCTCCTTGATCAACTGGCGGATCTCCACGATCTGGGAAGGGTCCAGACCGATGGTGGGCTCATCTAAAATAAGGAGCGGGGGGGTGTTGATCAGGGCCTGGGCCAGGCCCACCCTCTGGCGGAAGCCCTTGGAGAGCGCGGCGATCAGCTTGTGGCGCACCTCCCCCAGGCCGCAGGCGGCCACCACCCGCTCCACCTCCCTGGTCTCGGCCTTGGCCTCCACCCCCTTGGCTTGGGCCGCAAACCGCAGGAATTGGGTCACCGTCAGATCCGTGTACAGGGGCACCGCCTCCGGCAGATACCCCAGGGATTGGCGCACCTCCAGGGATTGGGTCAGACAATCCCGGCCGTTGATGCGGGCCGCTCCCCCGGAAGGGGCGAGAAACCCGGCCAGGATCTTTAAAGTGGTGGTCTTGCCTGCGGCGTTGGGCCCCAGGAAGCCCACGATCTCCCCGGCGGCCACCTTAAAGTTGAGACGGCTGATGGCCAGGGTGGGCCCGTAGTATTTGGTCAAGTCCTGGACTTCGATCATCATTTCCATTTTCGCTTCCACATGGCTGCCTGAGGTTAGTGCAAATGGACCAAGTGTTTATTTTAACCTCTCTTCTCCATCTGGCAAGGGGGAAGATAAGATACGGAAAAGGCTGGAACTTGTAGGGCGGGCATCCCCGCCCGCCCTTAGTCCCTGGGCATTCCCTGGGAAATATATCTCAACGCCTCTCCCGGAACGCGGCCACGGTGCGGGCCAGGCCCTCTTCCAGGCTCACCCGGGGTTCCCAGCCCAGCTTTTTCTGGGCCAGTTGGCAGTGGAGAGCGCTGCGGCGCTGCTCCCCCGGCTTGGCCGGCCCGTGCTGCGGTCCCAGGGGCGAACACGTCAGTCTTTGCAGGTGCCGGTAGATGGTGAGGATATCAGTCTCCAAACCGGTGCCGATATTGAAGGTCCCGGCCTGGGGGTAGGCCAGGGCCAGGAGGTTGGCCGCGGCGATGTCCCCCACGTAAGTGAAGTCCCGGGTCTGGAGGCCGTCGCCGTTGATCAGCGGCTGTTCGCCGGCCAGGAACTTCTCGATGAAGATGGCCACTACCCCGGCCTCTCCCAGGCCGTTCTGCCGGGGGCCGTAGACGTTGGCGTAGCGCAAAGACACGGGGACCATCTCGTATTGCCGGTGATAAAAGTGGAGATAGTGCTCCACCGCCAGCTTGGCGATGCCGTAAGGGCTCTCCGGCCGGGGCTGGTCCGCCTCCCGGGCCGGCACCGGGGCCGCATCCCCATACATGGCCCCGCCGGTGGAGGCGAAGATGAATTTGCGGACCTGGACCCGGGCCGCGGCCTGGAGGAGGTTCAACGATCCCAGAATATTGTCCTGGGCGTCCAGGATGGGGTTGCCCACCGACACCTGCACGCTCATCTGGGCCGCATGATGAATGATTACCCGGGGGCGCCAGTCCAGGATAAGTTCGGAAGCATAGGGGCTTTTGATATCGTAACGGAAAAACTGGGCGGCCTCGGGCACGAACTCCCGCCGGCCGGTGCTCAGGTTGTCTATAACCGCCACTTCATGGCCTTCGGCCACCAACAGGTCGGCCACGTGGGAACCGATGAACCCCGCCCCTCCGGTGATCAAAATCCGTGTCATCGAGATAAGCCTCCCTCCATTAGTACCTTGCACCTTTACGCTTTTTACCTTTCTGTAAAGAACATCATAACGGATGTGGGAAGGCCATGGCAATCTTTTCATTTCTCCGGCTAGGCATAATTGCCTAATATGCCGGTCTTTGCAAAAAACAATGGACTTCCCATGCTTCCTTGCTAAAATGGGATAATTATAAACTTGGGGGTAGTGTTGGCAGGACTGCCAACAGTTTGCACATCTTTACAAACGGGGGAATTAGGGAACCAGCAGCTCATTTAACACCTTATTTTCGCCACAGCACCAGTTTTTGCAGCTTCTGGAAAGGAGGGGGATATGTCTTATTGGGTCCGTTTCGGGGGCATGTTTCTGGCCCTGATCATCCTCTTGGCCCCATGGGGTCTGGGGGCGGCGGAGGCTCCCCAGCTCACCCTGCCGCAGCTGATCACCCTGGCTTTGGAATTTAGCCCGGAGGTCAAGGCCAGCAAAAGCGAAGTACGATTTGCCCAGGAACAGCAGAACGAAGTAAAAGGTTATTACTTTCCACAACTTGACGTCACCGGCCTCACCGGTGTGACTCCTAACGCCCGGCGGCCCTATGTAAACGGGCGCAACATCATTTACCCCGACCCCAGCAACCGCCTCCACGGAGTCAATATCTTCGGACGCCTGGAAGCCGCCCTGGTCCAACCTCTCTATACCTTCGGGAAGATCGCTTACCGGGACAGGGCCGCGGCCAAGAACGTCCAGGTCAAGGAAGCGGGGGTGGAGGCCAAAAGGGGAGAGGTCATCCTGCGGGTGGCTGAGGCTTACTACGGCCTGGTGCTGGCCGAGCAGGGCAAGGATGCGGTGAAAGAAGCCCGCACCTACCTGCACGACACCCGGGAGCGCATTACCCGCCTGCTGGCCATCAATTCCCCCAGCGTCAAGGAATCCGACAAGTATCGTCTGGCCATGTATGAAGGGGGACTGGAAAAATTCGCGGCCCAGACGGAAGAAGGCGCCAAGGTGGCCTACCAGGCCCTGAAAGCCATGGTCGGCTATGGCCCCGGCCAGGAGTTCCGGGTGCCCCCGGAGCTGCCTAACCCCTCCGCCGCCTCCGGCACCCTGGACCAACAGATCCGTACGGCCCTGGAGCTCAGGCCCGAATTCACCCAACTGAAAGAAGGCCTGGTGGCCCGGCAACTGCTGGTGGACGCGGCCCGGGCCGATCAATATCCTTCCTTTTTTGCCGCGGTCACCGCGGCCGTGGCCGGCGCCCCGGGCCGGGATCAAAATTACGATCCCTGGATTTACGATTATTTTAACCAGGCTTACGCCTTCCCGGTGGTGGGGGTGAAGTGGCACTTCGACTTTGGGATCACCAAGGCCAAGATCAGACAGGCCCAGGCGGAATTGTCCCAATTGAAGCACACCGAGAGGTCGGCGATGATGGGCATTCCCGTGGAAGTGGCCCAGGCTTACGGCAAGGTCCAGGAAAACTACAAGGCCTCCCTGGGCTTGGAAAAGGCTTACGTCAACGCCCGGCGCTGGCTCATCACTTCCTTCAGCAACTTCGACATGGGGCTGGGGAAGATGGAGGACATCTTCCAGGCCTTCGAGAGATACGGGACCTTCCGGGGGGATTACCTCCTGGCCCTGTATAATTACAATCTGGCCACCGCCCAACTGGATAAGGCCACCGGCGCTTACCGCCGCCAGTTGGCCGCCGCGACGCCGGCCAAGGCGCCGGCACCCACCAAGACCAAGTAGAGTGATTTGAGGGAGGGGCCGGGGTCCGGCGACCCCTGCCACCTCCCCCAAACTCCCATCGCCGACCACAAAAGTTTAAAAGCCGGAAAGGCGGGCCATCTGGCCCGTCTTTCCGGCCTTTTATATATGCGGGTGGGGTGGGGGTGAGGGCAGGGGCCTCATACCAAGTTGCAGTCTAACGGCAACTTTCTTGTGGGCGAACCTTGTGTTCGCCCGCCCGCACAGGGCGAATACAAGATTCGCCCCTACAGTTCAATGTCTTTTGATTGCGACATGGTATCAGGCCCCTGGCCCTCACCCCCCAAAACCATTTCAGCCCCCCAAAAGAAACAGCCGGGCGTAGACCACCACCGGCGCGGCAAAGAGGAGACTGTCCAGGCGGTCCAGCATGCCGCCGTGTCCCGGCAGGAGTTCGCCGGCGTCCTTCACCTGGGCCTGGCGCTTGAGCATGGACTCGAACAGGTCCCCCAAGATTCCCATCAGGGCCAAAACCAGGGCCAGCCAGGTCAACCCCCAGAGACTCACCCCCAGGAGCCACTTCCCGGCCGCGATCCCCGCCATCAGGCTGCAGAGCACTCCCCCCCCCGTGCCCGCCCAGGTCTTGCCGGGAGAAACCTGGGGATAGAGCTTCGTTTTCCCCAGGGCCCGGCCCACATAAAAGGCCCCGGTATCCCCGGCAAAGATGACGATCAGCAGCCATAAGATCCACAGCTCCCCCTGGGGCAGGTAGCGCAGCCAGATGAAATGCCCCAAGAGGAACGGCAGATAGAGCATTCCCAGGACATTGACGGCCAGATGCTGGATGAGCTGCTCGATATGACCGTAGCTGATCAGATAAAAGAGGAGGAGGATAAAGACGCACCAGACCAGGACGAACAATACCGTGGATGGGTTGCAGGGGATAATACCGCCCGGATAACAGAGACTGCCGAAGGGAGTGGCCGTGCAAAAGCTGAGGAGCAGCAGCGATCCCAGGAGGATGGATTTCAGCCGCTCGGCCCGGGGGGCATGGGGAAAGAACATCCCCAAAAACTCCCATTGGCCCAGGGCGTTGATCACCAGGATCACCAATACCAGGCCGAAGCGGCCCCATTTGAGGAGCACCAACAACAGCAGGGGCAAAACGACCAGGGCGGTGAGCCAGCGGCGGCTATGCATGGTTACTCCTTTATGCTTTGGTGCCAGGAAGGGGGGCAGGGGCCCTTGAACCTATTTCAAAACCTATTCCCAGGCCTTAGATAGGTTATCAACAAGCAACAGGTCTGGAGGGAGGGCTTTAAGTCCCCCTTTTCTATAGGGGGATTTAGGGGGATTATCGGGCGCTTATATAATCCCCCCGGCCCCCCCTTTAGAAAAGGGGGGTGATCCTTTTCCAATAACCCCCCCCTTAATGAGACCAGACGACTGCAAGATCGGTTTTAAAATGACTTTTTAATCTTTTCCACCTGCCACGTATTGGTATACGCGCGCGTCCAAATTGAGCGTGATGAAATACTTTTACCAGCTGCCTGCCTTTACGCAATCATCACTGGGCCTTAATCGCCCGACTCCAAAACCACCAGAGCAAGGCGCCGCTCACCACCGCGATCCCCAGGGCCGCCGCCTGGGTCAGGGGCCAGTTGAAGATGAGGACGGGGCCCCGGTAATCCAGGGGGCTGCGGAAAAATTCGGTGCCGAAGCGCACCAACCCCGCCAGGGTAAAATAGGTGAGCATCACCTGGCCCTGGAAGCGTTTGCGGGTGCGCAGCCAGTAGAGAATCCCGAACACCCCCAGAAGCACCGCCGCTTCATAGAGCTGGGAGGGATGGAGGGGCACCCTTAAGGGGCACAGGGTCTCCGGGTTGCTAAAGGTCACGGCCCAGGGGAGGTTGGATGGCGCGCCCCAGCAGCAGCCGGCCATGAAGCAGCCCACCCGGCCCAGGGCCTGGCCCACGGGCATGCCCACCGCCAGGGAGTCAAAGGCCGGCCGCCAGGGAATGGCGTGCCGCCGCATATAATAGAAGGCCACCGCCACCGCGCCCACCAGACCGCCATGGAAGATCAACCCTCCTTCCCAGAGGGCGAAAATCTTCAGGGGATGGGCCACGAACGTGGGCAATTCCGAAAAGACATAGAGCAGGCGGGAGCCCACCAGGGCCCCCACCACCGCATAGAAACAAAGGTCGTAGAAGCGGGCCTGGGACAGGCCCAGGCGTCCGGCCTCCCGGGCCGACAGGTAAATGGCGCTCAAAAAGGCCAGGGCCAGGAAAAACCCGTAGGTGTAAATATGTATCGGCCCTAATTTAAGCAGTGTCGGATACATTGACGCCCTTTTCTTCCCGCAAAATCACCAGCACCAGAAACCCGGCCCCCAGACAGATGAGGGTGTCCGCCACGTTGAAGGCCGGCCAGTGGTAGCGGCCCCAGTGAAAGTCCAGAAAGTCCACCACCTCTCCCATCCGAAAGACCCGGTCCACCAGGTTCCCCAGGGCCCCGGCCATGATCAGGCTGTAGCCCAGGGCCGCCAGATTCTGCCCCGGGGGCAGCCTCCACCAGAGGTAGCCCACCACCGCCAGGACGATGCCGGTGGTGATGACAAAAAACACCCGGACAAAATCCAGGGACCAGGAGGCGAACAACCCGAAGGCCGCCCCCCGGTTGTGGACGTGCACCAGGTTGAAAAAGCCCTTGATCACCGGAATCTGGGACCCCATCTGCACATGCTGCAGCACCCACTCCTTGGTCGCCAGGTCCAGGGCCACTCCCACCAGCAAAATCGGCAGAAGAAGGAGCCATTTTTGTTTCATGGAGATTAACCTTCCAACACTTGGGCGCAGCGGGCGCAGAGTTGGGGATGTTTGGGGTCCTCACCCACCCCGGGATAATGGAACCAGCAGCGGACGCATTTGGCTCCCGGGGCTGGCCACACTTGGATAACAAGACCTTCAATTTTCTGAGGCATTATAGTTGCTGTCCCAGTAATAGTTCTAAATTCCAATCTTGCCACTTGGGCTAAAATCCTAATATCTTCGGTATAACTTTGAAGCCTATCAAGAAGCTCTCCCCAGCCCCCAATGCTTATCACGGCTTCTTGGGAAGTGGCGACAATCTTTGCCTTCCTCGCTTCCTCCAAGTTCCGGTTGATCTCCCCCCGCACCTTCAGCAAAAATTCGTATTTTTCCAGCAGAGCCGCGTCCGGGAAGCCCGGCGGCGCCTGGGGAAAGGCCGCCAGGTGGACGCTCTCCCCCTTCTCCTCTCCCGGCAGAAAACCCCAGACCTCCTCCGCGGTGAACGACAGGATGGGGGCCATGAGCAGGGTGAGGGTTGTAAGCAGTTCATAGAGGGTGCTCTGAGCGCTGCGCCGGGCTAATGATGCGGCCCCGGAGACGTAGAGCCGGTCTTTGAGGATGTCCAGGTACAGGGAGGACATCTCCACCGCGCAAAACTGGTGCAGCCGGTGAAAGGCCAAGTGGAACTCGTAGTCCAGGTAGGCCTTTTTCACCCGCTCCGTCAGCTGCGCCAGCCAGGAGAGGGCCACCCGGTCCAGTTCCTGCCGCTGCTCGTAGGGCACCCAATGGCTTTGGGGGTCGAAGTCCGAGAGATTTCCCAGCATGAAGCGGGCGGTGTTGCGGAAGCGGCGGTAGGCCTCCGCCAGTTGCTTCAGGATGGCGTCCGAGAGGCGGATGTCGTCCCGGTAGTCCTCCCCGGCCACCCAGAGGCGGAGAATCTCGGCCCCGTATTTTTTCATGACCTCCTGGGGGGCGATGATGTTGCCCACGGACTTGGACATCTTGCGGCCTTCCCCGTCCACCACGAAGCCGTGGGTCAGCACCCCCTTGTAGGGGGCCTGGCCCCGGGTCCCCACCGCGGCCAGGAGGCTGCTGTGGAACCAGCCCCGGTGCTGGTCCGAGCCTTCCAGGTAGAGGTCCGCGGGCTGCCGCAGTTGCGGGTTGGCCTCCAGCACCGCGGCGAAGCTCACCCCGGAATCGAACCAGACGTCCAGGATGTCGGTTTCTTTAGCAAATTCATTTTTGCCGCATTGAGGACAGCAAGTACCGGGGGGCAGGAGGTCAGCCGGATCCTCAGCGAAATAAAAATCCGCGCCCTCCCGGCGCATCCGGCTGACGATGCCTTCTAAGATTTCTTTGGTAAGAAAGACCTCCCCGCAGCCCCGGCAATGGCAGGCGACGATGGGCACGCCCCAGGCCCGCTGCCGGGAGATGCACCAATCCGGGCGGTTCTCCACCATCAGGTAGATGCGCTCCCGGCCCCAGCGGGGGATCCAGGTCACCTGGTCGATGGCTTTCAGGGCCTTTTGCCGCAGATCGTTTGCCGCCATGGAGATGAACCACTGCTCCGTGGCCCTGAAGATGATGGGCTTTTTGCAGCGCCAGCAGTGGGGATAGCTGTGGGTGACGTCCTCTGCGCCCAGCAATCTGCCTTTCTGGCGCAGCAACTCCATGATCCCGGCATTGGCTGCCCAGACCCCCTGGCCCTCAAACTCCGGCACTTCTTTAGTGAACCGGCCGTTGTTGTCCACCGGCGAGTAGGGTTGGAGCCCGTATTTGCGGCCGCTGTCATAGTCTTCCTGGCCGTGGCCGGGCGCGATGTGCACCAGCCCCGTGCCCGCGGTGAGCGTCACGTAATCGGCCAGGATCACCCCGGAGTCCCGCTCCAGCCAGGGGTGGCGGCAGACTGCCCCTTCCAGGGACCGGCCCGGATATTGGGCCAGCACCTGCCCTTGGAGACCCCACTGGGACAGCAAGCCCGGGGCCAGGTCCCCGGCCACCACCAGGGCTTCCTCCCCCACGTCCACCAGGGCGTACTCCAGGTCCGGATGCACGGCGATGGCCAGGTTGGCGGGCAGGGTCCAGGGGGTGGTGGTCCAAATCACCAGGGACACGGGTTTATCCCCCCCCATCCCCGGCCACGGCCGGATCAGGGGGAATTTCACGTAGATGGAGGGCGTCTGATGCTCCTCGTACTCCACCTCCGCCTCCGCCAGGGCGGTGTGGCAGGTGGCGCACCAATGCACCGGCTTCTTGCTCCGGTAAATGGCCCCGGACAGGAAAAACTTGCCGTATTCCTCCAGGATGGCGGCCACGTAGGCGGGATTCATGGTCAGATAGGGGTGGTCCCAGTCCCCCAGCACCCCCAGGCGCACAAACTCCTCCCGCTGGATGCCGATGAACTCCTGGGCGTAGGCCCGGCAGCGCTGCCGCACCTCCACCTGGCTCAATTTCAGCCCCTTGGCCTTCAGGCCCTTGTCCACCTGGTGCTCGATGGGCAGGCCGTGGCAGTCCCAGCCCGGCACGTAGGGGCAGTCAAACCCCATCATCTGCCGGGACTTGATGATAATGTCCTTCAAAATCTTGTTCAGGGCGTGGCCCAGGTGGATGTGGCCGTTGGCATAGGGCGGACCGTCGTGGAGGATGAAGGGGGGCCGGCCCTGGCTCTGGGTGCGGATGCGGCCGTAGAGGTCCATCTCCGCCCAGCGCTGCAGGAGCTCCGGCTCCCGCCGGGGCAGATCCGCCTTCATGGGAAACGGGGTGCGGGGCAGGTTCAGGGTTTCTTTATAATCCATGGGGTTCAGGCCTTTTCATAATCTCTAACCGTTAAGCATATCCCATCGGCCCGAAAAATCAATCAATTGGAGGAGGTAATCATGAATAGATAAGGCAGATGCAGTCGAAAATTCCTTTGACCTTATTATCGAAAAAGGGGTTTTTCGATAATAAGGTTTTTTATATGTTCGGAGACGATAATATAACCAGTTTAACGTCACTTAATTACTATGACAGTTAAATTTAGAAATCGATTCCCCCCTTTTCTAAAGGGGGGCAGGGGGGATTAATAAGCGCCTGATAATCCCCCTAAATCCCCCTTTAGGAAAGGGGGACTTAAATACCGAACGTTCAAAAGGCGGGCAATATATATAATAACTCCTTTTGAGAAATCACACTACTTGCAGCAATCGGGAGGTTATCGGTACGTCATTCTACAGGGTGCTCCCCCACCTCCCTTGACCCGACAAACCTCTTCCGATAGAATCAGGCATGCGGCAAGCCATCATCGCCTTTGTGCTCTCGGCCTTTGTCTTTCCGGGTTTGGGCCAGCTTTACAACCAGGACCGCAAACGAGGGATCATCCTGGTGCTCCTGGCCAACCTGCTCCTGGGCCTCCTCTTCCTGGCCGGGATCATCGTTTTCTCCCAGGGATACTACGAATACTTCTATCCCAAGCCCCTCACCGGGCAAGTAGTTAAAGAACTGGGCCGATACCTTCTCTCCCACCCCGTGTTTTTTCTGCCTCTGTGCGCCCTCCTGGGATTATGGGGGTTTGCCGCGCTGGACGCGGCCCGGAGCGCCTGGCGCCGGGCGGTGGCGCCCCCTGCGGAGGAATCGTGACCTTGGCCGAGTTATTCTGGATCTTCCTGATCTTTATTGCCCTCCAGCCCTTGATCAAAAAAAAGACCATGGAATTCGCCCGGAAACGGCTCCTGGTCAAACTGGAGCAGCAACGCTCCTCCCGGATGATCCTCCTGGTGCATCGCCAGGAGACCATGGCCCTGCTGGGCTTCCCCATCTTCCGCTACATCGACATCAACGACTCCGAGGAAGTCATCCGGGCCATCCACCTCACCGACGACGACGTGCCCCTGGACCTGGTGCTCCATACCCCCGGAGGCCTGGTGCTGGCCTCCACCCAGATCGCCCGGGCCCTGAAGAAACATAAGGGCAAGGTTACCGTCTTTGTCCCCCATTTCGCCATGTCCGGGGGCACCCTCATTGCCCTGGCCGGGGACGCCATCGTCATGAGCGAACATGCGGTCCTGGGGCCGGTGGACCCCCAAATCGGCCAGTATCCCGCGGCCTCCCTCCTCCGGGCGGTGGCCAAAAAACTGGTGGCCGAAATCGATGACAGCACTTTGATCCTGGCGGATCAGGCGGAAAAGGCCATCACCGAAGTGAGAAACAGCGTCCTGGAACTCCTGGCGGACAAATTTCCCCCGGAAAAGGCGGAAGAACTGGCCCGGCTGCTCACGGAGGGCACCTGGACCCACGACTTCGCCATCACCTTCGAAACCGCGCAGAGCCTGGGGCTGCCGGTTTCCTCCCAGATACCCAAGGAGATCCTGGAACTCATGAGCCTCTTTCCCCAACCCATGCGGCAAATCCCGGCCGTGGAATACCTGCCCTTCCCCCGCCGGCCGAAGCCGTGAGGGGGAGAAGAAAGATGTGGGGGAGGGGGTAAGGGCCTGTGGCCCTTACCCCCTCCCCCAATCCCTTATATGGATGAGGATTATGACAAAGATTCCTGTTTTAACCGAAAACCGAAAACGGTATTGAAAATGCGCCTCTATCAAGTTGACGAAATCAGCCGGGCCGACATCCCCCGCATCCGGGATTATCTCCAGGACCACGCCCAGGCCTCCAGCCTGGAAGGCATCTGGTGGGTGGACCTCCCCGAAGACCTGCTCAGCCCCGAACAATTCGCCCACCCGGATTGCCGCCCCTTCCGCTTCGCGGTGGAACTGGGGGATAACTTCGTGCGCTTCGAATTCCTCATCCGCAGCCAGCAAACCATGCGCTGCGCCTGCATCGATTACGCCACCCGGGGCCAGAGGGACTTCATCCTCGCCTTCGCGGATCGCCTGGTGGAGGACCTGGCCCTCCGGACCTGACTGCCCCTCACCAACGCCGGACCTGCGCCTGCATCAGCCACGCCCGCGGTGATGCCATAGACCTCTTCGTCCCCGGCGCCCGCCTGCTGCGGAAAGAACCGCCTATATTTTTTCAAAAATTTCCCAATTTTTTACCGGCAATCTTGCTGCGGTATCCTGGCGATCCCTATTCTCTTGGGCTTGGGGGGAATAGCCGCTGATTTTTATCATTCCTGCGGATACAACCGATGTAAAGTGGATGGCGACCGCTATCCTTAATAAAAAATTACGGGCCGGCCGCGATTCTCCTGCGGTCTCTCGTTACTGTATCCGTTCCATGAAGAGGGGTCTGACGCCAAACTCCATGCCCACAAACAGCCTCCCCAATGGCCGGGAGGGCCATATCCTGGACTATCATCTGGATGCCAGCAAGATCCTGGCTCCACCCGCGGGGGGAGAGGGGGAAGGATTTTCCCCGTTGCCTTTGCGCAATCTGGGTCCGGGCACCAGAATGCCCGTTGATGTCTTCATCAAATGCAAAACCAAAGACCAAGACCAACCTGACTATATCCTCTGCTGCGCCAAGGGGCAGGTGTTCCAGCGGGACTGGCACCGGAAGCTGAAGACCCTCAAGGTGCCCTGGGTATATTTTCCTTTGCAGGATATTGAGGCGGTCCTGGACTACCTGCACTACAACTTGAAAGACCTCAAACCTGAAGAATGCTGCACTTCTCCTGACAAGGCGGCCATAGTCCTGGATGCCATGCTCCTCTGGATGCAGCATTTCTTTATGATGGACAGGTTCCGCACCGGACCCAAGTTGGAAATGGCCCTGGACTGCATCGATCGGGTATTTGAGTTTATCAAGGGCAGCAAGGCCTACCTGAGCTTAATTATGGAGATCAGACACCACGACGAGTACCTGTTTAAGCACAGTCTGAACGTCTGTACCATCGGTCTGGCCTTCCTCAACTACCTGGGGGTGGCTGGGCAAGAAGCCCGATTCTTTGGAGTGGGAGCGCTGCTGCACGATCTGGGCATGACCCAGGTGCCCCGCACGGTCCTGCAAAAACCCGGGCCCCTGGTGGATGAGGAAATGAAGCTGATCATGCGCCATCCCCTGCAAAGTTACTACATGATCAAGCATCTATCCACTCTTCCCAAGGACCCCGTGATCATGGTGCAGCAGCACCACGAGAACGGTGACGGCTCCGGCTATCCCCTGGGTTTGTCCGGGCATTCCATCCATCCTTGGGCCAAAATTATGCGGATCATCGACAGTTATGAGAGCGTTACCTCCGGCCGTCCCTGGCGGGCTGCCAAGTCCCCCAAAGACACCCTCTGGGACATGCGCCATGAGTGGGAGAAGAGCCAGGTCTATGACTCTGCCCTGCTCCGGGCCTTCATCAAATTTCTGGGGGATGCGAACTGATCCGGTTCAACCTCTATTAGAGGTTTTTTCCTGAATCTTCCTCCCCCCTTCCCTATAAGCCATTTCAAAACCTTTTTTCTGTCATCCTGAACGAAGTGAAGGATCTCTCAATGCCTCGAAAATACGAGTTTCTTCGCTTCGCTCAGAATGACAATTTGAGCAAAAATGAGGTTGTAAAATAGCTTGCAGAACTCGCTTTCCCACTTCTTATCTACAGGGGATTTTTTTGGCTGGCCGCTCCCGCCGGGGGTGGGAGCGGCATCGTCACCGGGACATTGAGGTCCAGGACCCCGGGGCCTGCGGCCTCCGCCAGGATTATGCGGATAGCAGTGATATTGACGGCCGGGAAATAGACCAGGCCGTCACCGAACATCCCTTTGCCCAGGGTCTGGATGGGCAGCGTCCGGGCATAAAGCAAGCTGCGGATCCTGGACTCCAGTTGGGAACGGCTGAAGGAGGAGCCCACCATCAACCCTTCCGCCCCCCCAAACCCGGCGCCGATGGCCGCGCCGCTGGCGG
>JAGVAH010000126.1 GCA_020060385.1 Syntrophobacterales bacterium | reverse complement strand
TCGAAGATTTCCTGGAGTTCCTCAAGACCTTTACATTTCTTCTTAGACATGTTCTTCCTCCTCAATTCCGGCGGCTTCCACCGGCAGCCAGCGCATACCCAGGAAGAAGGTCAGTAAACCCAAAGACAAAACCCAGATGCTCACCAGCCATTCATTGATGTTGGGCACGTAATCCGTGCGTAACCGGTGGGAGTAAAAGGTATTTTGCAAACCTTCCAGCTTGTACACCGCCAGGTCGGGGATCAGATAATTCAGGCGAACTGCGAAAAACGTAATTAATACCAGAAAACAGGCCCAGGCCACCGCCCGGGTGTTGCGGGGCTGAGTAATCAGGATATACATGGGGATGGCGCTGCCGATGAGCAGGTGCAAGATCCAAAAGGCCCACCAGAAGGGCCCGAAGGCGATGAGGTTCAAGCTGGTGACGAAGTTGGGAACCTGGGACTGGTAGCCCACGAAGAACTGCAAGGCCTCCAGAAAGAGAAAGGTCGCCAGCAAACCGAGAACAATCCGTCCCAGGGGTTGCACCAGGTCATCCCGGGGGTGGAAGAGATAGGTCAGGAAGGTGATCAAAGCGCCGCCGGAAAGCAAAGCGGCCATAATGAAAAGGAAGGGGGTCATGGCCCCGTTCCACAAAGGCCGGTTTAACAGAATCGCGAAGAGAGCGCCGTGCATCCCGAAGAATAACAAGCCTATGGGCATGCTGATGTAGGATAGAACGCGCACCCGCCGGTGATCCCGGGCCCGGTCTTCCTCGCCATAAGCGGTTCGGCCTCCCACCAGAAACCGGAAGAATTTTTGCCCCGGCCTCTTTTCATCCCGGGACCAGACAACGAGCTGCTCCCGCAGCAGCAGATAAAAGGTGGGCAGGTAAATGGCCCACATGGCCACGATGAAAGCCACCAGCCAGAAAAGCATGGAGCCGAAATTCGGAGTGAGTAAAAACCGGTAAATCCTTAAGGGGTGGCCCAGGTCCAGGGAGATGATGATCCCCTCGCACAGGAGCGTGACCAACAGGGCAAAAACGGACAGAGGACCCAGGGCCGCGAAGAGTTTGACCCGGAAACCATAGACCAGGACGGTGACGATATAAGCTCCGGCCGTCAAACCCAGGAAAAACAGGTCGAATGCGACCCAGAGGCCCCAGGGCACGAAAGAGCCGTAATCCATGTACTTGTGGCCGTAGAGCAGCCGGGCTCCCATGCCCCAGGTGCCGATGATCAGGCCGCAGACAGCCAGGATGATGATGTATCTAAAGTGTCTTTCATTGAGCATGAGATTCTCCCTCTCTTACTTCAGATAATAAACAGCGGGCAGCGTCCCCAATTCTTCCTTCAACCGGAAAACCCGGGGGGAGCCAATCATTTCGTACACCAGGCTTTGGGGATCGCTGCGGTCTCCGAAGATAGTGGCCCGGCCGATGCAAGTGGTGGTGCAGGCCGGCAGCATGCCCACCTTCAGACGGTGCAGGCAGAAGTGGCATTTGCGGGCGTTGCCCACCGGCGAGTCATGATCGCGCTCCGGCCACTTCTGGCCGTATTCCGCGGCCGGGTGCGCTTCGTAGCCGTTGGCCGCGGCCTTGCGGCCCACCAGTTTTCCCCCCAGGTCCGGCGTCCCCCCGGTATACCACTCCGCAAAATCCGAGGTCCGGGCGCTGTAGGGACAGGCCACCAGGCAGTAGCGGCAGCCGATGCAGCGGTTGTAGTCCACGATCACTACCCCTTGGGCAGTTTTCCAGGTGGCGGTGACCGGACAGGCCTTGGTGCATGGGGGGTTCTGGCAATGGAGGCAGGGCCGGGGGACGAAACGCCGGCTTACTGCGGGGTAATGGCCCACCTCCTCCTCCAGGACCACCCGGTACACCACCCCCGGTGGCAGTTTGTTTTCCGCGACGCAGGCGATGGTGCAGGCATGGCAGCCGATGCACTTGGCGATGTCGATGACCATGCCCCATTTAATGTCCTGGGGTTTTTTCTGCAAAGCCCGCTTCAAATCCCGTTGCATTCGAACCAGGGCGTCTTCTTGGGGTAATTCCTTTGCTGCCAGCGCCATAACATCCTCCTTTTACTAATCGCTGTTCCCCCAGCTCCAAAAGGCGAAGTCCCAAGCTATCGTTTCGCAGGTTGATCTGCGGCTGGGGACTGGGCCCGGCCGTTACCGGACTTAACGCTACCCAGGGCCCGGGTCAGTTCCAGGGCCACTCCCAATCCCTGCTTGCATTCTTTGCTCAGCATGCGGAACGGCATGCCAAACGGGCTCACCGGCTGTGCCCCGTCCAGGTTCACCACGGCCGGTACGTCCGTAAGACGGTCGAGAAAATCCACCACCTTTGGATCCCCAAATTTCTTGACGATGCCATGCATGCGCACGAACCCGTCGCCGATGGAGGCGATGTCCTCAGGCGTATAGACCGAGGCGAGTTTGGCGTACATATCCACCACGGCCTCGATGGATTGGATGACCACGGGATCGGCGAACTTCCTGACGATGCCGTGCATGCGTACGAAGCCGTCGCCGATAACTTCCACATCCTCGGGGGTATAAGCCGAAGCGAGCTTGGCGTACATATTGAGGATGGCCGAGTTGACGCGGAAGATGCCCTTCTGCTCCAGGTCGTCCAGCTTGTCCACCAGATGGGGGACCGCAATCTTCAGGAGAGGCTCCATGTCCCGCCACCAGTCGATGAGGTTCTCCATTTGCTCCAGGGACCTGGCAATATGCCGGAAACTCAAGAGGAGCCTTTTTGCCAGATAGAGGACGTCCTCCAATTGGAACCCCGTCTCCACTTCAGCCAGTTCTTCGGTGAGCAGACTGGCGCCGGGGCCCATCAAGAGAGACAGGTCCCGGCCCAGATCGCTCAGGCTTTCCAAGGTTTGGCCGAATTTGCCCCACTGCTCCTCGAAGTCTGCGACTCGATCCAGCTTCTCTTCCATTCTGGCCAGACGCGCCAGGATTTGCTCCTCTCCACTCATGGCCGCCTCCTTTGCCGGAGGGGCATTTCAATATCCGGCGAAAGGATGCCCCGCACCTTCCCCGCCAGGACAAACTGGGACTCCAGGGGCAGGTGGCTCCCTTTAAGCATCAGGTTGTAATAGACCCAGCGGAACATCATCTTGCCCACGTAGTTGGAGAAACTGACCCCCAGGAGATCCAGGGGACCGATGCCCGGGAAGGGGAATTTGCCCGGCAGCGGCTCGATTTTGTAGTTAAAGTCGAGAAGGGACCCCTTCTCGTAACCGGTGACCACCATTCAGGTGGCATGGCCGTCATAGTCCGGCCGGGGCGGCTGCCCGTCGATCTCCCGCATCAGGTTGTCCGCCACCACGTCGGCCTCGTAATGGGCCACGGCCCCGGCCTTGGAGGTGGGGACGTTGGCCGCGTCGCCGATGACATAGATGGCCTCGTAATTCTTGGCCTTCAGGGTAAAATGATCGGTGTCCATGTAACCCATGGGGTCGCCCATACCGCTGTCGATGAGGCATTGGGCCCCGAAGTTGGGGGGGATGGAGACTAGGAGGTCATAGGGGACTTCGTCGCCGCCGTAGGACTTGATGACCTTTTTCTCCGCATCCACCTGGGCTAACTGGAAGTTGGGCGTCACCTTGATGTTCTTTTCCTGGCAAATATTCCCCAGAACTTCCGCGGCCACCGGTTTGGTAAAAGCCGCGGAAAGCGGCGTCACCAGCTCTATTTCAATCTTGTCCCGGACGCCGTTGACGCCGAAAAACCAATCCGACATGAAGGCATATTCCAGGGGAGCCACCGGGCACTTGAAGGGCAGTTCGGCGATGTTCACCACCACCCGGCCCTTATCGAAGTATTTCATCTTCTCATGAAGGGCCAGCGCGCCTTCCAGGGTATAGAAATTGTGGATGTCTTGGCCCCAGCCGTCGATCAGGCCTTCCACTTCTTCGGGGACGATGCGGCAGCCGGTGGCGATCACCAGGAAGTCGTAGGAAAACGTCTCCCGTTTGGTTTTGACCTCTTTTTTCTCCGGATCGATGGCAACGATGTCATCCAGTACGAAGTTGACCCCGGGAGGGACAAACTTAGTCCTGGGTTTGATGCAGTCCTCCTTGGTATAGATGCCGAAGGGAATGAAGAGCCACCCCGGCTGGTAATGGTGTTGCCAATCACGGTCGATGACAGTGATCGCCCATTTGGATTCAGGCAGTTTTTGGCGCATCTTGGTGGCGATGATGGTGCCGCCCGTCCCATGCCCCAAAATAACCAGTTTCTTCATTCCCAGACCCTCCCTGATAGTTTTCTGAGACTTAAGCGGCTTACCCTTCGGCCCCCTTCTCCGGGTTGGCCAGGTGTTCACCGATGCTTTTTAACCAGAAACAAAGTTCCTCCACATCCAGGGGCTCCACCAAACAGGCCAGGAGATGGGAGCCGATAACTTCTTCTAATCCGGGGTGATACGACAGCTCAGAAACCCCCAATAGGTGCAGTTGGGGGTGCGCCTTTCTCAAGCCCCTGAGAAACTGGGGGGTCACCGGCACGGTATCCAGGTCCAGGATCACCGCGACCTCGCAATCCTTTTGCAGCTCCCGCTCCAAGTCTTTCAAGGAACTGATACGGGTGGCCATGTAATCCAGTTCTTGCACCAGGGAACGGACTCTACGGCCAAGTCCCTTAGCGTCCGCCACCACCAGCACCCCTGGTTTTTTCATCACCTTGCCCTACCCAGAACTTTGGATAGAATAAACGGCAAGGTTTATGCCATTTACATAAGTACTATTAATTATTGGTAATTTTTAGTAATTTAAGGAGGGTGGGGTTAATGCTTCCCGGGGGAAATTAAAAGCTTGCGTGGCTGGTTACGGAAGTAATTATAATTTCAATAAGTTTTAAAATGCCGGCAATTTGCGGCCGGGAGATAACACCTACACGGTTCATACACAATAACTATTTAACAATAATTTTGAATGATTACCCGTGTCTGAAATTAAGACACAATCCTGCGGGTTGGACACGAGATACCTGTGGCGGGGGCTTAATTCCTGTGGGGCGCATTAGTGAGTCGTAGGTTTGGAGATGTTATGCCTCTTGAGGATGGCGTACACCGTGCTGCGGCTGATTCCCAGGCGCTGGGCCGCCAGCTTCTTATTCCAGCCGCATTCTTCCAAAATATTCAACAGCAGATTAAGCTCCTGATCAGCCATAGTGGGGGGGCCGATTGAAGAAGGATGATGGAGGGCCGAAGGCAAATCCCAGGCCTCCAATTGGCTGCCCTTGGCCAGGACCACGCCATGTTCAATGGAATTCTCCAGTTCCCTGACGTTGCCCGGCCAGGGGTAATCCAGCAGGAGGCGCATGGCTCCGGAGCCGATCTCCCGGAGGCCCTTGCCCCGCTCCATCGCGAAACGCCTGAGAAAGTGGAGGGCCAGCAGGGGGATGTCGTTTCTGCGGTCCTTCAGAGGCGGCAGGTTAAGGGGTATGACGTTGAGGCGATAGAAGAGGTCCTCCCGGAAATTGCCCTTCTCCACCTCCTGCATCAAGTCCTTGTTGGTGGCCGCCAGGACGCGTAAGTCCACAGTCAGGGTCTTTTCTCCCCCCACCCGCTCGAACTTGCGGGTCTGTAATACTCGCAGCAATTTAATCTGAGCCGTTGGCGGGATTTCCCCGATCTCGTCCAGGAAGACCGTACCGCCGTTGGCCTGCTCAAAGCGTCCCGGCTTTTGCCGCGTCGCCCCGGTAAAAGCCCCCTTTTCGTGTCCGAAAAGTTCGCTTTCCAGCAAAGTGGCAGGGTAGGCCGAACAGTTGATCACCACAAAGGGCTTGGCCCGGCGCGGGCTTAAGTGATGGACGGCCCGGGCCACCAGTTCCTTGCCGGTGCCGCTTTCCCCCTGAATGAGGACGGTGGCGTCGGAGGAGGCCACGTCTTCGATGAGCTTATACACCATCTGCATCTTGGGGTCTTTGCCGATGATTTCGCCAAAGCCGGCCTGGGCCTCTACCCGGCCTTTGAGGCTGCCCATCTCTTCTTCGTGCAAAATGGCCCTGGCCAAGGCCCCGGCGTTCTGCTTCAGAACCAGCCCCACCCACTGAATCTGTTCCGAGTTACCGTGGAGGCAGTCCGGGCAGGGGATAACCGCTGCACCCCGGATATGGTTGTCTGTAAAGGTAATGAGGGCCTGTTTCTCGGGAGTGGACAAATTAGGGGTGATGGCCGGTAGTATCTGAGCCAGTTCCCGGGGCAGACTGCCGCTGGTTAAACCCTTCAGCGCCGCCCGGGCCGCCTGGACCACCAGGGGATCTTTTAACACGGTCACCCCTTCCCCATCGGACACCACAAAGACCGTATCCTGTGAGGCATTGAGGACCATCAGGGCAATGTGAGGACAATTAAGGGTTGCCCGCAGCTTTTGCAGCAAGAAGGCGCCCATCTCCTTCAGGGTGTAAAGAGCTCCTACCTCCTGCACTATCTGGCAGGCGGTCCGGGCCTGTCCGTAAGCCCTTTCCAGTTCCAGGGTCTGCTCTTCCAGACGTCTGGTGTATTCTTCCTGGCGAGCCACCATCTGGTTGAAGGAGGCCGAAAGAGTAGCAATTTCATCCTTGCCCTTCACTTCCACCCGGATATTGGGCTCTCCCCGGTCAATCTCCTGAGTGGCTGCCACCAGCGCCGCTAATGGTCTGGTGATGCGCCGCACAAATAAAAGACCGCCTAATAATGCCAATACCAGGAGTCCCAAGGTTATTAAACCGATCTCCCCCCAGAGCTTGAGCAATTGACTCCGGTAGCGGCTTTCCGAAAATCCCAGGCGCAAGGTTCCCGCTTTGCCTTCAAAGATAGGCAGGGCGGTATCCAGGTAATGGTCACCCTTTTGAGCGACGACCCGGCGAAATCCGGGTTGGACCGGGGAGACCGGCTGGTTGACTTCCAGGAGGCCGGCGGGAACGCCCTGGTCGAAGGTGTGGGCCAAAACCCGACCGTCTTTGAGGATAAACAAATAGGCCAGGGTCGGATGAATGAGGCGCTGCTGATCCAGCATCTTCTGAAGTCCCACCAGATCGTTAATGAGAATCCGGTCCGCGGCGTCCAGGGCGATGCTATGCGCCAGGTTCGCCGACTGGCCCATCATCTCTTGGCGCAAGGCGCCGCTGTATCTCTGGGTGACGATGCCGGCCAGGGCCAGGCCGGTAATGATGACAATGGCGGAAATGCTGGCCAGAAGCTTACTTTTAAGGCTGGGGAGCATGGGGCGATTCCTTGAGGTGGCTCACGCGCCGGTGCATGGAGCGGATGGGCTCATACCACTCTTCTTTAAGGGGGAGGAAGCGATCAATCAGGAGCCCGGCCAGGATTTGCTTGCCTTCAGGGTCCTCGTGCATGGTGAGGAGGGTTTTCTCCAATTGTTTCCGCTCCGCCGGGGGTAGGTGGCGGGAAACCACCAGAGGGGGAATGCCATAGAGATCAGACTTTTTGATGATCCTGGTCTTGGAGGTAAAAACGGGGTTGGTGGCCTGATAATATTCCCATATCAGCCCGTCCACGGCCGCGGCCGCCACTAGGCCCCGGGCCACCGCCAGGATAGAGTTGTCATGGCTATAAGTATAGGTTATTTGCCGGAAAAAGGTCTCCGGCCGCTGGTGCAGCTCCGCCAGCCAGAAGGTGGGAACCAACCTGCCGGTGTTGGAATCAGGATCGGTGAAGGCAAAGGTTTGACCCTTAAGGTCCTGCAGCTTTTGGCAGGGACTGTTCCGGTTAACAATCAAGTACGCCTGGTAGGAGGTGCTACCCTGGACCTCCGGGACAGCCAGGGGCACGAAGCCATAACGGTCTTTCTTGGAGGCATAGGGGCCCGAACAGATGAACGCCAGGTCGATCTCCCCTTTCCCCAAAAGCTCATTGATCTCCTCATAGGTCTTACGCTGGACAAATTCTAGGTCTTTTCCCGCTTTGCGGGCCAGATAGTCCAGGAGTTGCCGGTAGTGGATAAATGTCTCCCGGGGGGAGATCATGGCCGCCACCGCGCCCCGGAGGACGTCCGCCCCCCCAGTATGAGGTGAGGGTCGAGCCACCGGCACGGTCTTGGAAAAGTCCACCGTGACCTGCTCCGGGTCAGCGCCACAGCCGACAGCGCCCAGGACCAGCAAGGCCGCGATACAGACGGCCAGGACCCTGCCGATTCGCCCCTGCAATTTTTGGTGAGCGGTATCTTTTTTATTACCCATAACCAAGCGTTGGGACCCCGCCCTTAAAGACCTCAAGCGCTATTCTTTAACTCATATAATAATCAGGTCGTAACAAATTCTCAAGCAGCCTGGGCCAGTTTCCGGATCACCAGCCGCGGGTCCACCAGATGCCTGACAAACCACTCCTCGTAATCTTCGGCTCCCAAAGCCAGGGCCAGGATTTCCGAGAAATGGAAAATGGGAATTTTAGCCCTGCTGGTATTGCGCATCTCCAGGTTGAGCTGGCACATGGCGCAGGCGGTGACCAAACAGTCGGCCTTGGCGGCCGCGGCGCTGCCGATAATTTCCTGGACCAGGGGAGTGACGATCTCCGGATCGGTGGCCGAGAGAAAGGAGCCGCAACAGCGGTAACTGAGGGCGTCAGGCACGGCCTGGGCCCCCAGGGCCCCCAGGATGTTTTCCATTTCGCCCTGGAAGTATCTTTCCTTCGCCAGCCGGGGCGGTCGAAAGAGGGTGCAACCGTAATAAGGCACATACCTCAGGCCTTTCAGACTGCGCCGGGCGTTGGCCTTAAGGCGGTCCAGGCCATAGCGGGACAGAACCTCCATGAAGTGGATGATCTCCAGATCCGTGTATATGGGCCTCCCCCATTTTTCTTCCAGGGCCTCCCTGGTCTCCGGATCGCTTTTTAGACATTTCTGGGTTGAACGCAAGTAGTGCAGGCACCGGGGACACATGGCCACCAGGGGCCTCCCCGGCGGGGCCAGCGACAGGTTCCGGGCCGCCATGGCCAGGCTCAGGTTTTTACACATGGTCTGGGCCGAGGAGGAACCGCAGCAGTTCCAATCCTGAAGTTCGATCAAGTTAAGGCCCAAAATCCGGGCCGCCTGCATCATCGACCGGTTGCTCTCCCCGGCGGTGGTGGCCAGGGAGCAACCCGGGAAATAAGAGAAATCCTGGAGCCGCAGGTCGCTCATGCCGTTTCCCTCCAGTAACATTGAAATAGCTCGGTGATCTCTTTCACGTCCCTGACCCGGGAAGGAATGAGGTCCAATTTGCGCTTGGCCAACATCTTCAGGCCTACGTCCAAATCCTTCAGCCAGCGGCCCGTCTGCCGTTTATAACCCAGCATGATTCCCAGCTTGTGGGCCCGGCCGTATTTTTCCAGGGACCTGAGCACTTCTTCGTGAAAATCAATGATATTGGGTTTGCCGATGGCCACGCCTTCTTCCACTGCCATAAGGCGCAGCGTGTCCATGACCGCAGCGATGTCAATGCTCATGGGGCATTGGCTGGAGCAGGTGTGGCAGCCCACGCAGACCCAGATGGTTTTACAGGTGAGCACTTCCTGGCGCATGCCGAACTGCACCAGACGCAGCACCTGGTTGGGGGTATAGTCCATGGCCTGCACAAAGGGGCAACCGTTGCCGCAACTCCGGCACTGGTAACAGCGGTAGAAATCGGTGCCGCTTTGTTCTCTGACCTCCGCGGCCAGGGAAGGGCCGGGTTTGCCGATCTTTCCCAAATCCGGGGTCACCACGTCTTGTCTGAGGGGTTGAGCGGTATACATGTCTAATCTACCTTCCTAATTTTTAGGCCACCGAAAGGACGGCGCCTTTCTTCTTTTCCTGATAATCCTTGATGGCCAGGGCCAGGGCGTCGGCTCCCAGGTTGGAGCAGTGCATCTTCTGGGGGGGCAGGCCGCCCAGGGCCTCGGCCACCGCCTTTTTGGTGATTTTTTGGGCTACCGCCAGCCTTTTGCCCTTAGCCATCTCGCTGACCATGCTGGAGACGGCGATGGCCGCCACGCAGCCAAAGGTTTGAAACTTGACCTCTTCGATGGTGTCGTCTTTGACCTTGATATAAAAGGTCATCATATCGCCGCACTGGGGGTTGCCCACCTCACCGACACCGTCAGCGTCCTCGATAACCCCGGTGTTCCGGGGATTGCCGAAATGCTCCATAACCGTCTCAGAGTACATGAACAAGCTCCTTATTTTCGTTGGTCCAGGCCATCTCCACCAGATCGGCCAGGGTGAAGGCCTCCAGGGTATTGAACATAGCCTGGGAGGCCTTTTTCCAAATCAGGCGGGTGGGGCAGGTGTCTGCCCGGCCGCATACTTCGGCATTCTCTGTGCAATCCACCAAGCTGACGCCATCCTCCAGGAGAGCGACGATCTCGGCCACGGTAATCTCGGCCGGCGGCCTGGCCAAAACATGACCCCCCTTTGGCCCCCGCACGCTTTGGATGAAACTGGCCTTCTTCAAGGGGATAATGATCTGCTCCAAGTACTTCACAGAGATGCCCTGGCGCCTGGCAATGTCCCCCAACTGGATGGGGCCCTGGTTATAATGCTGGGCCATGTCCAGCAACAATCTGGTGCCGTAACGGCTTCTGGTGGTCAACTTCATATTCAGCCTCCTGATGCGGCCGCCATTTTCTTGCGCCACACCGGGGAAAACGATCTAAGCCTCTCCACCGCCTGGGGTAATTCCCTCAGAACGTAGTCCACTTCCTCCTTAAGGTTACTCAGGCCAAAAGTAAAGACGATGGACCCCTGGGCCACCTCCGGGGACAGGCCAATGGCGCAGAGGGTGGGCGATACCTTCAGGGCTTTGGAAGCGCAGGCGGAGCCGGTGTTGGCGTAGATGCCCCGGGAGTTCAGCAGAAAGATCAGAGCCTCCCCTTCCAGTCCCTCGAAGCAGAAACTGGCATGCCCCGGCAGGCGCTCTTCCGGGTGCCCGGTATGAATGACCGCCGGAATCCGCTCCAGAACGCCCCTCACCAGATGGTCCCGCAAGGATTTTAAATGACGAGCCCTCTCTGCCAACTCGCCCTTGGCCAATTCCGCCGCGACCCCCAAGCCGACGATGCCCGGCACGTTTTCGGTGCCCCCCCGGCGGCCGTTTTCCTGGATGCCGCTGTGAATCTGGGGCACCAACCGTAGCTGGGGCCGGAAATAAAGAGCGCCGGTGCCCTTGGCCGCGCCCAGAGCCGGACCTGACAGGGTGAGAAGATCCACGCCCATCTCCTGGACCTCTAGGGGAATACTGCCGGCAGTGGCCACCGCGTCGGTGTGAAAAATCACGCCCTGCTCCCGGCACAAGGCCGCCAGTTCCGGAATATGCTGCACCGTGCCGATTTCGTTGCTGGCGTGTTGGATGGAGACCAGCACCGTGGACGGGGTGAGGGCCTTACGGAGCCTTTCCGGCTCCACCTGGCCGTAGCGGTTGACCGGGAGAAAGGTCACTTCGAAGTCGTGGAATTTTTCCAGGAAACGGGCGGCATTGAGCACCGAATGGTGCTCGATGGCAGAGACGATGAGATGCCGCCCCTGCTTCAGATGGGCCAGGGCTGCGCCTTTGATGGCCAGATTGTTGGCTTCGGCCCCGCAAGAGGTGAAAATTATATTATGGCGACGGGCGCCGATGAGGGTAGCCACTCGGGCCCGGTGTTCCTCAATGCTGTCCTTGACCTGGGTCCCCAGGTCGTAGACCGCGGAAGGGTTGCCGAAGCGCTCCTGAAAATAAGGGAGCATGGTTTCCAGCACTTCGGGCCTCACCGGCGCGGCTGCGGCCTGATCCAGATATATCCTTTTCATGATTTCCCTCAATGGACCTTTTTAATGTAAAGCCTGTAGTGGTCCTCGTCCTCATCCTCGCAGACGCCCACGAATTCCTGGCCGTGCTTGGCGCACCAAGCCGGGATATCCTCCAGCGCGCCGTCATAGTCGGTAATGATCTCCAGCACTTGGCCTGCCTGCATATCCCTAAGATAATCGGCCGGCTCCAGCAGATGCATGGGACAGACCCGGTAGACCAAATCCGCCGAGGCATCAGCCTTACAATCGGTTAAGAATCTCATCGCCAACCTCCAGCCTACCTATGCAATATATATAGCTATTGTATAGTATGTAACACCTGCATCCTGAAAGTCAAGAACCGGCTCAAAAAATTTTTTAAGAAACGGGAACCGAAGGAGAGGGTTAATAAAGAAGCATGGAGGACAAGCCCCCACAGGTAGGACCAAGAATTTTGCTCCAAACGGAGCCATCCCTCTTCCTCGAAGGAAGCAGGGGCAACCTGAATTGTTAACCGCCATTCAGAGGCGAACCTCAGGTTCGCCTCTAAGGATTATTTTCTTTTTGACTGCAAGATAGATTCATTGCTCGATGGCGATCTCCACGGCTCCGTATGGGCAGACGTTCAGGCAGAGCTCGCAGGCGATACATTTCTCCCTATCAAAGCCCACCGTCATGTTTGGCCGTTCCACGTACAGGGCCTTGGTGGGGCAGGGAGCCAGGCAGGCTGTGCAGTGGATGCAAAGTTCTTCCCGCCACTTGACCTCTTCCGCCAGGTGCTCCACCTCCACCCCCAACTCCCTGAGGAAAGCCAGACCGTCCTCAAGCCTGGCCTTTTTCCCATTCAGCTCCACTACCATATTCCCCCATTCCTTGGGAGTGATACGGGCCCGCAGAATGTTGACCCTAACTCCCTGCTCGGTGATCAGCCGATAGGTAACGGGTTGATCAATGAGATGAGGCGGGAAGTTGAGCACCACTTTCTTTTTTGCCATGACCTTATCCTTCTCAGCAGCACAAAGTTCTTTTTCGCAGACCGAAGACCGGAAACCGCATCAAACGGCCTCCTGCAAACCATCCCAGGGACGTTCCGGGAGGAGCTTGAACTTATACCCGGAATCAGCGGAGGGTAGCGGAGCCACGGGTTCGGTGAGGAAAAAGGTCCCGGCTTCGATCCAGGACTTCAGGATGAGCGCCACCTCCCGGGCCCGGGCATAGGAAGAGAGCCCCGCGGTGACCACTCTTTTGCCGTTAACCGAGATTTCCCCGGATTTAAGCTGGGCCACCGTAACTTCTCCCAGGATCTCCGGCTTGCCGTGGGGATAGGCCGCGCTATAATCCACCACCGGCGCGGTGATCTCGGCGTCGGTGACCGCGGCGAATTCCAAGGTCTCTTCGTCCAAAATGGGGATGGGAATCCCCAGGCCCAAGGTCAGGGTGACCCCATAACCGGTGAACGAGGCCCCCCGGAGCCACCTGGGGCTCATTTTTTTCAAATCCCCGGTGACCGCCAGGGTGCCAGCCGGCACCTGGGGCAGCCCCTTTTCGGAGCGGCGCACCCCGGGGTTGTGCTGGGTGCCGTGGCTCACCACGAAACCCTCCCCGTCCCCCAGAAAAATGCGGGTGCCCACCCCTATAGTGCGGTAGTAGGGGTCGTTCAGGAGGGGGCTCAACTGGCCCGCGGTGCAGTAATTGGCGTTGCGCATCCGGGGCTGGAGCACGCCCATGTAAGTGTAGATGACTTTATCCGAGAGGTTCACCGCCACGTTGTAATTTTGATACGCGTTCCGCATGTTGAAAAGCACCGCTTCGTTCAGGTCCGCCAGGCGGATCCAGGTATCCAGGGTCTTCCGGGGGTAGCAGTCGGTGCCGTAAGCTTGGGCGGTGAGGCGCACGTCTTTGCCCGCCACCAGGTCTTCGATGACGTGGCCCCCGCCGTAAGCGAATTTGCCGGGAAAGACCTTATTCCGGGGATCGTCATCAGGAATGGCGGTGGCACCCATGAGGATGTCCACCGCGGCAAAGCCGGCATAAGCGGGAACCTCGTTCAGGGTGACTCTGCCCCCGCCCATCTTCATCCTGGGAAGAGCGTGGCCCACGTTGAAGTAGGCTCCGGAAGAGCACATGGGGGCAAAAGTGCCGGTGGTCACTACGTCCACCGTAGCCGCGGCCTGTCTTACCCCTTTTTCTTTCACCACCTGGATGATCTCTTCGGCAGTGCAGACCACAGCCCGGCCCTGCTTGATCTTCTCGTTGATCTCCTGAATGGTCCTGGTCATGACGAAACTCCTTAGGCGGTTAATCTTAGCAGGCGCTCCCGGGCAAGTCGCTTCTGCCGCCCCCTTAAAAATCCCGGTTCAATGAACATATCTTGGGAACACGCGTTTAAAAATATTAGGGAGTTGACTATTATCATTATATATAGTATTTTGCTATATTATCAAACAAATTTATTTCCAGCTAATTTTTGCCAGGATTTCGCCCTGTCAGGAGAGTCCCAAGGAGTTCAGACAGTCATGGAAGCCACAGCGCATCAGAAATTGGAGCAGTGCAAAGTCGAAGTAAAGACTGGCCAAACCTACCGGGAAGAGATCCCCGGGGTCGTCCGAGAGTTGATGGAGTCTTGCCTAAACCAGGACTGCTTTGCCCATGTGGGGCCGGAGCCCATTCCCTCCCGGGAGGCGGTGATCGCCCTTATCAACGGGATCTTTCGCCTCCTCTACCCCGGCTATTTCAGCCACGCACGGGTGGATGCCGTGAATTTAAGCTTCTATTTGGGCCAGGAGGCGGTGGCCTTTTTCGAGGAGCTCTCCCGACAAATAACCCTTGCCTTTCGCCACGAGTGTCTGCGACACGGTCTGCCCTGCATCCACTGCCAAGAAAAAGGCCAGGAGGAAGCTGTGCGTTTCCTGCGCTCCCTGCCCCGCCTCAGAACCGTCCTGGCCACAGACGTAAAGGCTGCTTACCAAGGGGACCCCGCGGCCAAAAGCTTCGACGAGGTTATTTTCAGCTACCCCGGTCTCTTCGCGGTCACGGTCTACCGGGCAGCCCACCAGCTTTTCCGACAAGGCGTGCCCCTTATTCCCCGCATCATGACGGAGCATGCCCACAGCCGGACTGGAATCGACATCCATCCCGGGGCCCGGATCGGCGAGAGCTTTTTTATCGACCACGGCACCGGGGTGGTGATCGGTGAGACCGCGGAGATCGGCTGCCGGGTACGGCTCTACCAGGGGGTGACCCTGGGGGCCCTGTCCCTGCCGCCGGACCAGGTGGAATCCCTGCGGAGCCGGAAACGCCATCCCACGGTGGAAGACGACGTCATCATTTATTCAGGGGCCACCATTCTCGGAGGGAAGACGGTGATCGGCGCCCGGGCCGTCATCGGCGGCAACGTCTGGCTCACCGAGTCAGTGCCCCCGGACACCAAGGTTTTTCTGAAAAAGCCTGAATTGATTTTCCGAAGCAACCATGCCAAAGGAGCCCGGGGCAAAACCCGGGATAAGTGAATCATGAGCCGCGTCTTTTCCCAAGTTATCGACATAGTGGGCGCCACCCCTCTGGTTCGCCTCAATTCCCTCACCAAAGGGTTAGGGGCCACGGTTCTGGCAAAACTGGAATCCTTGAACCCCTTGGGAAGCGTAAAAGACCGCATCGGCCCGGCCATGCTGCTGGCAGCCGAAGCCAGGGGCCTGATCCGCCCCGGCGCCCTGATTGTGGAGCCCACCAGCGGCAACACCGGCATTGCCCTGGCCTTCACCTGCGCGGCCCGGGGCTACCGCCTCCTTCTCACTATGCCGGAGACCATGAGCATAGAAAGGCGCAAGCTCCTGAAGCACTTGGGGGCCGAGCTGATCTTGACTCCGGGAAGCCAGGGCATGACCGGCGCAGTAAACAGAGCCAGAGAAATCGTGGCCGGGACTCCAGGCGCCTATATGCCCGATCAGTTCAGCAACCCGGCCAATCCCGAGATCCACCGGCGCACCACCGCGGAGGAGATTTGGCGGGACACCGACGGTAAGGTGGATATCCTGGTGGCCGGGGTGGGCACAGGGGGCACCATCACCGGGGTGGCGGAAGTGATCAAGGCCCGGAAACCCGCCTTTCAGGCCGTGGCCGTGGAACCCGCGGCCTCCCCGGTGCTCTCCGGCGGCCCCCCAGGCCCCCACTTGATTCAGGGTATTGGCGCGGGGTTCATCCCCCGGGTGTTGAACCGGGAGATCGTCGACGAAGTCATCACCGTTGCTGACCAAGACGCCCTGGAAACCGGCAGAGCAGTGGCCAAGGAGGAAGGCATCCTCTGCGGCATCTCCTCCGGGGCCGCGGTCTTCGCCGCGCTCAGCCTGGCCCACCGCCCCGAAAACCGGGACAAACTCATCGTGGCCATCCTCCCCAGCACCGGCGAACGCTACCTTAGCACTCAACTTTTCATAAACTGAAAGGCCTTGCCGGGCAGTCCACAGCGCCTAACCGCCATTCCAATCGTAATGAAGATGAGCGTCCTGGACTAAAAAGCCTAGAGCCTTATAACATCCCCGGCAGACTGGCGGCCAAGGAGACCGCTATTCCAATACAAGCCCACCCTCGTTGCTGCCAACTTGAAGGCATGTGTCCGGCGGGTTGGGGACCGAATTATCCATCAGGCTGGAATTCGCCTACTGGGAAGACGTCCATGTCCGGTCCCGCACAGGGGTCTGGGGCGAGGAGGGTGGCACCTTTATTTCTAACTGCATCTTCCTCAAGCCGGTGAAGACGGCACAAACCTATCCCACGGTGACTCTGGCCGGACCGGGGGCCGTGAGCCGCCTCAACTCCATCCTGTTCGCCTATCCTGGTTCTGAACTGGATATCGGCGGCCGGGTGATCCTTCAGGCCCCCCGGACCCGGGCCGATGTCATCGCCCGCAGCCTCACTGTGGGCGGCAAATGCCTCAGCCGCGGCCACCTCATCGGCCAAGCCCCCGAAATCGAGGCCCACCTGGAATGCCGTGGGCTTATCTTGTCGCCTACCGGGATCATCTATGCCATCGCCGAACTGGAAGGCCAGGTAGCCAGGGCGGATATGTCCCCTGAAGCCGCGGTGGGCAAAATCGCTGCCGAGGAGGCAGAATACCTGATAGCCCGGGGTTTAGACACAGATGAAGCCATCTCCACTATAGTCCGGAGCTTCATTAAGGTCAAAATCGAAGGCTTACCACCTGCCCTGGAGGAGGAAATGGAACGGGCCATCCAATCTACAGGCAAGGGTCTGTAATTGATTCCTTGAAAATGAATTAACATTAAATAGTTTCTGCTAATAGGCAACAAGCTCCAATACGATAACTGCTCTATAGTGCGCCACGAGTTCGCTTGCATCATATATGAAAGCGTACGCAACTGTGCGAGAGATGAGGGAAGGCCCCTCGGAGCCGGCTTGCAGGAGCAGGCCCCAAACCGCCTTAAACTGCTCTGGTTAAGAGCCGGGGTGGTGAGCGTTGAGGATAAGTCATGGCTGGAGACCATGGCAGGTGAGGATCAGGGAGAGGAGCACAAGCGAACCGCTGATGAGGTGTCGAAAAGTTAAAGGTGACGTCGAAACTGGTGGCTAAATAGACGCCAAGATTAGCTCAAGGGGAACCTGCTCACTGCTTGAGCGGCGTCCGGCATAAAGGTGGCGAGAACCTGGTCCAGGTTCTCGTGCGGAACGTGGGAACCTGTCGTCCCGATGTCAAGGGAGAAACTCAAGTGGGGGACTCATGAGAGTGAGAGTATCAAGGCGGGGCACAGGGGCGGAACAACCCGTAGTAGCGAAGAAGTCCCGTAATGGGGATGGAGCGAAGGGGTTGTGTCGATCAGCTTTATTTGATGGTCAACCAGCAATGGGAGGAGCCATTGAATAAGGCAAGGCCGTTTGGTATTTCCAAGCGAGTGGTTTGGGAGGCTTACCAGCGGGTAAAGGCAAACCAGGGTGCTGCGGGCGTGGATGGGAAATCCATTGCGGAGTTCGGGAGGTACAGGTCTAATAACCTCTACAGACTCTGGAACCGGATGTCATCCGGGAGTTATTTCCCGCCACCGGTAAGAACGGTAGAGATACCGAAGAGTGATGGTGGGAGGCGGGTGCTGGGCATCCCCACGGTAACCGACCGGATAGCCCAGATGGTAGTCAAGATGTACCTGGAGCCCCTGGTGGAGCCTCACTTTCATCAGGACTCTTACGGGTACCGGCCTGGCAGGTCCGCGATTCAGGCAGTTGGTCTCGCCCGGCAGCGATGCTGGCGCAGCGACTGGGTGCTGGATCTGGACATCAAAGGCTTCTTTGACAACCTGGATCATGCTCTCTTGATGCGGGCGGTGCGTAAACATACCGAGTGTCGATGGATCATCTTGTATATCGAGCGGTGGTTGAAAACCCCTGCGCAATTATCGGATGGCACTCTGATGGCTCGGGAGCAGGACACCCCTCAGGGTGGGGTTGTCAGCCCTCTGTTGGCCAACCTCTTCTTGCATTATGCCTTCGGTCTCTGAATGCACCGGAATTATCCGGCCATCCTTTTCGAGCGGTACGCTGACGACATCATCGTGCATAGCCAGAGCGAGAGACAGGCGCTTTGGCTGAAAACTGTCGTGGCCAGGCGACTGGCCCAGTGCAAGCTGGAACTCCATCCAGAGAGGACCAAGATTGTTTACTGCCAAGACAGTGATCGGACAGGCAGTCATCCAAACGTGCGGTTTGATTTCCTGGGGTTTGGCTTTCGGCCCCGGGGAGCCAAAAGCCGTCTGGGTAGGGTGTTTGTCAGCTTCCTGCCGGCAGTGAGCAAAAAGGCGGCCAACTCCATGCGGAGTGTCATCCGGGGCTGGCGCCTGCACCGGCTAATACCATTTCGCAATCAAAAGACATTGAACTGTAGGGGCGAATCTTGTATTCGCCCTGTGCGGGCGGGCGAGCACAAGGTTCGCCCCTATAAGAAAGTTGGCGTTAGATTGCGATTTGGTATAAGCGACGAGAATCTCCTGGACCTATCCCGCATGTTTAACCCAGTCATCCGTGGCTGGATTAACTACTATGACAGCTACTATAAGTCTGCCTTTTATGGCTTAGCAGACCAATTCAATCGCTCGCTGCAAAGCTGGGCCATGTGGAAATACAAGAGATTACCTGGCCGTCCCCGGAAGGCAGGGCATTGATTCTGGTGTACCAAACGCCAACAGCCGGCACTGTTCTCGCATTGGCAACTGGCCTCCGATCTTGCGGCTGGTCGATAGGAGCCGGATGAATCGAGAGATTCATGTCCGGTTTTGGGAGGGCGCGGGGGTGCAATCCCCCGCGCTACTCGACTGCGCCGCATAAATACCAAAAATTGACCTTTCCGGTTGGAGATCATATTTGCATCTCAAACCTTTCTGATCACCTCTTAGACGACTGTTAATTGAGTTTTGAGCAAAAAAAGACTGTGATGCCAGGCAATGATGCGTGAATGCGGAGTGAGGGGTAATCACGAATGCTGGAGGGGTGGTGTGTGTGCTTTTAGATATCACAATATAACCAGGTTATATTGTGATAGTAGCCTCTACGCAATCGGCGGCTTTCCGTGCTTTTTGAATAAATCCTTCAAGGCGATTGGCATCAACTCCTACTGAGTGGTGTCCATTTCCGCGGCCATGACCCTTAGCTGTCTTCTGGTAAATAGGGGGACCTAACTGGCATACCGGTGTCAACAGATCGATCTCTACCCTTGGCTCCGGATCTGCAGCCACACCACTCCATTTCCATGACTGTTGATCTATGGCCATTGGATACCGCAAGAAGGGAAAAGGGACTTGGTCCAGACTGTGCGGCATTCGAAAGCAAGCCGGGGCATACTCTATCGGTAGTGGGAGAATAGGCCGTGCAAATAGTAACAAATCAGTTGCACCCCAGATGGCTATTAGGTTGCACGGAAGGTGGGCGCAACTAATGGGCCCCTGCGATAAAATTCTGAATG
The DNA here is from genome assembly GCA_020060385.1 of Syntrophobacterales bacterium. Classification (GTDB taxonomy): domain Bacteria; phylum Desulfobacterota; class Desulfobaccia; order Desulfobaccales; family 0-14-0-80-60-11; genus SURF-52. Next base: position 14,241 of record JAGVAH010000126.1, on the reverse strand, counting down.
CATAAAAACGCAGGAATCCCTGGAATTTCGCCATTTAATTAGCTGCTGGTGCCGAATATTGGCTTCGATTCCTTAAAGGCGAGACTTCACAATCTTAACATGTTATAATTACTATATAAATTAAGCAGCAAACCCCTCTTCGGGGTTGCAAATAACCATATCAGAAGTAGTTTATATGGTTGTAACTTATGATAACTTTTTGATTTGTTTATTAATAATGGTGCCGAAGGCGGGATTTGCATGATTCCATTGATTTTATTGGCTTTTTCCCTTGCATGGCGACTAACCCCAAGCCATTAGAGGCCATCTAAGGACATTTCAGCATATTTCGGAGCACACAAATTACACTTTTTATTTCAAAAACACTTCAACAGTAGCCGGTTGTTCGATTCTAACACGGACCTCTATTTTATTATTTATATTTTCATTTAATTGACCTTGGATTATCCCCTTAGAAAACCGACGATAGACCCTCAGAGGTAATTTTAAAATCTTCGCCACCCCCACTCCAGCCCCCTACCCTCCTCCCCTTTTAACACCAACTAAGAAAATATCAAACCCCATCCCTATTCCGTAACTAATTTCTCTTGTAAAATCTGATATATTCCCTGACCATTGGAAGGTTATCGAATACCAGCTCGCAAATTGGGCGTTAGAATGCTCGACATTGCAAATAGGGGGGTATAGCGCTCACCAAGGATAAGCCCAACACCCACCTCCAGATGCAGATGGTCATTTGATAAGCAATAATCCCGGCAGATAGTGGACCAGGCTCTTGGAGATTGTGAAGGACAGCCTGCCACGGGGTGAAGATTTACTCGTTAGCGGGTTTGAAAAGTTTTCGGAGAGACAAAAGAGGGAGCGCCGGGGGCGAAATCCTCAAACCAGGGAAAGACTAATGCTTCGGTCTCGTAAAGTTTTGGTGTTTAAGGTTTCCGGGGTATTACGCAGCCGCATCAGTAATTCTTAATAGATCTCCTACCCCGAGCAAATCTTCCTATAGCTCGCCTCTCCTGCGCTCTTCTCTCCAAGAGGAACTTCTTTCGATAGCCGGACTATATCTGCAATTTTTTCCTCCCTAATGATAAGTTGCATTAGTGGCAATCAGCTATTCATTCAATTTCCAAGTCTTGTAAGAGGTGAAGATGATTATAAGGCTGGAGATGCCCCTTTTTTAGGCCATTTTGACTGAGAAGATTTGGCTTTTTCCCACATAGGGACTCATGTTATATTCTGCCTGCCAACCCAGCAGAAAAGGCTCTACTGGAGAGTAACCAGAGTGCCGAGGTAGGGAAGCTGACGGAGTTGATCACCTTCGACTTCAATTTCCGCCCTTTGGCGGTCAAGGATGCATTCTGGGGCAGCTCACGCCTGCGACCCGCCCATCTGTGTTTCCCGGCGCAGGTTTTTACGTAATCAATCGAATTGGGGAAATGCCGCCAGGCAGCGGGGCCACCTGCTGAGCCAGAATTTTCGGCGGGCCAGTGCAGCTTTCCGGACCAGCTTCAGTGGCGGTGGCAGGCCCGGCGGTAGCGTCAGCCGCCCCTCTGGTTACTCTTAACCACTGGGTATTTCATGGAAGTGGAGGTTCAAGCTGGGAGGGCCCTTTAGTTGCCGGAGCGGCACCTTTTCCTTAACCCTTAACCTTGGGGGTTGGCTAATGCCTCAATTTCATTATAAAGAACTCGGGTTGGTAAATACCCGAGAGATGTTCCAGAGGGCCATGGGCGGGCGTTATGCGGTGCCGGCCTATAATTTTAACAATCTGGAGCAGCTCGAAGCCATCGTCCTCGGCTGCATCCAATCGAAATCCCCCGTAATTCTACAATGTTCCGGCAGCGCCCGGAAATACATGCACGAGGCCATGGTGCCCCGTCTGGTCCAGGGGGCCGTGGAGATGATGGCGGTCCTGGGCGCTCGTATCCCAATCGCCTTGCACCTGGATCACGGCGATACTTTGGATCTGGCCCAATCCTGCATCAACTCGGGCTTCTCCTCCGTGATGATCGACGGCTCCCACCATTCCTTTGCGGAAAACGTCCGCCTCACCCGCCAGGTGGTGGACTACGCCCATGAACGGGACGTCACCGTGGAAGGGGAATTGGGAGTGTTGGCCGGAGTCGAGGACGAGGTCTCCGCCGCGGCGTCCCATTACACCAAGCCCGAGGAAGTGGAGGAATTTGTGCAAAAGACCGGGGTGGATTCACTGGCCATCTCCATCGGCACCTCCCACGGAGCCTTCAAGTTCAAGGTGAAGCCCGGTGAGGAGCCGCCGCCCCTGCGGTTCGACATCCTGGAGGAAATCGAAGAGCGCCTGCCGGGATTTCCCATCGTGCTCCACGGCGCGTCCTCGGTCATGCCCGAATACGTGGACTTGATCAACCGCTTCGGCGGTCAAATGGAGGAGGCGGTGGGCATCTCCGAAGAGCAGTTACGCCGGGCTGCCCGCTCTGCGGTCTGTAAAATCAATATCGACAGCGATGGCCGCCTGGCCATGACAGCGATGCTCCGGAAGGTCTTTGGCGAAAAACCGGGGGAGTTCGACCCCCGCAAATATCTCGGCCCAGCCCGGGATGAGCTGATTAAGATGGTTAAATATAAGAATGAGCAGGTGCTCATGAGCGCCGGGAAAGCCTGAAACTTTTAACAGAAAGGTAGCGCCAGGGAAGACATATGAAAAATCCTCCAGAGGAAGAGAACATCCGCACGGGAACCAGTCCGGAGATCCTGGCCCAAGCGATCCTGGACAACCTTCATTATGTCCAAGGGCGGCTTCCCGAATTAGCCAGTAAAAACGATTGGTACATGGCCCTGGCCTACACGGTGCGGGACAGGTTGCTGCATAACTGGGTGCAGACCCTGAAGGCCATCCGCCAAGACGTCAAGGTGGTGAGCTATCTCTCCGCCGAGTTTTTGATCGGGCCGCAACTGGGCAACAGCATCTTCAATCTGGGCATTTGGGAGCAGGTCCGGGAGGCCGTGGCCCAACACGGGTTCACCTTGGAAGAACTCCTGGAGCAGGAAGGAGAGCCCGGCCTGGGAAACGGCGGCCTGGGACGACTGGCCGCTTGTTATATAGACTCCCTGGCCACCCTGGAAGTGCCGGCCATCGGTTACGGCATCCGCTACGAATTCGGCATCTTCGACCAGGAAATCCGGGATGGCTGGCAGGTGGAGAGTACAGACAAATGGCTGGAACTGGGCAATCCCTGGGAATTGAGCCGTGCGGAGATCGCCTATCAAGTGGGCTGGAGAGGATTTGTCGAAACCTACAATGACCTCGAAGGCCACCAGCGGCGGCGCTGGATCCCGGGCCGAGTAGCGAAGGGGAAGGCACACGACTATTTGGTGCCCGGCTACCGCAACCGCCGGTCCAACCTTCTGCGCTTATGGGTGGCGGAAGCGGTGGAGTCTTTCGATTTTGCCGACTTCAATCTGGGTGACTACTATGGCGCGGTTCAGGAAAAGGTTTATTCGGAGAATGTCACGAAGGTACTCTACCCCAATGACGAGCCTGAAGTGGGTAAAAGGCTCAGATTTGGGCAGCAACACTTCTTCGTTTCCTGCTCGCTGCAGGATATGATCCGCATTCACTTATTGAGGGGAAAAAGCCTGGACAGCTTTCATGAGAGCTTTGCAATCCAGCTTAATGACACCCATCCAGCCATAGCCGTGGCGGAGTTGATGCGGCTCCTGGTGGACAAATTTCTAATCCCCTGGGAGGAGGCCTGGGAGATTACCAGAAAGACTCTGGCCTACACCAATCACACCCTGCTGCCGGAAGCCCTGGAGACCTGGCCGCTCGCACTTTTTGCCGAATACCTGCCCCGTCATCTGGAAATCATCTATGAAATCAACCGGCGTTTCCTAGATGAGGTGCGTCTCAAGTATCCCCTGGATGATGACCGTTTGCAGCGGCTGTCCCTGATTGACGAAAACGGGGACAAATCCGTGCGCATGGCCCACCTGGCCTGCTTGGGCACCCATGCCATCAACGGGGTGGCTGACCTGCATACCGAACTCCTGAAGCAGACAGTGCTCAAGGACTTTTCTGACCTGTGGCCAGAGAAGTTCCTCACCGTGACCAACGGAGTAACCCCCAGGCGCTTTATGGTATTGAGTAACCCCTCCCTGACCGGGCTTATTACCCGCACAATCGGCCCGGCCTGGATCAAGAACTTAGAGGAACTGCGGCGTCTGGAGGAATTCGCCGGGGACTCGGAGTTTCAACGGGACTGGCGGGCAGTCAAGCTCGCCAACAAAAAGGCCCTGGCCGCGGCCATCAAGAAGCGCACCGGCATCATTGTCAATCCGGCCAGCCTCTTTGATATTCAGGTGAAGCGGCTGCACGAATACAAGCGGCAGCACCTGAACGTGCTGCATATAATCACCCTTTATAACCGTCTGAAGCATCGCCCGTCGCTGGAGATAGCGCCCCGGACCTTTATCTTCGGGGGCAAGGCTGCGCCTGGCTACTTCATGGCCAAGCTGATCATCAAGCTCATCAACTCGGTGGCTCAAGTGGTGAATCACGACCAGGACCTTAACGATCGCCTCAAGGTGGTGTTCTTTCCGAATTTCAACGTGAAAAACGGCCAACTAGTTTACCCCGCGGCCGATCTCTCGGAGCAGATCTCCACTGCAGGCAAGGAGGCCTCCGGCACGAGCAACATGAAGTTCGCCATGAACGGGGCGCTCACCATCGGCACCCTGGACGGGGCCAACGTGGAGATTAGGGAAGAAGTGGGGCCAGAAAACTTCTTCCTCTTCGGGCTCACCGCTCAGGAGGTCCAAAGCCTGAAGACCGGGGGCTACTCTCCCTGGAATTATTATCAGGACGATGGTGAATTAAAGGAAGCCCTGGACTTGATCAGCTCGGGATTCTTCTCCCACGGCGACCGGGACCTGTTCCGGCCGCTGGTGAACTCGCTTTTCGGCCAAGATGAATACCTGGTGCTGGCTGATTATCGTTCTTATGTGGACCGGCAAGAGGAAGTAGGGCGCATATTCAGGGATGATAAGCGCTGGACCCGCATGTCCATCCTTAACGTTGCCCGTATGGGCAAGTTCTCCTCGGACCGGGCCATCCGGGAATACTGCCAGCATATCTGGAAGATCAAGCTGTTGGGGTAAGTCTGGCCTGCAGGAAGACCCGAACCTGCTCTCTACCGAAAACGAAACCAACTATGAGCGCCTTATTTATACCCCTAATCAAGAGGGCACGCTGTCAACTGATCCGAAACTTATCAGACTGCAGAAAATTTAAGCTATTCGTGAGATATCGATACACTTCATGCGGGCGAGGTCTATCTCGGCCTCGCCCTGATTGCTGGTCATTACCCGTACAAATTCTCCATCCACCTCACTGCTTCCACATCGCTGACCTTGCCCAGATACCGCTGGGTGGTGGAGAGATTGGCGTGCCTCAGGATGACCTTGCTGACGATCTCTACTGGTACCCCTGGTCTTGAAGCGTAGGTGGCCGCATGGCGTCTAAGATCGTGAGGTCTGAGATGAACTCCGACCAGGGCACCGGCCTTTTTGACCATGACCCGGGCGGCGGTATAGGTGATGGGAAAAATTCTCTGGTTTCCTTCAGCCCCATTGGCCTTGAGGTAATCCTTCAACCGGTCGGCTAGCTTCTTAGGGATGAAGACCACTTCTGAACTTTTCCCGCTTTTGGGATTCCCGATGGTTAGCTTCTGATCATCCACATCCACGGCGGCAAGCGTTAAAACTTCGCCCACCCTCATACCACCCCGGGCCATGAGCTCCAGCATGAGGCGGTTGCGCAACTTGGTGGTTCGGAAAATGATCTCGTCAATGACCTCCTTATCATGGATTTGCCATTGGGCCAGCTTTCCAGGTCGAAAGAGCTTCTTCAGCATGGGGGTGTCACAGGGATTTTGGAGCTGAACGTTCAGATTTTTGCGAATGAAGTTAAAGAGGGCCTTGAGATAGGCGTAGCGGGTGTGCTTGGTGAGCTGTTTGCAGAATCGTGGATGCTGCTTAGAAAGGAAAGTACCTATTCTGAGGATATAGAATCCAGCTCTCGGTCAGGAAAAAGGGCCCCGAATTTGGCCAAGAGCGAGCCATAGGCCCTGAGCGTATTTTTTTTGGAGTTCATCTTGTGATAATCCAGGAACAAATTGACGGCCTTGGAAACCTTCATGCCCCACCTCCGGTTTTTGATGGCATCAGCGAGATGCTGATATATAGAGAAAATTACAATTTTATGAGTAATTTAGCTAAGTTTCTGCCATGGCCAACTTGACTTTGCACATAGGAGATAACGATCCTGAAGCTGGTCGATTGAAGGGAGACATGCCGAGAGGTTCACGTCAGAGAAGGATTTGGCAATGGCGGTACTACTCCCTGGTTGATTCAACTCTTTCAGGTAGCGCTTGCCACCGCCAAAGGCTTTTTGATTTCTTTCCTATCTGACGTTAACCCTGTTAGAATCATTGGGGAGGCAACTCTAAATCCCAAGGCTTCTCAGGTCAACTGTGGGGGCGGCATTAGCGGCCACAGCGGTGATGGTTTGTACTTCCGGCCTGGCTGCATCTCAAGGAAAGCCGGCAAGCTTGGCACATTCCCAGGAGCTTTCCCTGTATGCCGGCTCCAAGAGCTGCATCGAATGTCACGGGAAATTCTACCGGCTTTGGTCCACCTCCCGGCATGGGCTGGCCATGCATCCTTACACCTCGAAACTCGCCCGGGCCCACCTGACCCCTCAGTAGAAAGACTTGGTGATCGGCAAGATGCGGTATCGGGTGGACATCGGCCCCAAGGCTGGCTGAGTCCTGGAAACCGACCCCAAAGGTAAAAAGAAAAAAAACCATCCTCCACGCCCTGGGCGCTAAGAATGTCTATTATTTTCTAACCCCTTTAAAGCGGGGGCGCCTCCAGACCCTGCCGGTGGCCTATGACGTACGCACCAAACAGTGAAGTGACACTGCGGCCAGCGGCGTGCGCCACTTCGGCTCCAGCCAGCCTGAGAAGCCGATCAACTGGAAGGAATAGCCCTACACATTTAACACCGCCTGCTTCAACTGCCACGTTAGCCAGCTCAGCAGCAATTATGACCTGAGGACCGACTCCTACCACACCACCTGGGCGGAGCCGGGCATCAACTGTGAAACCTGCCACGGCTCCTCCGAGGAGCACAACAAAGTGATGCAGGCTGCGCCCAAGGGCCAGTTGCCCCCGGATCTCAAGATCGTCAGCGTAAAAAAGTTCACCCCTGAGCAACACAACGCCTCCTGCGGCTCCTGTCATGCCAAAGTGTCTCCCCTCACCACGGCTTTTCCGCCCGGGGACCGGTTTTTCGACCTCTTTGACCTGGTGGCCCTTGAAAACCCGGACTACTATCCCGACGGCCGGGATCTAGGGGGGAACTACACCTACACTACCTGGCTTATGAGTCCCTGCGTCAAATCGGGAAAACTCGACTGCATCAAGTGCCACACTTCCAGTGATCGCTACCGCTTTAAAGACGAGGCCAAGGCCAACGAGGCCTGCCTCCCCTGCCATGCCGAGCGGGTGGCCAAGGCGGCGGAGCACATCCATCATCCGGCGGACAAGCCGGGAATTCCCACCAAGTGCATCTCTTGCCATATGCCCATGACCGCGTTTGCCCGCATGAACCGGAGCGACCACTCCATGCTGCCGCCGGCGCCGGCCGCAACCCTGCATTTCGGCTCCCCCAATGCCTGCAATCTCTGCCATAAGGACAAGGACGCACCTGGGCCGACCAGAATGTGCGCCAGTGGTGGAGCCGGGACTACCAGGCCCCGCTCCTTCAGCGGGCCGGTTTCATTGATGTGGCCAGAAAGCGCAACTGGCGGAAGCTACAAGAGATGCTGGACTATTGTACGAACCCAAAGCGGGACGAAATCTTTGCCACCTCTCTTATCCGCCTGACGATGTCCGCTCCGGATGTGCAGTTACTTCCCGCTCTATTGAAAGCCATCCAGGACCCCTCGCCCTTGGTACGGGGCGCAGCCGCGAAAGCTCTGGCGGTTAGACCGAGCCAGGAAAGCTTTCAGGCCCTGGTGGCAGCCACCAGAGATAGCTACCGGCTGGTGCGAGTCAGGGCCGCGGCCTCTCTGGCTTCTTACCCATCAGGCTGGTTCAAAGCTGAGGACGTAGCGCGGGTCCAACAGGCCACCGCTGGGAACCTGGCTTCTTTAACAGCACGGCCAGATCAGTGGAGCTCGCATTACAATCTGGGAAATTATTATCTGCACCGAGGGGAGGTCAAGGAAGCATTGGCCTCATACAATACTGCACTCAAGATCGAACCCGGCGCAGCCTTGGTTATGGTCAACGCCGCCCTGGCCTACTCTCATGCAGGTGAGAAGGGACAGGTAGAGAGGTTTCTCGAAAAAGCCATTAAAATCGCCCCGGATAATGCCGCGGCCCACTTTAACCTGGGTCTGCTTCAGGCTGAGCAAAACCGGGGCAAAGAGGCGGAGCAAAACCTTAAGGAGGCCTTCAGACTAGATCCCAAGATGGCGCCGGCAGCTTATAATCTCTGCATCCTCACTATAAAAGACCGGCCGCAGGAGGCCTTGTCCTGGTGCCGCCGGGCCGTAGCCCTCAACCTCCGGGAGCCCAGGTACGCCTATACCCTGGCCTTCTATCAGAAAGAGCAGGGAGACTTTAAGAATGCAGCGTCGACTTTGAAAGATTTGCTCAGGCAGCAGCCCGGCTTTGTGGACGGGCATCTTTTGTTGGCTGAAATTTATCTGCAGCAAGGCAAGCAAGCCCAGGCAGAAACAATGCTTCGCCAGGTTCTCCAAAGGGGGAATTTACCACCCCAGGATCTGGCCCGGGTAGCAGCAATGCTTCAGAACGTGTCCAACCGGCAACCTCCAAAAAATGACCACCCCGGCAAGCGGTAAAGAGGGGGGAGTCAGAGTCTACCCTTTTCGGGCTTCGATTTCTCCATCAGGTCTTGAGGCCTGCCAGACGCAAGCCCTCCAGAAGACTCTTAATCAGGTAGGGGAATTTGGCATAGCAGCTGATGAGGAAAGGGGCGGCGGCGGGAAAATCCGGCCGGAGGTGGATCAACTCTGCCAACGCCTGGGCTCCTTCCTGCTCTCTTCCCAATCGGCCCAAGGCCGCGGCCCGCATGAGCGGGTCCCAAAAGAGTTGGGGCATTTGAAATTGTTGAGCCTCCCGATATGCTTCCACATACCTTTCCTGGCGATAAAGATTTAAATATGGCGCTAAATGGAACCAGCCCGGGTAATGGGGGTTCAACCTGATACCCTGCTGCAAGATGTCCAAGCCACGCTCCCATTCCCCGCATAAAGCCAAAAGCCAACCGATATAGCCTATGATGGCGGGGGAGTTAGGGTTGAGGGCCATGGCCTTCTCTGCTTCTTGTAAAAATAATTCTTTCTCATGGGAATGGAAATAACAAGTAGTCAGGACGACCCGTCCCAACTGGTTTAACGGCTCCAAGAACACCCCTTTTTTGGCAAAATCCAGAGCCCTTTCCAGGGGAGTTTCCAGAGGAAACAGTTGTAAAGTGTAGTTATGGCAATAGAGATCTGCCAGCAAGGACCAAGAGAGACCGGATTCCGGTTCTCGAGCTACGGCCTCTTCCAAAACTCGGAAAGTATGGATGAAGGCCTCTGGGGTTAAGACTGTGACATAGTAATAATGCCGCAGGAATGCCTCATACGTTTCCAGCGATTCAGGAGGCTTATTGCGGGACTCCTTAAACAGGGTTTGGGGGATGATGCCATATTCACTGCCGATTTTTGCCGCTACTTGCCGGGCAATGTTTTCTTGCAAAGCTATGAGGGTGGTAGCCTTCAGCTCGCTTTGGTATTGCTCCCCCCAGACCCGCATGCCGTTTTGGGTATCCACCACGTGGAGGTCAATCTTCACGGTTTTGGCATCCTTACGGATACTGCCCTCCACCAGAAAACGCACCCCCAGGTCCTCGCCCGCGGCCCGGGGGTCTATCTTCATCCCCTTCCACCGACGGGTGGAGTGATAGGCGATGACCCGCAACTCCTGGTAGCGGGCCAGTTCACTGGTCAATTCTTCAGCCAGGCCCTCGGTAAAATACTCCTGTTTATGGTCGCCCGTCAGGTTGAGCAAGGGCATAACCGCCACCGACGGACCTGAGGGGAGCGAAAGAATTGACTCCCGGCGAACCTCGGGAATAACGAGGCCTGCCCCCTGCTGCCCAGAAACCGCGCGGAACACGGGTACATAAGAGCCCTTGGGCACATCGATGATCACCACATCGCTCTTCCCCTGCACCCGGTAGTACTGCTCCAGGGCCCGGCGCAGCCTGCCTGCCTGAATCCGGACGATGGGGTCCAGGTTCGGGTCAAAGTCCACCTTCCTCCCCAGCACATGGGTAGCCACGGTGTAACCTTTGATGTCGGCGGACTCGCCGGCCAGGGTCTTTTCCACGATAAATCGAAGAAAGTTTTGCAGATTTGGGGAGTTGACAAACTGGAGACTGGCCAGGATTTTTTCCAGGTGCTGCCGGATGGCCTCCGCCCTGGGACTGGGATTGGTGCCGAAATGGGGAGGAGGTTGATTGCTACCTTCGGCAGCCATGGGGCAACTCCTGGAAAAGAGCATTATAAGCTATGAATATACCTACGATACCAGAAACTATTCGGGGTGTAAAGAACTGTTACGTTACCGTAACGTTACTTTTAAAGGTTTAGCGAATGGGTTAGCTAAAGCCTACTGAAGTCCGATCCCTCCGAGGGGAACGTGATGGACCCTGTCAAAAGGAAGAATGCTACTGCCGAAGCTGCCTTGACACCAGTGTTGGAAAAGTTTCCTGAGGCCACAGCAAGGATCCGGGAGCTTTTTCAACAGAGTCCTTCTTTTCAGTCCCTTTGCGAGGATTACCGGGACTGCCTGACCGCGTGGCAATACTGGCGGCAGGCCGCGTCTGAGGAAGCTCAGACCTTGTGTCAATCCTACGCCGAACTTCTCCAGGAACTGGAGCAGGAAGTCCGGCAATATCTGGATGAGGAACCATCTCCCGGTTGAAAGCCGTTACCATGTCAGGCAACAGTTAATTCCTGAAGGTGGCATCGACAGAAATTGCAAAGCAGCGCGTAAGCTCCACGCTGCGGCTGGAGCAGTAACATCATAATCATGGAGGTATTATGAAAAATCGGCAAAGCAGGTTGGCAAAGGTAGCATTTATGTTGGTTATGGGGGCCCTTGCGTTAATGGTGCTCTCATCCCTAGCCCTGGCTCAGAAAGCCCAATGGATGAAGGACGCCCACAAGATGATGGAAGACGGCTGGAAACAGTACAATGACGGCCAGCGCATGGTCATTAAGGGCAAGGAGATGAACGACCTGGTGGCCGTGCAAATGGGTTTCCAGGACAAGATGGTCCAGGGTAACAAGGTTATCCAGGATGGCCGGAATACGGCCACGCAGGGCGCCACTTTGTTTGCCCAGGGTGAAAAAACCTTCGTGAATAACCTGACAAACCCCAGTGTAGCCGGAAAGGGCTTAAAAATGATGGTGGACGGCTTTCATATGACTAGAGACGGGTCGGATATGATTGCCAAGGGGGTGACGATGAACAACAAGGTGGCTCAAGTTGCGGGCGCCACCGAGAAATTCGCCCAGGGGAACCAGGTCATTAACACTGGCCAGAATACCATGGCTGCCGGCGCCAAGTTGTTCCTGCAAGGTGAGACCATCGTCCTGGCGAATACGAAGTAATGAGAAAGGGTCAGGCCGCGCTCATATCCCGAGCGCGGCCAGGGTCTAGGGAAACTGGCTCACTTTACTCACGGGTCGGGCGACTCAGAACAGACCGGTCCTAAAGAAGGCAAAGGGGGAAACCATGAAGAGACTGGGGCCAGCCATTATGGTTATCTTGATGCTCGGGTGCGTGTCTTACCCGGGATATGCCGCAGAGGGGACAGGCACTCCTCCGGGGGCGGCTGCAAAAACCAAGGAGGATGACCGTCTCCCCATCCACAAGCAGGACCAATGGCAATTCTTTTTTGCCCCTTACCTGTGGGTTCCAGGGATGAATGTTAATACCACCATCTTGAACCAAACCATTTCGGTCGACCAAGGCTGGTGGGACATGATCCCCAAATTGTTCAGCAGCGCCATCGGCGGTATGGGCCGGTTCGAGGTCTGGAAAGGCAAGTGGGGCTTCTTTATCGATAGTTATTTTATTTATCTCGGCGGCAATGTCAGCGACAGCCCCGGGAAAACCATCGACCTGAGCCGGCGGCTGAACATTCCCGCCACGCTGCTTCTGAACGGAGACCTGAAATATATCGTCCGAGCCGGGAATGTGGACTTCGGACCCCGCTATTTGTTGGGGACGGTAAATCTTAGCGCCAACAAACCCTTACCGATCCTGTCTTTCGAGGTGCTGGGGGGAGGCCGCTTCAATGCTTACAGCCAGTATCTAAAGCTGAACTTGAACGCTACCCTGGTCGGGCCTATACAGACGGTAACTGCGGGAGGGTCCTTCATCAGCAAGTTTGAACGATATTATATCGAGCCGATGCTGGGGATGCGTATCGGCCTCTGGCTAACCCCCAAAGTGGTGATTACCTTTAGGGGCACGGTGGGGGGCTTTGGCTTCGCTGCCGACAACAACCTGGACAGCGACATGGAACTCTCTTTCGGCTATAAGATACACAAAAATATCTATGCCTACGCTGGCTACCGCGCCCGCTTTGAGTCAGCCAGCCAGGATTTTATCTCCGTTGACGGCTGGTTTCACGGGCCCATCATGGGGGCGGTGTTTGCTTTTTAGAGCTTGAAACAGTGTTCTGGCGTGACAACGTTCAGATAAAGGGTTGTGAACCTGCGCCCATTTATAACAAACCGTACACGGAGCCGCGTCCCCTCCCCGTACTGGCCCTGCTGGCCGCCCTGATATTCATCAGCCAGGGCGGCGTAGCCCCAAGAGTTTTAGCTTGATAAACCTTTTTAAACCCTGGAGGTAACTATGCAAAAATTAACCAGAATACATCTCTTCTCCATGGGTCGTCGCCTCAGTGCCTGGCTGGCTTTTTTGCTCTGCCTCTCGCTGCTTACTTCTTCGGGGTGGAGTGCCGAAAAGGGCAAACCCAAGGCGCCCCCGCCCGCCAAACAGAAAGCCACAGCCCCCCAGCCGGAGAAAATCCTGCAGCAGGCCTGTGACCTTCTCAAGTCCGCCGAGAATTTCTCTTTCAAGGCCGAGGTTACCGATGACCGGGTGTACACCGGAGGTAAAAAACTCCAGTTTGCCTTTGACCTGGAGGCCTTTGTGCAACGTCCGGACAAGCTCCGGATCAATGCTCAGGGCGATACCGAAAACAAGCAGTTCTTCTATGACGGCAAGACCATCACTCTCTATGATCGGCCCAAGAACGCCTATGCCGTCATGGCGGCACCAGCCACCATCGACAAGGCCCTGGACCAGGCCCACAAAGAGTATGGCCTGACTGTGGCGCTGGCCGACTTAAGTTATGACAACGCTTTTGCCGTTATGACCAAGGGCCAGAAACACGCCCTCTATGTAGGGGAGGGCGTGGTGCGGGGGGTCAAATGCCATCACCTGGCCTTCGACCGGGACGACATCCATTGGCAGATCTGGGTCGATGCTGGCGATAAACCCCTGATCCGTAAGCTAATCATTAATCAGAAGAATCTGCCTGCCTCGCCCCAGTGGACCGCTTACCTTACGGATTGGAACCTGGCTCCTCAGTTCAGCGACAGCCTGTTTGTCTTTATCCCGCCCAATAAAGCGGTGAAAGCCACGTTCGTGTCATTGAAGGAGGCGGCTGCAGCGCAAAAGAAAGCGGCTCCTAAGAAGAAGACGAAAAAGGGAGATAAGTCATGAGACTGCATAGAGCTAACATATTTCTGGCGATTATCTTAGGCGTTGCCTTGATCGCAGCCCTCCCTCTCCTTCCCCTGGAAGCCCGAGCCTTCCGCGGTGGCGGCTTCGGCGGCTTCCATGGCGGCGGTGGCTTCGGCGGTTTCCATGGCGGCGGCGGCTTCGGCGGCGGCTTCGGCGGCGGCAGTTTTCATGCCGGCGGCTTCCATGGCGCAGGCGGCGGCGGGTCGATGATGTCGATGGATGCGATCATGAACGAAGGGTTCACGATCGCGAACTTCACGGATACATCCGGCAATCCCTCGGCCGCGAAGGTCTATCGTGCGGCCAGGATCATCCTCAGCCAGCCGGGCCTGATCGGGTACTTCGGTTCGGGCTCGGGCG
>JAGVAH010000003.1 GCA_020060385.1 Syntrophobacterales bacterium | reverse complement strand
GGGGTGGGGGTTTGGGGGAGGGGGCAGGGGTCTGTGACCCCTGGCCCCCTCCCCCAATTCCTATCACTCCCTCTCGTACCGGTACACCGCGGCGCAGGCGCCTTCGCTGGAGACCATGCAGGGCCCCAGGGGGTGGGCCGGGGAGCAGGCCTGGTGGAAGAGGGGGCACTCCTTCGGCCGTAGCACGCCCCGGAGGACCTCCCCGCAGCGGCAGGGGGAAGGGGGCGGCGGAGGTACCTGGGCCAGGACCGCGGCAAACCGAGTGCGGGCGTCGAACTGCCCATATTTTTCCCGGATGGTCACGCCGCTCCCAGGAATGACCCCCAGCCCCCGCCACTTGGCGTCCGCAGGGGCAAATACTTCCGTTAGAAGCGCCTGGGCCTTGGGGTTGGCTTGGACCTGCACGGCCCGGGGATAAACGTTATCCACCCGGGCCTGGCCCTGGAAAATCTGGTGGAGGATGGATTCGATGCCCAGGAGCAGGTCCAGGGGTTCGAAACCCGTCACCGCGCAGGGGAGGTCGAACTCCCGGGGGATGAAATCATAGGCGGACGCGCCGATAATGGTGGTCACATGGCCGGGGCAAAGGAGCCCGGAGACCTTGACTTCCCCCGCGGCCAGCAAGGCCCGGAGGGCCGCGGGCATGGTCTTGTGCACGCAAAATACGGAAAAATTTGGGAGTTTATCCGCCGCAGCCAACTGGACGGCCATGGCCGTGGCCGGCATGGTGGTTTCAAAGCCCACGCCGAAAAATACCACCTGTTTCCCGGCTTCCTGCCGGGCCAGGTCCACTGCGTCCAAGGGGGAATAGACCACCTTCACCGCCGCGCCCGCGGCCCGCTCTTTCTCCAGGGAGGTGGCGGTGCCCGGCACCCGGAGCATATCCCCGAAAGAGGAGAGGATGATCCCGGGTTCTTTCCCCAGGGCCAAAAAGCCGTCCAGGTCTTCCTGGGCGGTGACGCACACCGGACACCCAGGCCCGGAGACCAGGCTCACCTGGGGAGGAAGGAGGGATTTCAGGCCGAAGCGGGCCGCGGCCATGGTATGGGTGCCGCAGACCTCCATGATGGTGGCCGGCCCCAGGGCCAACTGCCCCAGCCGGGGGACGAGGTCCCGGACCAGGTCCTTATCCCGGAATTCGTCAATAAACTTCATCGGCCAGCTTCCTGAGCAGGGAGAGGGTTTCTTCGGCCTCCCCGGCGTCCACCCGGGCGATGGCCAGGCCCGCGTGCACCAGGACATAGTCCCCCAGAGAGACTTCGGGGAGCAGGTCCAGGCGCACCTTGCGGGTGACGCCGTCCACGTCGGCCACGCCGATGGCCCCCTCAATCTCCACGATGCGCATGGGTATGGCAAGACACATGGAAAAACCTCAGTTATTCAGTAATCAGTGATCAGTAATCGGTTTTCGGTTTTTGGCAAAACAATAGAAGGCAGTTATACCTAATCCTTCGGCCCACCCGTAAATAATAAAAGACCGTAGGGCGGGCGTCCCCGCCCGCCTCAATCAATGGCGGGGTAGTGCCGCCTTAGATTAACTTTGAACTTTAAACCTTGAGCTTTCAAGGCCAGGAAAACCTGTTCCTGTCTAATCCCTATTTTCTTTTTGCAGCCGGGCCGCGGCCACGGCCACCTGCCCCAGGGAGATGCCCCCGTCGTTGGGGGGCGCCTGGGTATGGCAGAGCACCTCAAACCCCAATTCCTCCAGGCCCTGCCGTAACTTACTAAAAATCAGGGCATTCTGGAAGACCCCCCCGGACAGGACCGCCAATTCCAGGCCGGTCTGCTCCCGCACCCGGACACAGGCGGCGGCGAGGAGCCGCACCAGGGAATTATGGAACCGGGCCGCGACTTTTGTAAGCCCGGTGCCGGACCAGTAATCCTCCATCACCTCCCGGAACAGGGCCGGGGTGTCCAGGAGCAGTGTTTGTTCTTTAAATCGCAGGGGCGCCGGGTAGAATCCCTCTTCCTCCGGGGAGGCGATCATCTCCAGCTCCACCGCGGGCTGTCCTTCATAGGTGCGGACGCGGCAAACCCCCAAGGCCGCGGCCACCCCGTCAAAGAGCCGCCCTGTGCTGGAGGTCAGGGGGGAATTGAGGCCGGTTTCCAACTGGCGTTTCAGGACCTGCCATTCAAAGGCACTGAAATTGAGGTCCAAGCGCTCGGCGGCCGCCTCAAAACCATCACCATAAGCGGCATGAAGAAAGGCCGCGGCCATGCGCCGGGGGTCCCGGGCCGCGGCGTCGCCCCCGGGGAGGCGCACCGGGGCCAGATGGCCGGCCCGGGTGAAGTCCGCCAGATCCGCCGCCAGGATTTCCCCGCCCCACATCGTGCCGTCCGTCCCATAGCCGGTGCCGTCCAGGGCGATTCCCAGGCACTTGTCCAGACGCCCGTTCTCCGCCAGGCAGGCGGCGATATGGGCGTGGTGGTGCTGCACGCCCAGCAGCCGGACACCTTCCTGCTCCAAGGCATAGCGGGTGCTGAGGTATTGGGGGTGCAGGTCATGGGCGATGACCAGCGGCTCCTGGCGGCAGAGGGCCGCGAAATGCCGGATGGCCTGGCGGTAATAATCAAAGGTCTCCGCGGTGTCCAGGTCGCCGATATGCTGGCTCAAAAGTGCGGTGCGCCCCCAGGCCAGGCAAAAGGTGTTTTTCTGCTCCGCGCCCACCCCCAGAATGGGGAGAGTCTCCAGGGGCAGGCGCACCGGCCGGGGCACGAAGCCCCGGGCCCTGCGGATGGGGATCACCGCGGCCCCGGCCACCGGGCGCACCACCGAGTCGTCGCAGGGCGCCTGGATATCCCGGTTGTGGAGCAGCAGGGCGTCCGCCAGGGCTGTCAGACGGGTCCTGGCCCCCTCGTTAGTGAACTCCAGGGGTTCTTCACTGAGGTTGCCGCTGGTCATCACCAGGGCCGGGGGCGCATACTCAAAAAGCAGCAGATGCAGGGGCGTATAAGGCAGCATCAAGCCCAGGTAATTGTTGCCCGGGGCCACTTGCAACGAGGCGGGACCGTTCTCCCGTCTTCTGACCAGGACGATGGGCCGTTCCGGGGACAGGAGCAGGGACCGTTCCAGATCCCCCATCTCCCCCAGAAGCTCCGCCTCCTTCAGGTCCCGGACCATGACCGCAAAGGGCTTGGCCACCCGGCCCTTGCGGACCCGGAGGGTGAGCAGGGCTTCCTCATGCCGGGCGTCCGCAGCCAGGTGAAACCCCCCCAGGCCCTTGACCGCCACGATCTTCCCTGCCCATAGCAGCCGCCCCGCGGCCTTCAGGGCCTCCTCCTTGATCACGCCCCCCTCCTCTTCCAGCCAGACCCGGGGGCCGCAGCGGGGGCAGGCCGTGGGCTCGGCATGGAAGCGACGGTCCTCCGGGTTGCCGTACTCCTCCCGGCACTCCTGGCACATGGCGAACGGGGCCATGGTGGTCTGGGGCCGGTCGTAGGGCACCTGCCGGATGATGGTAAAGCGGGGGCCGCAATTGGTGCAGTTGGTGAAGGGATAATGAAAGCGCCGGTCTCCCGGGTCCATGATCTCCCGGAAACAATCCCCGCAGGTGGAGACGTCCGTGGGGATCAGGGCCTCCGTGGCCGCCAGGTCTTGGCTCTCCAGGATACAAAATCCCTCCCGGCCCCAGGGTTCGGCGGCCAGGGGCAGGATGGCCTCGATCCTGGCCAGGGAAGGCGCGTCCGCGGCCAACTGGCGGACGAAGCTGTCCACCGCGGGCGCCGCGCCCTCCACCTGGATCTCCACGCCGCGGGAAGTGTTGCAGACCCAGCCGGCTAGGTGGTGGTCCCGGGCCAGGCGGTAGACAAAGGGCCTAAAGCCCACACCCTGGACGATGCCCGTCACTCGCAGCTTGCGTTGGGAAATGGCGCCTGGGTTCGTATTCGTCACCTCGGAGATGATCTTGGCCGGGGACCGGGAACTGTCCAATATGGCTCCCCTGCCATTATAACAGATTACCACCCCGGCCAATAGTTCTAGTAAAGATATCGTCTAGATAATAATGAGTGCAAATAATGGACAGGAGGAGCCGGCAGAATAGGGGTTGCCGCCGACCAGGCTGATGGCGGGATAGTGGCTGCCCGTCAGGAAAGGGGATTGACCTTTCCCTCTCCAAGGGTTATAAAAAATTGTTATGGGAATGATTCATTCATGAGCCTTTGGCTCACCCAAGATTATTATGAAGGTTTCGGTGGCACAGGCTTTCCAGCCTGTGCGAGGAGCATTTGCAGAGCAGAATAAAATCCCAGCTTACCCGAAGACGCGCCCGTAGCTCAGTCCGGATAGAGCAATGGACTACGAATCCATGTGTCGGGGGTTCAAATCCCTCCGGGCGCGCCAGTCAATGAAAAAGGTTAGCTGAGATCAGCTAACCTTTTTTGTCTCTGGGCCAGCGCCTTGGCTGCCAGTTTAATAACCCTGCGGGCGGGAGATAGGGGAGTTATAGCATTTGCCAAAAGTTCTTTCCTCTTATCCCCTCTCCCCCCAGCGGGGGGAGAGGGTTAGGGT
>JAGVAH010000167.1 GCA_020060385.1 Syntrophobacterales bacterium | reverse complement strand
TGTTCGACACCACCGAGGCCCTGACTACCATCGACGTCAACACCGGCAGGTTCGTGGGGCGGCACCAGTTCCAGGACACCGTCCTCAAAACCGACCTGGAGGCCGCCGCCGAGATCGCCCGGCAACTGAGGCTGCGCAATATCGGCGGTCTCATCGTCATCGATTTCATCGACCTGGAAACTGCGGCCCATCGGGAGCAGGTGCAGCAAGCCCTGGTGGAGGCCTGCAAACGGGACCGGGCCAAAACCACCATCCTGCCCATGTCCAGCCTGGGACTGGTGGAAATGACCCGGCAAAGGATGCGGGACAGCCTCGTCCAGCTGGTAACCGAGTTCTGCGGCTGCTGCGGCGGCCTGGGTCGGGTCTTCACTCCCGTGACCGTGGCCCACGACATCATGCGCCAATTGTCGGGGGAGGCGCAGGAGTTTCCCGGCGCCCGCCTCCTGGTCACCGTCCACCCCCAGGTGGCCGCCTCCCTGAAAGAAGAGGGAGAACGCCTGATCAACCGCCTGACTGCGGCCCACCAGGTGAAGATCGCCATCTCCCAACAGCCCCTCTTCCCCCGGGAATACTTCGAAATCCAGAGAGAATGGGGGGAAGGAGAAGCATGAGGCCCCCATTATGACCCATGCCCCCGTCATCCTAGGCACCGCCGGCCACATCGACCACGGCAAGAGTTCTCTGATCAAAGCCCTCACGGGGATTGACCCGGACCGCCTGAAGGAGGAAAAGCTCCGGGGGATCACCATTGAGCTGGGGTTCGCCTACCTCACCCTCCCCAGCGGCCAGCGTTTGGGGATCGTGGACGTGCCCGGGCATGAGCGGTTCGTGCGCCACATGGTGGCCGGGGCCAGCGGCATGGACCTGGTGGCCCTGGTCATCGCCGCGGACGAAGGGGTGATGCCCCAGACCCGGGAGCACCTGGAAATCTGCGAACTCCTGCATGTGAAAAAGGGCCTGGTGGTCCTCACCAAGGCGGACCTGGTGGAGGAGGACTGGCTGGAGCTGGTGGCCGAGGAGACCCGGGAGGCCCTGAAGGGCACTTTTTTGGAGGGCGCGCCCATTCTCACCTTCTCCGCGGTGACCGGCAAGGGCAAAGAGGAACTACTGGCCGCGCTCTCCGAGTTGGCCGCGCAGGTGGCCCCCAAGCCGGGGCGGGGCATCTTCCGCCTGCCCATCGACCGGGTCTTCACCATCAAGGGCTTCGGCACGGTGGTCACCGGCACCGCGGGCTCCGGGTCCCTGAAGGTGGGGGAGGCGGTGGCGGTCTATCCCCCGGGCTATAAGGCCCGGGTGCGGGGGCTCCAGGTCCACGGGGCATCCGTGGAAGAGGCCCTGGCGGGCAACCGCACGGCCGTCAATCTCCAGGGTCTGGAGAAAGAGGAAGTGGAACGGGGCATGGTGGTGGCCCCCCCGGGCACCCTGATCCCCAGCAAACGCCTGGACGCCTTCCTGGAGATTCTGGCCAGCGCGCCCCGGGCCCTGAAACACCGCCAGGCGGTGCGGCTGCACACCGGCACCAGCGAATCCGTGGCCATGCCCCTCTTGTTGGACGCGGACGAACTGCCCCCGGGGGGCGCAGGCTACGTGCAGTTTTTCCTCCGGGACCCCGTGGCCCTGAAACCCGGGGACCGCTTTGTCATCCGCAGCTTTTCCCCGGCCTTCACCTGGGGGGGCGGCCAATTCCTCCACGTCCAGCCGCCCCGGCACAAGCGCCATCAGGCTGCGGTCTTGGACGGTCTGAAGAATTTGCAACAGGGCTCCCCGGCAGAAACCCTGGGGTTTTATCTCCGGGAAGCCGGGGCCGGGGGCCGCTCCCGGGGGGAACTGCTGGCCCTGCTTCCCTGGGACGGCCAGGAATTGGACGGCCTCCTGAACGCGCTCAAGGGCAAGGGGGAGTGCCTGCCCTACGACCCGGAGAACCAGCGTTTTCTCCTGGCCGCCACCGCCCAGGACCTGGAGGAGGAAATCTGCCGTCACTTGTCGGCGTACCACAAACAGAATCCCTTGAAAGCCGGCCTTTCCAAAGAAGAGCTGCGCCGCAAGCTGCCCCCCCAGATGGAGGTGCGCCTCTTCAACTACCTTTTAAACCGCCTGGTGGGGGCCAAACGCATCGTCCTGGACCAGGACCTGGTGCGCCTGGCCGCGCACAAGGTGCAGTTGGCCGGGGCCCAGGAAGACCTGTCCCAAAAACTGGAAGATCTCTACCGCCGGGGCCAACTCTCCCCCCCCACTCTAAAAGAGGTGGCGGCCGCGCTCAACACGCCCCCTAATCAACTCCAGGCCCTGCTGGCGGTCCTCACCCGCCAGGGGAGCCTGGTGAAGGTCAAGGAAGACCTCTACTTCCACCAGGAGGCCATCGCCGGGCTCAAGGCCCTGCTGGTGGATTTCCTCAAGAAAAACCAGGAAATCACCGTGGTCCAGTTCAAGGACCTGACCCAGACCTCCCGGAAGTTCACCATCCCCCTCCTGGAATATTTTGACAGCACCAGGACCACCGTGCGGGTGGGGGATGCCCGGAGATTGCGGGAAGGGGCGTAACCTTACTCGTTCCCAAGCGGGATTTAGAATTGCCGTGCCTGGGGCAGGCCATCACAATTCTGACGCAGCCTTCTCCCGAATTTTGGGCCAGTATCCTTCCGACTTCGGAATGTAACCCTTGGTATCCGCGCTCCACTTCTCCAGGATCGTGGGATTCAGATTGAAATAGAGTTTCCCGTCCACAATGCGCCACGATCCGGGATCGATGTCAAACTTCTTCCCCATGGCCACACCGAAAGCACAATAGCCACCATATCGGGGTAGATATTTTTCAGGATTTGCTTTAAACGCCTCGCGATTCGCAGGAGAGGCGAAAAGATACTTGCCACCCTGGTATTCCACCTCGAGATCGGCACGGCCGGGAACCGGGCGTCCTTCCGTGAAGTATGCCACCGGGTCGTAGCCTCGAATCACCAAACCGGTAGCGTCGGTATTAACCGCGGGAGTCGACATCTTTAATTCCTTTCTTTCCAGGATTTTTACTCAAAGTAAGCATAAGTCCGCCCCTGTCAACTTGCCCCAAGCTGGACCCGGGGACCAGATAAAAGGGATTCGCTTAGGAATATGCCGGTGCCGGTGTTTCACCTGCGCCGGTCTTTGCATCAATTCCCTCCGTTAAAAACCTGCCAACGCCTTTTTCCCGCCAACAGGTGGACAGCCGCCCGCAAAAAATATAAAATATTTCAAGGAAATACCTTCCCATTTTAATTTATAAAAATCTAAGGGGTTGGGGGATCCCTGGCCCCCTTCCCTAAAATCATACCCAAGCCATATGCCACACATACGCAATTTCAGCATCATTGCCCATATCGACCACGGCAAGTCCACCTTGGCGGACCGCCTCATCCAGTGGACCGGCATGGTGGGGGAACGCCAATTCCGAGACCAGTTGCTGGACACCATGGACATCGAGCGGGAGCGGGGCATCACCATCAAAAGCAACACCATCACCCTGCCCTATACCGGGGACGACGGCGTCGAATACGAGCTCAACCTCATCGATACCCCGGGGCACGTGGATTTTTCCTACGAGGTCTCCCGGGCCCTGGCCTCCTGCGAAGGGGTGCTGCTCCTGGTGGACGCCTCCCAGGGGGTGGAGGCCCAGACCGTGGCCAACCTTTATTTGGCCATGGAGCACGACCTGACCATCATCCCGGTGATCAACAAGATCGACCTGCCCCAGGCGGACGTGGAAGGGATCAAGGCCCAGATCGAGCAGGAGTTGGGTCTGGACCCGGACCAGGCCATCCTGTGTTCCGCCAAGGAAGGGATCGGCGTGGACGAGGTCCTGGAGGCCATCGCCCTGCGCATTCCGCCGCCCAAAGGCAGCGTGGATCAACCCCTGTCTGCCTTGATCTTCGACGCCCAGTACGATTCCTTCCGGGGGGCCATCATCTCCTGCCGGCTCTTTGACGGGGAGGTGAAGCCCGGGGACCAGATCCGTTTCATGCACAACCAGGCCACCTATAAGGTGGAGGAGGTGGGCATCTTCCGGTTGCAGCGGGAGGTGCGCAAAAAACTGACCGCGGGCATGGTGGGTTATATCATTGCGGGCATCAAGACCGTGAGCGACACCCGCATCGGCGACACCATCACCCTGGTGGAGCGGCCCGCGGCCCGGCCCCTGCCGGGTTTCAAGGAAGTCAAGCCCGTGGTCTTCGCCTCCATCTACCCGGTGTCCGCGGACGACTACCAGGCCCTGGCCGACGCCCTGGAAAAATACAAACTGAACGACGCGGCCCTGATTTACCAGAAAGACTCCTCCGCGGCCCTGGGCCAGGGGTTCCGCTGCGGTTTTCTGGGGCTCCTGCACCTGGAGATTGTCCAGGAACGCCTGGAGAGGGAGTTCGGGCAATCCATCATCATGACCGTGCCCGGGGTGCAGTACCGCTTCACCCTGGCGGACGGCCAGACCCTCACCGTGGACAACCCCATGCACTACCCGGACCCCACCCGCATCAAGGGGTCCCAAGAGCCCTACATCCGGGCCGCCATCCTGGTGCCGGAGCGCTACCTGGGCGCGGTCCTGAAGATGTGCATGGAGCGCCGGGGGGTCAATTCCCGCTTCAGCTATCCCACGCCGGGGCGAGTGGAGGTGACCTTTGAAATCCCCCTGGCGGAGGTGATCATCGACTTCTACGACCGCCTGAAGACCGTCACCCAGGGCTACGGCTCCTTTGATTACGAACTGCTGGACTACCGGGACAGCGACCTGGTGAAGCTGGACATCCTGGTGAACGGCGAGAAGCTGGACGCGCTGTCCATGATCGTCTTCCGCACCCGGGCCCGGGACTGGGGGGTGCGGGTCTGCGAGCGCCTTAAGGACGAAATCCCCCGGCAGATGTTCAAGATCGCCATCCAGGGGGCCATCGGCGGCCAGATCATCTCCAGGTCCACCATCAACGCCTTCCGGAAGGACGTCACCGCCAAGTGCTACGGCGGGGACATCACCCGGAAACGCAAACTCCTGGAAAAACAAAAGGCCGGGAAAAAACGCATGAAGATGGTGGGCGCGGTGGAGATCCCCCAGAGCGCCTTCGTGGCCGTGCTGAAGACGGAGAATGAGTAGGGAGGGAGGGGACAGTTTTTGGGGGAGGGGGCCAGGGGTCAGTAGTCAGTGGTCAGTGGTCAGTGGTCAGTGGTTTTATATTCTTTGAGGAGACATTACATTGGCTTCGGGTAGGAAAAACAAGTCTTACTGATCCTGATTTAATTTGTGTCTTTGTTCATCTTATCAGCCAGGGCGAAGATGAGTTCTACATATTTCGCTTAAGTGATTTGCAACAAATAATATTTGAACATTATAATCAAAATCTGGCCCGGCAAAAGGGAGTGTGCCCCAAGAATCCTAATTCAACTCATACTGCTATAAATTCGGTTGATCTGAAAATGTTCAAAGATAATTGGAGCTAAATTTTAGAACAGACAACTGAAATTGAAGTGTAGAAGAATTCATTCGGCAATAGGGCAGCCAGTGTCTGCCAGGAATCTAACTACCCCCCCTTGGTGGGAGGGGGCTGGGGGGAGGGGGGCGACTTGGGCCAGCGACCGCCATTAGCCCAAAGACGCCACCCCCACCCCGGCCCTCCCCCATCAAGGGGGAGGGAGAAAAGAGAAAAGCATTGTGCATGGCCTACCCTATGAATAAATCGAGGACCTGATCGCCATGGGAAAAAGTAAATCCCGGCAATTATTTTTGCTGATACTTATCGGCATCCTCATCTGTTCTTCAACCTCCTTGGCCAAGGCGGATGGTCGAGAAATAAAGCCCTTGAAGGAATGGCCGGGCCGGGTTGATAATGCCAGCGCCGCGCAGGTTCCGGCCCGGGGCTATTTTGCCAACCAGGGGGAATTGGACAAGCTGTGGGCGGCCTGGCATATTCCCGGGGAAAGCCCCAAGGTGAACTTCAAAACCCATCTGGTCCTGGTGCGCACCTGCAATTGCAGCCACATCTCCGTTGCCCCCCTCTTGACCTACCAGGGCGATTTACAGGTCCGGGTGACGATCACCAAAGACCTCCGAGAAGATACCGGCTATGTCCTGGCCTTGATTCCCCGCCAGGGGATTCACACCGTCGAGGGGAAACCCCTGGAGGCTGACTGACCATTGCTGGACGACTGATGACAGCGATGAACCTCACAACTGACGCAGCCCTACCCGGCCTTTATGTGCATGTGCCCTTCTGTCCACGCAAATGCCATTACTGCGATTTTTACTCCATCACGGACGGCGCTTTGATTCCGGACTGGCTGGCGGCCCTGGAAAAGGAAGCCTGGGTTTATCAAGGCCAGTTCGGCCTCTTCGACACCCTTTACCTCGGGGGCGGCACCCCTAGCCTCCTGGAGGCCGGGCCGATAGCTCATCTGATGGAGACCCTGCGGCGGCATTTTTCCTTCCTCCCCGATACCGAAGTGACCCTGGAAGCCAATGCCGATGATTTGACTGGGGAAAAGATAAGGCTGTATCAAGACCTGGGCGTCAACCGGTTAAGTGTGGGCGTCCAATCCTTTCATGACCGGGAACTGGCCTTCCTGGGGCGCAGGCATAATACCCGGCAGACGGTCCAGGCCCTGGAGGCCGTTAGGAATGCGGGCTTTGCCAACCTCAGCCTGGACCTGATCTACGGTCTGCCGGGGCAGGGCCTGGAGGACTGGGAGAAGACCCTTGGGCAGGCCCTGGCCTTTGCTCCGGAGCATCTGTCCTGTTATCAGCTGACCTACGAAGCGGGAACTCCCCTGGGTCGCAGGCAGGCCCGGGGAGAAGTTACCCCGGCCAGGGAAGAGGGGGAAAGGGCTTTTTTCCTTTTCACCTCCCGTTTCCTGGAAGAAAGAGGGTATTTGCACTACGAAATCTCCAACTTCGCCCGGCTGCGAGACCCGGGAAAAGAATCTGATTACCACATCATTATAAGCGCTGGCAAAAGTCTAATTCATCCCGTCCCCCCTCCCCACGGGGGGAGGGGGTTACGGGGAGGGGGGCGTCTTGGCCAAGCAACTGTAATCAACCCAAGAGACGCCACCCCCACCCTAACCCTCCCCCCTCAAGGGGGAGGGAATTTTTTGGTCGCTTCGCTCCCTCATAAAGCACAATTCTCGGCAAACGAAGATTTTTGCCCGTGGCTCA
Source organism: Syntrophobacterales bacterium (assembly GCA_020060385.1). GTDB lineage: Bacteria > Desulfobacterota > Desulfobaccia > Desulfobaccales > 0-14-0-80-60-11 > SURF-52. The sequence continues at coordinate 3,142 of JAGVAH010000167.1, read as the reverse complement.
TTAATAACCAAGAATCTTTTAGCCGAAAACCGAAAACCGAAAACCGAAAACCCTATTATTCCCGGCACAACCGCAAGTACTGGAGCCATGTCCCCTATCTGGGGCTGGGGCCGGGGGCCCATTCCTTTCAGGACGGGGAACGCTGGTGGAATGTGGCGTCGGTCAAGGCATATTGCCAGGAATTGGCCCAAGGCCGGTTCCCGGTGGCGGCCCGGGAGGTTCTTTCGCCGGAGCAGCTCCGGCTGGAGGCCCTTTACCTGGGTCTGCGCACCAAAGACGGCGTCTCCCTGGACCTGCTCCGCCGGACCCCGGAATGGGAAAAGACCTTGACTGAGCTTCAGAAATCGGGATTGATAGAAGTGCACCGGGGCCGGGCGGTCCCTACCCGCCAGGGCTTTCTCCTGGCCGATAGCTTGCCCCTCCGGTTTATGGATGTCGGCCTGGGGGATGAGGGGATGAATTACCACGGAGGAGACGCGGGTGCCCCTGATCCCTGGCCCCTGACCCCTGACCCCTGCTCCCATGCCTGACCGGGAGATGACAGGCGAGAAACATGATAAGGACGGAACAAGGCCAAATCTCCACGGTAGTCATCTCCACGGCCCTGGGGCCAGGGGGCCGGGGCATCTTTCCCTATACCCTCCTGCCCGCGTACCGGCGGCTGCTCCAGGCGGTCCAGGAGACCGGGACGACGGTTTTCGCCAAATCCGCCACCAGGTTTGTGCGCCAGGGAAATTTTAGCGCCTGGAACCCCCTCACCTGGAGATATATCCGCAGGCTTCCCGACATGGGCATGCTCAACGCCTACGGCCTCACCAACCAGGGGGTGGCGGCCTGCGCCCGGGAGATCAAGGTTGCCATTAACCAAGGTTTACAGGTCATCCCCAATCTCTATCCGGAGTTTGCCAAGGGCATGGCCCTGGCCATCAAGGACACCCTGGAAGCCCTGGAGATTTGCCAACAGACTCTTGGTTCCCCATTTTGGGCCCTGGAGCTCAACTTTTCCTGCCCCAATGCCGCAGAGGCCATCCGGGAAAACGTGGCCCAGGCCTTAAGGTGCTGCCAGGAGGTGAAGGGGAAGCACCCCAAACTCTTTCTAATTGCCAAGATCAGTATCTGCCACCCCTACGAGTTCGCCCAGGAACTGGAAAAGCTGGGGGTGGACGCCCTCCACGCCGTCAACACCATCCCCTTTGACCTGGTCTATCCCCAAAAGCGCTCCCCCCTGTGGCGGGTGGGGGGCGGGGGCGTCTCCGGGGGCCCGGCCTTGGCCCAGGCCTTGAGCTATAATACCGGCCTGCGGCCCAAGGTGAGTCTCCCAATAATTATGGGCTGCGGGGTGAGAAACCGGGAGGATGTGCAGAGATACCTGGACGCGGGTGCGGATGCGGTGAGTTTTTGCACCCTGGCCTTGCGCCACCCCGGGGCAGCGGCGGAGATTATCGGCGCATTCAATGGCTGACCTCCTGCCGGGATATTCCCAGCCGTGGCCTGATGGGAGACAATCTCTAAGATCCGAAGGTGCAAGAAGAAAATCATACCGGCAAATGGCGCAATACCAGCGTGAGCTGGGGTGCTACAGGGAGCATGATTAAAAATTTGCCAGGGGATTTGAGGCTCTTCCGCTTCAGCCCCAACGCAGAAGGAGAAAACCATGGGCCTGGCTAACCCTGTCATTGTCGTGCCGGGGATTACGGCAACCTGTCTCCGGGACGAATATCCCTTGCCCCCTGAAACCGTCTGGTCGGTGCTCACCAAGGATTATGAGCGCACTTCCCTCCACCCCGACAATATCCTCTACGAGGCCCGGGAACCGGCCCGTCTCCAACCGGACCAGGTCTATGAGATTGCCTACCAGGAGTTGGTCCAGGAGTTGCGCCACAACTTGAGTGAGAGGGCTGACGCCCCGGTGCCGGTCTTCCCTTTCGCTTACGACTGGCGGCAACCTCTCAAACTGGTGGAAGAGCAGTTGGCGACCTTTATCGACGAGGTGATTGAGCGGACGAAGTTATTGCGGCACTATTTCGACGCCTCCTATGGGGATGGACCCAAAGTCAATCTGGTGGGCCACTCCATGGGCGGCCTGATAATCACCGGCTATCTGGAGAAATTCGGGGATCAGGCCAGGGTGGGCAAGGTGGCCACCCTGGCCACCCCTTTCCGGGGCTCCTTCGAAGCGGTGATCAAGGTCACCACCGGCACGGCCAATCTGGGCACCAGCCCCAGTTCCAGGGAACGGGAAGCGGCCCGGGTGACGCCCGCGCTTTATCATCTGCTTCCCTCCTTTCCGGGAATCACTACCGACTTTTTCAAGCCTGGCTCCTGGCAGGCCACGGTTCTGGAAACCCTGGAAGAATATGTCCGTTTGTATGCCGTAAGTAAGAAGGCCCCCAAGAAACAGGCCAAAGAGCTTTTTGCCGCCATGTTGACTACCGCCCAGAGCCACCGGCAGCGGCTGGAAGCTTTCCGGCTGGAGAACGCAGGGTTGACCGCCCAAGACTGGCTCTGCGTGGTGGGGGTGGATGCCACCACCCGCGTCCGTCTGGAAGTTATCCATACACCCCAGGGGCCCATCTATAATTTTCAGTCCAGTGACCGGGACAATACCTGGGGCGACGGCAAAGATCCGGTGAAGAGCAAGGTGACCGGCGACGGCACGGTGCCCTTTGAGAGTGCGGTACCCCCTTTCCTCAATCTGGAGAATCTCATCTGCGTTACTCCTGACGACTACGGCTATTGGGAAATCCAGGATAGGCTGGTCACCAAGGTGGCGGGGTTTCACGGCATTCTTCCCAACATGGACATGCTGCACCGCCTGATTGTCCGCCATTTTACCGGCTGGCCTGATGATTACGGCAACACCTGGGGGCGACCTGCCCCCGGTGTCACCGCCTGGCAGCCCCCCTTAAAGATGCGGCAGAAAGATTGACCGGCCAGGGAACCGGCAGAAGAATTAAGACTGTCTTTGGGAATCTGATCTGGAATTGATACATCATTTCAGCAAGACTGGTCACCAAAGGAAAACATCCGTTGTCTAATTACCTTTATCTGGCGGTTATCGGCGGGGGCGAGGCGTCCCCGGACATCCTGGCCCTGGCCCGGGAGGTGGGCCGGGAGGTGGCCCGGCGGGGCGCGGTGCTCC
>JAGVAH010000104.1 GCA_020060385.1 Syntrophobacterales bacterium | reverse complement strand
TGGTTGCCAAAAGTTTTTTCCGCCCCCCCTCACCCTAACCCTCTCCCCCCGCTGGGGGGAGAGGGGATAAGAGGAAAGACCTTTTGGCAAATGCTATATCTCTCCAGGCATGATGTTCGTATTTCGCGAGGATCCGGTTGGGCACAAACAGGGCCTTGGTGTGATCATCGGGAGCGTGCGGATAGACCGGATCATTGGCGAACCGGGCTGGCCGCGCAATTCCCCGCTGCACCGGACATACCCCCAATTGTTGACACCAGGACTGCTGCGCCTCACGCTCCAAGGCCCAGGTTACATAGGGTTGCTCTGGTTTTTCTGGTACGCCGGGCATAAAAATTTCTCTCACGAAGGCGGCAAGTTGTCAACGCGTCACCGCTTAAGGGGAAGATAAGCCGCCCGGTCAGGAGGTTGCGGTAGCTATAAGAGAGGGTATGGGCATTTTAGGGGTCAAGGGCCAGTTTTCGGTCTTTCGGGTTTTCGGTTAAAAAGGTTATTTTTCAGAATCTTTTAACTAAAAACTGTCTTATTTATAACCATCCATGAGGCGATAGGCATCCTGATGGGCCTGCTTGGCCAGGTCCACATCCCAGCCCCAGGCCCTTTCCAGGTCCCACCGGGCCCCTCTGATACGCTGGGCGGCTTTGTCAAAGCTCTCCCCTCCCGGGTTCCTGGCCGCGATCTCGCACCAATACTGGGCCGCAACGTTATACCACCAGGCGGCAAAGGCATCTGGCGCGGCAGCCGCGGGAATCTCGTCTCCAGCCGCGTTCACCTTTTGCAGATACTTAGACGATTTTCTCATGGCCGCCTGGGGGCCGTCATCCCTGGCCGCCTTCCAGGCGGCATAAGAAACTTGCTGCACCTGCTGCCGGTCGTGAAATAAGGCGGTCACTGCCTGGCCCAGGGGATTTTCCTGGGCGCAGGCGCCGATAAAGAAGCATCCCCAGAACACCAGGACCGCGGCCATCATGACGGGTCTTTTCATTTTCGGGTCAATTCTCCTGGTCGATGGCTCAAAGAATTGGCTCAGAAATTTTAGAAGCCCATGGTCATTTAAAGCCTTGCATGAGCCGGTAGGCTTCCCGGAAGGCCGGGTCGGCGATTTTCGCATCCCAGCCCAGGGCCCTTTCCAGGTCCTGCCGGGCCAGGGTGATGCCCTCGATGGCCTTGGCAAAACCCTCCCGGCCCCGGTGCCTGGCGGCCTTCTCACACCAATACTGGGCCGCCACATTATACCACCAGGCGGCAAAGGCGTCCGGCGCGGCTTGGGCGGGAATTATCTCCGCGGACGCGGTGGCCTTCTGAAGATGGGCCAAGGATTTGACCATGGCCGCCTGGGGGCCGTCATCCTTGGCCGTCCGCCAGGCGGCATGGGCAACGTGCTGGACCTGCTGCCGGTCGGCGAATAAGGAGGCCACCGCCTTGCCCAGGGGGCTCTCCTGGGCCTGGGCGCCCACGCTTAAACCCAGCAGCAACACCAGCGCCGCCACCGGGAGGGCCAGTCTTTGCACATACACGGCAATCCTCCTTGTCGCTGGCTCCAAGAGAAGGGGATGGGCCTCTTTAGGGGCCAGGGATCTGGGGCCAGGGGCCAGTTATTGGTTTTAAAAAATCTACCTGAAAACGGAAAAAAATCAAAGCCATCTCCTGCCCTCGCCGGGGTGGGCTAGGTAGAACCATGTTCCCTGGACTCCCTTATGGCCTTCGCCAAAAGATCTTTCCTCTTATTCCCTCTCCCCCCGGCAGGGGAAGATGGTTAGGGGGGAGGTAAAAACTCTCCGGCAACAAGCATAAAACCCCTCTCCCCACCCCGGGGAAAGGGTTGAGGGAGGGGCTCTGTGACCCCTGGCCCCCTTCCCCAAACTCTCAGCCCACCCGCCGCAAGGCCATGGCGATGCCCACCCGGGAGGCCCGCCAGGCGGGGAGGAGAGCGGCCAGGAGGCCCACGGCCAGGGAGACCCCCAGGCCGATGGCCAAGGTGGCGGTGGTGACGTTGAAGACGCCAAAATACTGCATCACCGACCCGGGCAGGGCCTTAATGAGGAGGGGCGTCAGGGCCAGGCCCAGCACCCCCCCCAGGAGGGCCAGGGCCAAAGACTCGCCCATGATGACCCCGGTGAGAAACCGGGGCCGAAAGCCCATGGCTTTGAGCACCGCGTATTCCGGCAGGCGCTCCCGGGCGCTCATGGCCATGGTGTTGGCCAAGACCAGCAGGATCACGCCGATGACCACCCAGGAAACCGCCCGAATGGCCATGAGGATGGCTTCGGTCATGGCCACGAACCCCAGGTTGAAGGCCTTCTCCGTTTCCGTCAGGGTCTCCGCCAGGGAATTTTTAAAGATGGCGTCGATTTTCGCGGCCACCTCTCCGGCCTGGTCCGGGGAGGCGATCTCCACCAGGAACCAGCCCGCTTTGTCCGCCTGGTCCGGGGCCAGCTTCTTCATCTGCTCATTGAGATAATCCCAGTGGAAGATGAGCATGGTTTCGTCCGTGCTGGGGTCCCGGCCTTGATAAATCCCCCGGATGACCAGTTGATACTCCCCGGGGAAATAGGTGCCCTTGAGAATGATGCGGTCCCCGATTTTCCAGCCGAAGCGGGCCGCGAGTTTGCGGCCCACGAGGGCGCCCCGGCGGTCCTGGATCAGGGATAGCCTCTGGTCCTCGGGAAAAAGGAGTTCCGGAAGCAGGTCCAGGTAACCGGGCATGGAGATGGCAAACTGGGGGAAGAAGTGTTTTTTGTCGATATAAACGCCCTCAAACCAAAACGCGCGACCCACCCCGGTGACTCCGGGCACGGCCCTGATCCTGGCCTCATAAGCCAGGGGCAGAGTGTCCATCAGGGAGACGGCGTTCCGGGTCACCAGGCGCACCGGGGAGGACGCGTCCACCCCCGCGTACCAGGCCTCCACCATGGTTCGCAACAGGGCAAAGGCCAGGATGGCCAGGGCCATGCCCACCACCGTGAGCGCGGCCCGCAGTGGATGCCTGAGCAGGTTTCTGAGAGTCAGCTTAAGCATGATTACTGAGATTGTTCAAGGAAACGGTTAGTAATCAGTAATCAGTGGCCAGTGAAAAAAACTGATTACTGATTACTAAAACCCCTGGCCCCTGGTCCCTGCTCCCTGTCTTTCTCACCCCACCTTCCTAAGGGCCGCGGCGATGCCCACCCGGGAGGCCCGCCAGGCGGGGAGCAGCGCGGCCAGCACCCCCACGGCCAGGGCCACCCCCAATCCCAAGCCCAGGGTCAGCCGGGTAAGGGGAAAGACCCGGAAGTATTGGCCCAATTGGCTTTTAAAAACCAGCACCGCCGGGAAGGTGAGGGTCAGGCCCACCAGGCCCCCGGCCAGGGCCAGGAGCAGGGATTCCCCGAAGATGAGTCCGGCCAGGTGCCGGGGCCTAAAGCCCATGGTCTTCAGTACCGCGTATTCCCCCTGGCGCTCCCGGGCGCTCATGGCCATGGTGTTGGCCAAAACCACCAGGATGACGCCGATGACCACCCAGGAGACCACCTGAATGGCGATGAGGATGGCCTCGGTCATGGAGACGAAGCCCTGGAAGAAGGAGGCCTCCGTCTCGGTGAGGGTTTCGGCCAGGGAATTCTTAAACATGGCGTCGATCTGGGAGGCCACGGCCGCGGCCAGCTCCGGCCGGGCGACCTCCACCAGAAACCAGCTTACCTGGTCCGCCTGGGCCGGCATATCTTTTTTCAAGGCCTCATTCAAATATTCCCAGTTGAAGAAGAAGCGGCCTTCGTCGGTGGTGGGCTCCCGGCCGTTATAAATGGCCCGGAGAATGAAGCGGTACTCCCCGGGAAAGATCCGGCCCTTGAGGATGATGGCGTCCCCCAGTTTCCAGCGGTAACGCGCGGCCAACTGCCGCCCCGCGGCGCAGGCCCGCCGGTCCTGGAAAAAGGCCATTTTCTGGGCGGCGGGGAGCTGATACTCCGGGTAGATTTCGAAATAGGCGGGCACGGATACGGAAAACTGGGGAAAGAAGTGCCGCTCATCGATATACACGCCCCCGAACCAGCTGCCATAGGCCACGGCTTTGACCCCCGCGACGGCCTGAATCTTGGGGAGATAGGCCAGGGGCAGGCGGAACATCAGGGAGATGGCGTTCCGGGTCACCAGCCGGGAGGGGGAGGCGTTCGCCACCCCCGCATACCAGGCCGCCACCACCGTGCGCAATAAGCAGAAGGCCAGGATGGCCACGGCCATGCCCAGGACCGTGAGACTGGCCCGCAAAGGATGCCTTAAGGTATTGCGCCAGGTGAGTTTGATCATGGCTTAAAATGCAGTTGCTACGTTATATATAGACAGTAATTGGAAAATTAAAATCCAAACTCTCAGGGTCTTAAAGTCCCCCTTTGAAAAGGGGGATTTAGGGGGATTTCAGGCGGTTATAAAATACCCCCTACCCCCTTTTTCAAAGGGGGGGATAAAAACTTCATCTGTTCAGGCTCACAAGCTATCTTTCCACAGCCGGTTAGTTTTTAATTTTCGGTTTTCGGTGGCCCAGGCTTTCCAGCCTGGGCTACCTTATCTTTCCCCGCTAAAATCTCCACCGCCATTAGGCCCACCTGGATCAGCCGCTTTTCCGCCAGGGCCTTGAGCCGGGAGGAATCGAAGACCGAAGCCCCGGTGATGCGGTTGTTGAGGACCGCGCACGCGCCCCCGGCCCGCAGGGGATAGGTGGAGACCCCGGCCAGGGTCAGATACGCGGCCATCTCCATCTCCAGGTTCAGGACCCCGGCCCGGCGGAGGCGCTCCACCTTCCCGGGCTCCAGGAGGGGGAACCCCGGCGCCTGCCGGCCCTGGCCGCTGTAGAAATCCCCGGTGGTGCAGGTGAGGCCCACGTGATAAGGGACGCCCAGCGCCGCCGCGGCCTCCTCCAGGGTCTTCAGGACAAGGGGGTGGGCTCGGGCCTCGTAAGCCGGAGGCGCGTATGAGAGGGTGGTGGCCTCGTCCCGCATTACCCGGTCGGTGATCACCAGGTCTCCGGCCGCGACCTCCGGCTGCAGCGCTCCGCAGCTTCCCAGGCGGATAAAGGTGGCCTTGGAGACGCATTGCGCGGCCTCGATCACGGCGATGGCGGTATTGTCCGGGCCGATGCCGGTGGCGATAACGGAGAGGGGGATGCCCCGGTAGCAGCCGGTATAAGTATAAAATTCCCGGTTGCGGCGGCGCACCGCCACGTTATCGAAGCAGCGGGCGATCTTCCTCGCCCGGCCGGGATCGCCGCAGGTGAGGATATAGGGGGCCAGGTCCCCGGGGCCGCAGTCCAGATGATAAAAGCGGCCCTGGGCATTCCGGGGCAGTTCGCTAGCAGGCATCGACGCGGCTCTGAAAGAGTTTCATGAAGGGCACGTCTTCCGGGCCAAAGGAGGCGGGCGGGGACGCCCGCGCTACGCCTTTTGCTCTTCAGGAAAGCATTTTTAAAGTCCCCCTTTGCAAAAGGGGGATTTAGAGGAATTTCAGTGAGTTAATCAAAATCCCCCCAGCCCCCCTTTACAAAGGGGGAGTAAAAGAAACAGAAAAAGTTGTGCTCTATCCCTCATCCTGATTCAGCAATTGCCCCTTGATCAGCCGGCGGATGTGGGAGGCGTGGGACGCGGCCTCCGGGTCGTGAGTAACAATGATGATGGTCTTCTGAAATTCCTGGTTGAGGCGGGTCAGGAGGTCCATGATCTCATGCCCGGACTTGCGGTCCAGGTCACCGGTGGGTTCGTCCGCGGCGATGAGCGCGGGGTCGGTGACCAGGGCCCGGGCGATGGCCACCCGCTGCTGCTGGCCCCCGGAGAGCTGGGCCGGGTAGTGATGGCTGCGGTCGCTCAGGCCCACCAATTCCAGGAGCAGCTCCGCGTGCTCCCGGCGTTCATGGCGGGACAGATGGGTGAGCAGCAGGGGCAATTCCACGTTCTCCAGGGCGGTGAGCACGGGAATCAAATAATAAAACTGGAAGATGAAGCCCACGGACCGGGCCCGCCAGGCCGCCAGCTGGGCCTCGGTGAGTTGGGTCAGGTCCAGGCCCTGGACCAGCAAGTGGCCGGCGTCGGGCCGGTCCAGGCCGGCGATGAGATTGAGGAGGGTGGTCTTGCCGGAGCCGGAGGGACCCATCAGGGCCAGAAATTCTCCCTCTTTGATATTTAAAGAGATGTCCTGGAGCACCGGCAGGGTCTGATTGCCCCGGCGGTAGGATTTGTAGAGGTGCTCGATCTCCACCAGGGGGGCGGGGGAAGTGTCAATAGTCATGTTTCGAGATTATCTTCCATAACCAGTAATCAGTTGTCAGCAGGTTCAATCTTTTACTGAATTACTGATCACTGATTACTGATCACTGTCATGGGGTCTTCACCTTCACCCGGGCGCCGTCCACCAGGGAAGGGGGCGGCTTGAGCACCACTTTGTCCCCTTCCTGGAGCCCCTTGGTAATTTCCACCAGGTCGCCCATCTCCGGCCCCAGGGTGAGGGGCGCCAGTTTGACCCGGTTGCCTTCCAGGAGAAAGGCCCAGTCCCGGCCGTTCCGGGAGACCAGGGCCGCCTTGGGCATGGCCAGGCGGGCCCGGCGTTCCTCAGCTTTGAGCGGCTTGGAAAGAAAGGCCACCTTGGCGCTCATCTCCGGGAGGATGCGGTCGTCGAACTCCAGAAACTTGACCTTGGTGAGGACCGTGGCCTTGGAACGGTCGGCGGTGGGCACGATCATGTGCACCTGGCCGGGGAAGCGCTTGCCCGGGATGGCGTCCAGGGTGATTTCGCAGGGCTGGCCCAGATGCACCTTGTCCAGGTTGGATTCGGCCACGTCCGCCTCCACCATCAGGGAGTTAAGGTCGGCCATGGTCACCACCGCGGCCCGGGCGTTGGTAGCGGCCCCGAAGGGGGCCACCACTTCCCCCACTTCCGCGTACTTGGTGAGCACCACCCCGTCGAAGGGGCTGCGGATATAGCTGTATTCCACCGCGGCCTGGGCGTTGGCCAAAGCAGCCTGGGTGGTTTTGATGTGGGCCCGGGCCGCGGCCACTCCGGCCTTGGCCTTGTCCAGGCGGGCCACCGCGGTGTCGTAGTCCTGGCGGGCCACCAGGTCTTTGGCCACCAGGGTCTTATAGCGGTCGTATTGCAGTCTGGCGTCGGTGAGCTCCGCCTGGGCCTGGGCCAGGCTGGCCTGGGATTCTTTGATCTGGGCCGCGGCCTGGTCCCGGGAGGCCACCAGGTCTTCATTCTCCAGGGTGGCCAGGACCTCCCCCTTCTTCAGGCGGCTGCCTTCCTCCACCCCCAGGTAGGCCAGGCGGCCGGTGCTTTTGGAGGAGACCGCGGCCTTGCGCTGGGCCACCACGTAGCCGCTGGCGTTGAGGACCGCGTAAGCCTGGGCCGGGTAGATCCGGGCCACCACCGCGGTGGTCACCTCCTGGGCGGGCCGGAGGGGCCCCCAGAGGTAAAGGCTGAGGAGAATGACCAGCGCCGCCCCCCCCAGGATCAGGGCCAGACGGAGCCTCCGGGACGCGGCCGGGGGCCGCTCCCCCTGGGGGCGGGAGATGCGCAGTTTGTCCAGATCGGGCGGCAAGTTAGGTGTCCGGGGAAAAAATAAGCCTGGCCCTTAAAAGGGGCCAAGCCTAAATTATCACATGGCCGGGGTGATGGCAACTTCGGTCTCGCCCCCCTAGTATCGTGTCCCAGAAATAACCTGCCAAATAAAAGCAAGCAAAATGCCCCCCTCCCCACGGGGGGAGGGGGTTGGGGGGAGGGGGGCGACTTTGGCCAACTACCTGTAATCAGCCAAAAAGACGCCACCCCCACCCCAGCCCTCCCCCCTCAAGGGGGAGGGAGAAAAGACTGGGCTACTTTTGAATAGTATTTCCGGGACATGATAATAGAAGAGATTGGGGTAGCTGTTTGGGGGAGGGACAGGGACCCGTAGGGCGGGCGTCCCCGCCCGCCTTTAATCCCTGGCCCCCCGCTAACCTCGTCCTACACCTTCTGCACCCCCGCGGCGGTGATGGTGAGGAAGTGGAAGGGCGGGCCGATGAATTGGTCCTGGCCGGCCAGTTTGTCCATGGCGGCCTTGGCCGCGGCTACGATTTCGGCCAAGGGCGCTTTTTGGGCCAGCATCTGGCTCAGCTTGAATTCCAGCCCCAGGCGCCGGGGCAGGGTAAAGATGTTGGTGACCTGGTTGAACTCGATTTTCGCGGGCTGAAGCCGGTTCCAGATGATGAACAGCCGGGCGGGGCGCTCCGGCTGGCGCACAGAATATCCGGCCAGCACCAGGTACATGTTGTGGAGGGGGTCCACCGGCAGCTTCTCGCACATCTTGCGCATGACTTCGTCATAGCGGCCGGTGAAGAAGGGCATGGCCGCATCCCACAAGGCGTCGATCTCCGTCAAGCCTTCATCTTTGGCGAAGGCCGCGAAATCCCGGCAGAGGTCGTGGCCCTCCACCGCGCCGGCGGAGGCCAGGACCGCGTGGGTGCCCACAGGGATGAGGCGTTCCACGGCGATGAAACTTTCTTCGCCGCTGGGTTCAAAAAACTCCGTGCGGCTGTCAGAGGCCAAAAGCACGCCTGCTGGCGTGGCACAAGCTAGCAATTGTCCCATGGGGATTCTCCTTAATAAGCAAGTTTATTTAAATGAAGTTAATCATCCCCGGGACAGAGGTCAAAGGCGGGAAAACCTCTCTGGCAGGAGGCTTGGAAAGCATTGGCGCTTTTCATCATCTTGGCCTTGATTTTTTATCCTGGACCCCTCTATGGTATGGAGAAAAATTGCCTCCTGGCGTGGCAGTATCCAGCAGCAGGTTTTTATCCTGGTGCGAAAGGGAGGGGAATGCCCATGAACCACACCATTACCAACGTCCCGGGGATTGAGGTGGGCCATTGGACCGACCTTAAGGCCGCCACCGGCTGCACCGTCGTCCTCTGCCGCCAGGGCGCGGTGGCCGGGGTGGACGTGCGGGGCTCGGCCCCCGGCACGCTGATGACCGACTGCCTGCGGCCAGTCAACCTGGTGGAGCGGGTGCAGGCGGTGCTCCTCACCGGCGGCAGCGCCTATGGCCTCAATGCCGCGGGAGGGGTCATGGGCTGGCTGGAGGAACGGGGCCTGGGCTTTAACGTTGGGGTGGGGGTCGTCCCCCTGGTGGCGGGCGCGGTCATCTTTGACCTGGCCATCGGGCGGGCGGACGTGCGCCCCGGCTTTGAAGCCGGCTACGCCGCCTGCCAGGCCGCGCAGGCAGGGCCGGTGGCGGAAGGATGCGTCGGCGCGGGGACCGGGGCCACCGTGGGCAAACTCCTGGGACCGGAGCGGGCCACCAAGAGCGGCCTGGGGTCGGCCGCGCGCCGCCTGGGGAGCGGGGTGACTGTGGGCGCCCTGGTGGCGGTCAATCCCTTCGGCGACGTGGTGGACCCGGCCACGGGCCGGATTCTGGCTGGTCCCCGGGACCCCCAAGGGCCGGGCTTCATCAACACCATGGAACGGCTGCAGCAAGAACCGGGCGGGGCCAGGCTGGGGTTTGCCGCCAACACCACCATTGCCGTAGTGGCCACGGATGCCGCGCTCTCCAAAGAGGGGGCCAACAAAATGGCGCAAATGGCCCACGATGGCCTGGCCCAGGCCATTCGCCCCATCCATACCATGGTGGACGGGGATACCATCTTTGCCCTGGCCACCGGCCAGCGGTCTGCAGGGGAGGTGGATATAAGTACCGTGGGCGCGGTGGCTGCGGCGGTTCTGGCGGAGGCGGTGGTGCGGGCCGTGGGCCAGGCAACCGGGCTGGCGGGGGTGCCCGCGGCCCGGGATTTATTGTAACTTGGGTTTCTGCGCCGCGGCCTGGGCAGGGGCAGAGGGGCCAAAGAGGCTGCCCGCCGCCTAGCCGGTGGTCGGTCTCATTCCTCGGAAGAATGCGGATAGAATTCCTTCACACACTTCGGGCACAGTCCATGAGAGAAATCCACCCCAATATAATCTTTGAAGTATACTTCCACGCTGTGCCAGTATTTCTGATCATCGCGAATCTTTTTACATTTCGCGCAAATCGGAATAATATCCCGCAGTGTAGATATCTCGCTGATATCCTCGATGATCAATAACGCCAGCGGCTCATCATTACTCGGCAGAGGGCTGGCGGTGATCAACAGTTCGAGTTCCTTCTTTGACTCTCCTAGTAATAACTCGACTTTGGTGCGTCTGCGAGTGACCGTTTGCCCTTTCATGCTCGTCTTTACTGAATTACGAATCACACAAGTCTGACAAAATTCTCCTCTCCCGCAACCCTCGGGCACATCATGCCAGTGGAGACAATGCAGCACTTCACCGCCACGGCGCTTGAAGATGGTTGCCTTGTTCAAGCCAAATATTGTGGCCGCAGCTTTGTTTAGGTCATGTATGCGCACATCTTCATCAACCACAAATATAGATAAAGGTATGGCATTTAATATTGTGTAGTAATATGATGCGTCATTTTCTTTCATAAACAATTTCCATCCCGATATTATTAAAACCGAAAATGTTAATTACCAACCGCATCGATTTTATTAAATAAATATCTTAAACCTGGGGAAGCAATGGTTGTCTTTTTCTTTAAAAATATCATCTCCCAGGGAGTTGTCAAGGGCAGAAGAACGGGCACACCAGGACCATCCCCTAGAGGCCCCCATGGGCCGGGGTTGGCGAGGGACAACCTGGCTGCTGGGAAGCAGCTGGGGAGGAAAGACCAGGCGGGGGCGAGGGTTCACCAATAAAGGGAAACGTCAGGCAGAAAAGTTGAGACCGGGAGGAGGAGAGTTTTGATGGCCAATATTTTCGCGATTCCCAGGGAGCGAAACCGGGGGCAACCACGTCCCCCCTGGGTTAGCCGCTGGTTTTCCCTTTTGCCAACCTGGTAACCAAACATTCTTCCCTTAATTTTGCTGGGACGCGGGAGCGCCGTCCTTGACCAGCGTGCTCCGCAGATCGGCGATGAGGCGGCGGTAGCGCTCCACCATCTCCTGCATCTGCCTTTGCTGGTCCTCCAGCAGGCCTTTTTCCTCCCGGATTTTCTGCAGCTCCGTGCTCAGCTGGTAATTTTCCCGGAGCAGGGCCTTGTTTTCCACTTCCAGGGCCATGAGCTGCTCTCCCATGGACAAGAGTTCCTCCTCCAGGTTGGACTCCCGGCGGCTGAGCTCCTGGGCCTTATTGGCGTAGGCCTCTTCCAGGCGATCCACCAGACGCTCATGGGTGGTCTCCACCACCAGGCTTTTATAGAGTTGGGACCAGCTATCGTATCCCAGGCAGACGTTGGCCACATAATGAAAGCGGCGGCGCTCCTCGGAGTTCAACCCCCGGTAAAAGCTCCCCAGCTTGCTGTCGGAGAGGCCGGCCAGGGCGTTCTGGAAGCGCCTGCCATCACGCTGGGGATCAATAATCAGGGGGGTCTGAGTGATGAGGTCCTTGATGGTTTTGATATGCACAGTGCTGGTCATAAGTTTCCTGTTGCTTGGTTAGAATTCCACCACCGCGTCATCGCCCAGGAGCAGTTGCAGGGAGCGATGGCGGTTGTGGCGGGAGACCCTGGCGTAGCGGCCGATGAGGCTGTCCTCCAGGCGGTCCACCTGAAAGACCGTGACCCCGGCCAGCAGCACGGAGTGTTCAATGACTGAGCCCTCCACCCGGGAGTGGTCCCCGATGCTGGTGAAGGGGCCGATGAAACTGTCCTTGATGAGGCAATGGGCGCCGACGGCCCCCGGTCCCCGGATGGTGGAGTTGATGATTTGGGTGCCCGCGCCGATGCTCACCCGGCCGCTCACCTGGCTGGCCCCGTCCACTTCTCCCAGAATCTCCCGCTGCCCCCAACTGTCCAGGACCATGGTGTTGGCGGTCAAGAGATCGTCTTTTTTGCCCGTATCCAGCCACCAGCCTTCCAGGGACTGCCAGCCCACCCGCTTGCCGGTATCCAGGAGATTTTGGATGGCATCCGTGATCTCCAACTCCCCCCGCCAGGAAGGGGTAAGCTGGTCAATGGCCGGGTGAATGCTGGGGGAAAAAAGGTAGACGCCCACCAGGGCCAGATTGGTGGGGGGGTCCTGGGGTTTTTCCACCAGCCGCACCAGGCGCCCCTGGCCGTCCACTTCGGCGATGCCGAACTGGGAAGGGTTCTCCACCTCCTTGAGCAGGATCAGGGCATCCAGGTCGTCCTGCCGGAAGGCTGCCAGGAGATGGCTGATGCCGCTGCCGATGAGGTTGTCCCCCAGGTACATGACAAAGGGCGAGTCCTGAAGAAACCCCCGGGCGGTTTTCACCGCATGGGCCAGGCCCCCGGGCTCCGCCTGCAGGATATAGGTGAGCTGCACCCCCCAGCGGGAACCGTCCCCCACCTCCTCTTTGATGGACTCCCCGGTCTCGGGGCTGATAATCACGCCCACGTCCCGGAGCCCGGCCTGAGCCATATTTTCGATGACGTAATGGAGAATGGGCTTGTTGGCCACGGGCACCAGTTGCTTGGCCCCGGTATGGGTCAGGGGCCGCAGGCGGGTGCCCTTGCCGCCGCTCAGGATCAGGCCTTTCATGTCCCCTCCTTTAAACTATTATCGACTGGTGTTAATAAAAGGTTAACTTCCTTTGCCGCTTTAGACAATTTTTTTTCCAGAATATGCCCTTCTTACCAGCCGCGCCAGGTTTGCATTTAGCCCGGGAATGTGGTACCTTCAGCCAAATTTGCGGGCCTGCCCCCGGGCCCCGGACAAGGATCTGGGCATGAACGAACGGCAAGAACCCCCCCGGGATGCGGAAATGGCCGAACGGGTCCGCCCCCTGGTGAACGGGATCCTGGAGCGTTTCAACCAGGAGAACATCACCCCCCCGGAAGCGGGGATAGTGGTCCTGGCCCTGGTCAGCCGCTTGCTGGAAGTCCTGGAGGGGCACCCGGAGGCCCGGCGCCATTTCATTTTAAACCTGATTAATGTAATCAATAGTTATCTGGTGCAGGAGGCCGGGGCAGCCCCCCAGGGGTGCCCGGCCGGGTCCGACGGCCCGGATTGATCATTTGACGTTTTGAAAGGTCACCCTTGGTGGCCAAGGCGTCTCGCCTGCGCCAGACACGGGGGGGCGAGACGCCCGCCCCTGCGAAAGACCTAGCGTTTGTTCTGGTTCCCAGGCGAAGACTGAGTTCCAGATGGGAGACAGGTTATACCCCTCTCTTTGCTAAAGGGGGGTAGGGGCAGGAGCGTCCGGCAAGATATTTGCTAAACCAGTTACAGAAAAATGACTGTTGGAAAAAGGGCAGCCTGCCTTGTCGAGCATCTCCTGGAATTTTCAATCCTTTCCCCTCTCCCCCCTTGGGGCGAGAGGGGAGGGCGAGGGGGGGATGGGCCGCCGTAGACGCCACCCCTCACCCCAGCCCTCTCCCCTCGAAGGGGAGAGGGGGTTTTTGCAGCGGGCGGCTTTGGCCCGCACCGTCTCTGGATAAGACGATGCATCTGCAATTCCAGTTATCAAGTTGCTGTCGCTTCTGCAAAATCTCTACCGGACATTACTGTCTGAGTCCCCCTTTTTCAAAGGAGGACTTAATCGGTCAATCCGGCTTTACAGACAAAACAAATCTGTATTCCAAAAACATGCCGCTTGTTAATAGTATCAGGCAACCATGAACGGCAAAGCCCGCAACATCCTGGAGCTCATCGGCCACACCCCCATCGTGCGCCTCAACCGCCTTAACCCCAACCCCAATGTAGAAGTCTGCGTCAAGCTGGAATACTTCAACCCGGGGGGGTCCGTGAAAGACCGGCCCGCCCTGGCCATGGTGGAGGCCGCGGAGGCCGCGGGGGAACTGACCCCGGAGAAGACCATCATCGAGGCCACCAGCGGCAATACCGGCATCGGCCTGGCCATGGTGGCCGCGGTCAAGGGCTACCGCCTGCTCCTGGCCATGCCGGAATCCGCCAGCCTGGAGCGCAAACGCATCCTCCAGGCCCTGGGCGCGGAACTCCTCCTCACCCCCGCGCACCTGGGCACCGACGGGTCCATCGAAGAGGTCTACCGCCTGAGCCGGGAAAACCCGGAGAAATACTTCCTGGCGGACCAATTTAACAATCCCGACAACCCCGCGGCCCACCAGAGCACCGCCCGGGAGATCTGGGAACAGACCGGCGGCAAGGTCACCATGGTCATCGCCACCATGGGCACCACCGGCACCCTCATGGGCCTCTACCGGTTCATGAAAGAGTTCGACCCCGCCATCCAGGTGGTGGGGGTGGAGCCCTACCTGGGCCACGCCCTCCAGGGCCTGAAAAACATGAAGGAGTCCTATAAGCCGGGGATCTTCGACAAGACTATGGCCGACGAGATCGTCCACGTGGAGGACGAAGAGGGTTTCGAGACCGCCCGCCGCCTGGCCCGCCAGGAGGGCCTCTTTCTGGGCATGAGCTCCGGCGCGGCGGTGGCCGTGGCCCTGCGCAAGGCCCGGGAGCTGGAATCCGGCCTCATCGTCGCCATCGCCCCGGACGGCGGCGAGCGCTATCTCTCCACCCCCTTGTTCACCGCCAAGGAAGCCCCCACCCTCCAATTTTACAACACCCTGATCCGGGCCAAGGAGGCCTTCGACCCCCGCCGCGCCGGGGAAGCGGTGATCTTCACCGACGGCCCGGCCTTGAACGCCCTCCTCTCCCTGGGGGTGGCCCGCCGTCTGGCGGTGGCGGATCTCTTACAGCGCTACCTCCGCTTCCGGGCCTTTAAGGTGCGCCAGGTGGTGAGCCTCATCGACCTGGACGACCGGGCCCTGGCCGGGGCTGCGGCCGCGGGCCAGGATCTGGACGAATTCACCGGCCATTTCCGCCATGAATTGTTCCAGGACCTGGAAAGTCTGGGCATTGCCGAAGGCAACCTCTATCCCCTGGCCTCGGAGCACGTGGAGGACATGGTGCAGCTCACCCGCCGCCTCTTAGAAAGGGGTTTTGCCTACGAAAAGCTGCGCTCCGTGTACTTCGACATCTCCCGCTTCAAGGACTACGGCCGCCTCTCCCGGGTGGACCTGAGCAAGATCAGGGTGGGCAAAACCGTGGACCTGGACGAATACGCCAAGGAAAATCCCCGGGATTTCACCTTATTCAAGCGGGCGAAGCTGGGGGAGCTGAAAAAGGGCCTCTATTTCTCCACCCCCTGGGGCAAGGTGCGGCCCAGCTGGCACCTGGAGTGCGCGGCCATGGCCCTCAAAAACCTGGGGGAGACCGTGGACTTCCATGTGGGGGGCATCGAATCCCTCTTCCCCCACGAAGAAAACGAAAACGCCCTCTTCACCGCGGCCACGGGCAAGCCCCTGGCCCGCTCCTGGCTCCACTGCGCCCGGGTGCTCCAGGAGGGCCGCCCCCTCAAGGAGGAAGGGGCCGCCA
Organism: Syntrophobacterales bacterium; assembly: GCA_020060385.1. Lineage (GTDB taxonomy): Bacteria > Desulfobacterota > Desulfobaccia > Desulfobaccales > 0-14-0-80-60-11 > SURF-52. The sequence continues at coordinate 1,157 of JAGVAH010000104.1, read as the reverse complement.
CCGTCCGGGACCTTCTGGGCCAGGGCTTCCGGGGCCGGGACGTGCGCTTCTTTCTTCTGGCCACCCACTACCGCAAACCCCTGAGCTTTACCAAGGCCAACCTCAAGGCCGCGGCCGCGGCCCGGGCCCGCCTGGACCATTTTATGCAGCGCCTCACCCTGGTGACCGGGGAAGGCCCGGTCACCGCCAGCCTGGAAGAGCGGCTCTTTCTCCTGAAAAAAGAGTTCATCTCCGCCCTGGATGATGACCTGAACATCTCCCGGGCCCTGTCCGCGCTCTTCGCCCTGGTGGGGGACCTGAACGCCGACATCGACCGGGGCCGCCTGGGCCACGGCGACGCGGCCGCGATTTTGGCCCGCCTCCAGGAACTGGACGAAGTGCTGGGGGTGATGACCGCGCCCCGGCCCCACCTGGACCCGGCCCTTAAGGCCCTCCTGGAGCAGCGGGAAGAGGCCCGGAAACGCCGGGACTGGGCGGAGGCCGACCGGCTGCGCCAGGAGCTCGCGGACGCGGGCCTCGAGGTCCTGGACACCCCCGCGGGCCCCCACTGGCGCCGGCGGAGTGAATAGCGATGATTTGGGGGAGGGGGCAGGGGTCTGTGACCCCTGCCCCCTCCCCCAACCCCCCTCTCTCAACCCCATACATTTTTTCTTTAAGGTTAATGCCGCCTGACTCAACAGAAAAAAATGTGTTGGGGAATTGGAGGCAGCCGTTTGTGGGCTTGGGGCTTATTCGGAAATCATGGAAAGTGTTTTTATCCCTTCTTTTTATCTTGAACTTTGAACTCTTCTTTGCCGGGAGACCAGAAAATGCTGGAGGATTTTTTACTAAAATTGTTCCGGTGGAGCCCCTTCGGAATCATTGAGCTCGTACTCATCCTGCTGGTCCTTCTGGTCCTCATCTTCGTCTTTTGGCTGATTTTCCGCAGACGGAGTTCCTTTTCCCCTTCCCGTCCCCATTCAGGCCAGGGACCGGAAACCGCCATGGATATCTTGAAAAAGCGCTACGCCCGGGGAGAAATTACCAGGACAGAATTCGAGGAGATGAAGCGGGATATTTTATAGCGATTGCCAAAAGTTTTTTCCGATAAAGCCTTAAGAAAATTTACGCGACATTTGGTGAAAAATATGCTTTCCTGGATGCGTGCCCAGACGAGT